>PAVT01000026.1 GCA_002713165.1 Verrucomicrobiota bacterium
ATACGGCTAATACATCTTGTGGATTGAGTGTACGGTTGAGCGAGATGTAACCTAACTCTTTGTTGAATGTATATTCATTAGGTGAGAGCAGTACTGCATTTTCTAGACGTTCATAATCAGACCCACTGATTAATCCCTGCTGTTGCAAAATGGCATCGGCATTGTTGAAGTTTCTAACCTCGTTTGCTTGAGGAAAGCCCTCTGCAAGATTTGCGTATAAATCATTAGCTGCATTGTCTGCCGCTCTTGCCTGATTGTTTCTATTGACCACGGAAGGATTGTAAATTCGACGGTCATTCCCTAGGTCCAAAAACCCTAAGATGTTTCGAGTATTGTTGAACGCTGCCCTTGTGTTGGTCACATACACTTCCAAAGCAGTAATGTTGATTCTGGAGGTAACTCTGGGTGGATTTGCTAGATTCGATTCATAGGCCTCTCTGAACAAATGAGACAAAAAGAAGTGCTGGTTCTCATCATATTCTGATGCCGACTTTTCAAACTCCCTGACTTGAGCACCACCACTCAAATTGATCTCTTTTTTCTCACCCTTCTCTTGTGAAAAGATGGAAGTCACCCTTAGTCTTCCAAATTGAAGTTCTGTTTTTACTCCAAATAGTGTTTGACTGCCAGTTATGAGTGAGCTTTGTAATGGCAAAGACACGTTTCCTGCTTCAATCTTCTGAATGATTTCATCTTCGTAGCCTGTGTATTCCAACTTCATTTGATTCTCGAAGTCAAAGGTGGCCTCAGTATTGAAGTTTGTTTGAAGCCTCAGTTTTTCTCCGATGTTGCCCACCACATTCAATTGAATTTTTTGTTTGAAATCAAAATTGGTCGTTCTTCTTTGTCGTTCAGGGATGATGGGATTGTCTCTTCGTGAAATGTTTAGCCCAAAGGAAAGTTCTGCAGACCCTTGAGGCCGTATGTCGATCACATTTCCTCCGAATATACGGTCGAACAACTTGCCCTTTACGTTGATTTGAGGCCTAAACCCTTCTGATTCATTCAATGTTTCGGCAGAGGATTTTTTCCTCCAAAAATCTCGATTGGCCTGTTCCATATCGTACTTTAGATATTCATCAAGGCTCATTTTCGAAGGGGCTCTATAATCCCTTTCTCCCAATTTCTGCGAATAGTTGTACTCTCCCGTTTCTGGATTGTATTCAAATTTTTTGTTGATGTTGGAGGGGTCATTAAGAAACAAAGGACTCCGCTTCTCATTGAGTCCTTCGTTGCTTTTGTCTTCAAATGGATAGATCAGCTCAATCTTGCCAGTGTCATCTTCAGTAGAATCTGGAAGTACCGTCAACGCATCAAAGTCCTCAACTAAAGGATTGTTGATTGGGGTATACGCCAAAAGTGATCCGACAAAAATCCCTATAAACCCTAATGGAAGTAGGGTTTCCCGTATATTGTTCCCTTTAAAAATCAACTTAATTATCGCTTACAATCCTTTAAGCGCATGTTTTATAACTTCTTCAATCCCATAGTCCTGATTCTCCCTCAATATTCTTTCTATCGCTTTCTCGGCTACTTTCTTGTTAAAACCTAGGTTTACCAACGCTGATAACGCCTCCTCTTTTACAGTATTGTCCAGATTTAAAGAAATTTTAACATTTAGATTTTCTTTTGAGATTTTGTCTTTCAAGTCAATAATGATCCTTTGTGCAGATTTAGGTCCTATTCCTTTCACACCCTTGAACCAAGCCACATTTTCTGAAAGTATAGCCTCTTGAATTTCAGATGCTTCTGCTGAGGACAATACTACCATTGCAGTAGCAGGGCCTACTCCAGAAACTGAGATAAGCAATTGAAATAACCGTCGTTCACCTTCTTCAATGAAACCGTATAATATTTGAGCATCTTCCCTTACAACAAGCTCTGTGTATAATTTACAGGCTTCTTCTTCCCCAATTTTACCGTAGGTATTCAATGAAATCATCAAACGGTACCCAACTCCATTGCAGTCAATGACTACATAAGTAGGGTTTTTCTCTACTAATCTTCCTTGAATGTGCGCAATCATGTTCATTATTTTCTGGTTTGAGCGTCTACCGAGGCAATGGTGACCATGTTAACTATTTCTCGGACACTGCTGCCCAACTGCAAAATGTGAGCAGGTTTATCAAGGCCTAGTAAAATGGGTCCGATGGATTCCACTTCTCCAATTTCTTGAACGAGTTTATAAGCAATATTGCCTGCTGATAAGTTTGGGAAAATGAGCACATTAACTTTTTTATCTACCAATTTCGAAAAAGGAAATTTTTCCGTCATCAGCTCATTGCTCAAGGCAAAATTGGCTTGCAATTCACCATCCACAACCAAGTCAGGGTGTTCTTTGTGCAAAATCTCGACTGCCTTGCTCACTTTTCTAGACTCCTCAAATTCTGAGGATCCAAAGTTGGCAAAAGACAACATTGCAATGCGTGGTTTGATTTTCATTCGTTTTACCGAATTGGCCGTTAGCACGGCAATATCGGCCAAATCTTGTGCTGTGGGGTTAACGTTGATGGTAGTATCTGCGAAAAAAACAGGACCTTTTTTTGTAATGAGAATATACATTCCCGCAATTTTATTCACTCCCTCTTCTGTTCCAAAAATGCGCAATGCCGGTCGAATTGTCTCAGGATAATTTCTAGTGATGCCACTGATGAAAGCATCGGCATCGCCTTGCTCTACCATCATGGCGCCAAAATAATTTCTGTCTCGCATCTTTTGTTGTGATTCAAATTGAGTTAAGCCTTTGCGTTGGCGTCTGTTGAACAGTTCTTTCCCGTAACTTTTTCTCTGTTCCAGGTGCTGCTCTTCTTTTGGGTCAATGATTTCTACATGCTCCAAGTCCAAATTGTGTTCCTCAATCAGAGCATTGATCTTTTTTTCTTTGCCCAACAAAATTGGAATTGCAATGTTTTCATCCTTAACGATTTGGGCTGCGCGCAAAATTTTATAATTGTCTGCCTCGGCAAAAACAACTCTTTGCGGATTTAAGCGCGCCCGTGCAGTCATGTTCCTAACCAATTTATTGTCTCGACCTAGGCGGTTGCTCAATTCAATCTTATACCTCCCCCAATCTTTGATTGGATTTTGTGCAACCCCTGATTTTATAGCTGCTTTAGCTACTGCTGGAGCTACCGCCATAAGTAAGCGAGGATCCATTGGTTTTGGTATGATGAATTCTCGGCCAAATTGTAGGTTTTTTTCTCCGTATGCTTCATTTACCTCTTCTGGCACAGTTTCTTTCGCAATTTTCGCTATAGCATATACGGCCGCAAGCTTCATGGCCTCATTGATTTCAGTGGCACGCACATCCAAGGCTCCTCGAAAAATGAATGGAAAACCCAATACATTGTTCACTTGATTTGGTTGGTCTGATCGACCTGTGGCCATGATGACATCCTCTCTTGCTTCCATGGCATCCTTGTAGGGAATTTCAGGATCTGGATTGGCAAGTGCAAACACTATGGGATTTTTCGCCATGCTTTTTATCATTGCTTTTGAAAGAATGTCCCCGACTGACAAGCCCAAGAACACATCTGCATCTTTTATAGCGTCGTCCAATTGGTGATAATCTTGGCTGGTGGCATACTTTTTCTTGTACGGATTGGTGATATCCATATCCGTTCGAATCACTCCTTTACTGTCTAACATGATGATGTTTTCCTTTTTTGCACCTAATGCTACGTAAAGGTTAATGCATGCCATCGCTGCAGCACCAGCTCCATTGACAACTATCCTGACATCTTCTATTTTTTTCTCAGCCAATTCCAATGCATTTAGCAAAGCAGCAGAGGAGATGATTGCTGTACCATGTTGGTCATCATGCATGACTGGAATGTCCAATTCCTCGCGCAATCGTTCCTCGATTTCAAAACATTCTGGAGCCTTGATATCTTCTAGGTTAATTCCACCAAAAGTGGGCGCTATGGCTTTTACTGTTGAAATGAAATGATCGACCTCCTTTGCATCCACTTCTATGTCAAACACATCGATGTCAGCAAATATTTTAAACAGAAGGCCTTTCCCCTCCATCACAGGCTTCGAAGCATCTGGGCCAATGTCGCCGAGACCTAGCACTGCTGTACCATTGGAAATGACCGCAACTAGATTTCCCTTTGTAGTGTATTTGTAGGCATTTTCTTTGTCTGCCTCAATCTCTTTGCAAGGTTCAGCTACACCTGGAGAGTAAGCAAGTGCCAAATCTCTCTGCGAACTGTAGGGTTTTATTGGACGTACTTCAATTTTCCCAGGCTTCCCATCCGCATGGTAATCCAACGCTTCTTGTCTTTTCCTTGAACCAGCCATATTTTTTTAATTTAGGGCTGATAAATGTAAGCATTACCCCCTTGCACAGGAAGGATTTTAAGCATTATGATTTCAAACAGTAAGATGAAAAAAACAAGCAAAAAGGTGGTGGTATTTAGTGGCGCCGGGATGAGTGCAGAAAGTGGCCTTAAAACGTTTAGAGACCATGATGGCCTTTGGGAAAATTACCGCATTGAAGAAGTTGCTACGCCTGAAGCTTGGGCTGCTGACAAGGCTAAAGTGCTTGAATTTTACAACATGCGCCGAAGGCAGTTGATGCAGGCTAAGCCAAATGAGGCACATGCCCTTTTGGCCAAACTTGAAGCAACCCATGAGGTCCACATCATCACTCAGAATATAGACAATCTGCATGAAAAAGCTGGTTCTACTCAAGTGTTGCATTTGCATGGAGAATTGATGAAAGCTCAAAGCGAGCGGCATCCTGAACTGATATACGAATTAGATAAATCAGATATAAACTTGGGCGACAGCTGCGAAAATGGCCATCAGTTGAGGCCAAACGTTGTATGGTTTGGTGAGGCAGTGCCTAAAATGCAGGATGCTGAAATCATTACTTCTTCTGCAGAAATATTGATTGTCATTGGCACCTCTTTGAATGTATACCCAGCGGCGAGCCTCATCTATGCTGTGCCAAAAAAATGCAATTGTTATCTTGTTGACCCTAAAGCCGAGGAATTGCTTTTGCCTGAGAATTGGACAGTCATCAGGAGCACAGCAACAGAAGGAGTAAAAAGCCTGCTTAAGGATTTGGGGCGTTAACTGGCTTCACAACGAGCTCCATATTTTCCAAACCTAGCAACGATTGCTCAGGCATACTATGAGAAACTGTAAAACTGTATTCCCCGGTTTCTGTATAATTAAAAGAAGGAATCACCAAATGATCTTTTCCTCCTCTTTGTTGAATCTCTTCCATGTCATCCTCTCTTATTTGCATGTTGAGCTCAAAATCATACTCTAACAATTCACCATTAGGTCGTTTTTCTTGAATGCGTAAGCGCAACAATGGATGTGGGAATTTTTCATTGCTATTCATGACAATGGCCATGTAATGTGGATTGTGCTCCGGATCAATATACACTTTAAAGGTTTTTGCATCTCCCTTCTCCCACATTGAATTTTCAAAAGTGATGCGATTGTTCAACTCTTTGTCTTTTGGTGCATTGCAAGCGAACATTAAAATCGCAATGATTACAAATGGCGTATACTTCATTTTATTGTTTTTGTGAAATTACACTATGCGAATGAATTATGGCACAAAAGCAATGCCGATACTGAGTGCGATTGTTTGAAAGGACATGTCAAAATCATCGTTAGAGGAAGCCACTAAACTGCCATTGAATCTGCCTTCAGTGCGCACCCCCTCAAATTCTATATTGGTGGATGAATAATCCAAATGATACAATAAATCTACCTTTTCAGAGATTTTAACCCTCATACCAAAACCTGCTAAAAAACTAAGTCCAACTGTTGGATTATCAAAGGTTCTGACAATACTTTGTTGACCGTTATCTGTAACATTCACGGTGATTTCTGGATTGCTCGCTGAGTTCAATCCCAACATAAATCGTGTATCAAAGGCAAATGGACTTTCGTTTAATGGAAAAACAAAATTTAGTCCCATTAAAAAACGCGCTTGACGCCAATTCTTAACCCCCATTGTAAACAAAGCACTTTGTGGAATAATTGCTCGGAACTCACTTTCTAGCAACTCCTCATTTACAGGATTTGACTGGTAATTGAACATGAGTAAAAAGTTAAGTTTCTCCTTAATTTGAACTTCATAATCTGCCACCAAATTAAGGCCAGTTTCTGCAGAACCTGCATCAGGACTGTTCACATCATCACTTGAAAAATCGGCAATCGGCACGGCAACACCAGCCTGCAAGCCAATGCGTTGTGCGAAACTGTTCAGCACCACAAATGTTAACCCAATAAAAAGGTAAATTCTCATAAACTGTACATCTTAGTTAAAACAAATGCACTGACGATCATGTAAATAAGCGTTAGGGGCCAACCGATGCGCATAAAATCTTTGAAGGAATAACTCCCAGGACCATACACCATTAAATTCGTTTGATAGCCAATGGGTGTAATAAAGTTTGCAGCGGCTCCGAAAGATACTATTAATATAAAAGGGACAGGATTCAACCCCAATTCTGAAGCAATGGCAACAGATATTGGAAACAAAATGGCAACAGCCGCTTTATTCGTAATATAGGCTGCCAAAACGTTGGTAATTAAAAATATAAACATTAAAAAAAGCAACGGATTTAACCAATGATTTAATGTTGAAATCCCCTCTGCTAAATAGATAGAAGCACCAGAATTGATCATTGCTTTTCCAAATGCCAGACCAAAAGCTATCAACAAGATCAAATCAAAATCTAAGCCTTTTCGAACTTCACTTAATGGCATAATTTTTAGGAAAAGTCCTAACAATAAAACGCAGGAGAGTGCAATCAACAGAGGGAAAGCGGTAATTGCGGATGCAATGATGGCAATAATAAGTGAAAGAAAAACTGCCCCCACCTTGTATACATTTACTGGAGATGGAGATTCTGTATGGGTTAAAATATAAAATGCCTGATTGGTCTTTGTTCTACTTAAAAAATCAGAACCACTGAACACCAATAAAACGTCACCAGCTTTCAACATAATGTCTCCAATTTTCCCAGATAGATTTTCTCCATTTCTATGAATCGCTACGATGGCTGCATCAAAACGCGCTCTAAAATCTGTTTCCTTTACCTTTTTGCCAATCAGTGATGAATTGAAAGATACCACGATCTCATTGACAGATGTCTTGTCCATGGCCATATGATCAACCATTTTGGGCAATGTCAACCCTAAGTTTTGTCGTTTTATTTCTTCCACTGCAGTGGTTTCCCCGGCAAAAATCAATGCATCATCTTCCTCCAAAACAAAATCTGGGGGAATCGGGTAAATGTTACGCTCATTGCGCACGATTTCAACCAAATACAAGCCTTCTAAATTTCGAAATCCCGCATGCTTTGCAGAAGTCCCAATTAAACGAGAGCCTTTTTTTATGATGGCTTCAACGAAATATTGTCGGTCAGACATAAAAACATCCACTTCAGACTCTCTACTGTCTGGCAAGAGTCTGCCCCCCAAAAACATGAGGTAAACGATGCCAATGACCAGCATAGGCAAGCCAACCGCAGTAAAATCAAAAATGGAGAGCGCCGTAAAGCCTGCTTCAACTGCCAAACCATTGACAATCAAATTCGTGCTTGTGCCAATCAATGTTATACACCCCCCAAGAATGGCGGCATAGGACAAGGGGATCAATAGTTTAGATGCTGCAACACCCTGTTTCTTCGACCAAGAATTTACATAGGGCATCATCATGGCCACTAAGGGTGTGTTGTTGAAAAAAGCTGAAAGACCAGCAACTACAGACATCATCATCAACTTAAAGCTGGATACTGTATTGCTTCTGCCAAACAAACGGTTAAAGAGCACCTCGATTACAGAGGACTTTCTGAACATGTCACTAATGATTAATAGCACTACTATAACAGCCAATTGTTCATTGGCAAATCCACTGAGTGCTTCTTCTGGACTGATGATGTTTGCTAGCACCAGAACAAGAATGGAAATGAAGAAAGTAACCGTTGGTCTAAACCATTCTAGATAAAGTGCACTTAACAGAAAAACTACTGTAATGAGTAATATAATGACAGCACTTGTTAATCCCATTGTCTTCTAGTATGCAGCTTGAGCGCCTCCGATTTGTTCGATGGGATGCCATGTTGTTTTTACCTCCAAGAATGACCGAATATTCAATGGTTTCTCAAATATAGTGGGTTGTAATTCACTAATTTCCCATTGAATAAAGCGTTTTACATTTTCAGCAGCCAACTCTTTCATGGGTGTCACTTTTTCTTTAGCTAGGCCAATTGTTAAAAGAGCATTGACATCCATGTGTGCACTATAATGTGATGACAATTCCTCTTCTTCACCTGTCAATATGTTTACTACGCCTGCTGGCACATCTGAGTGGTGCAATACCTCAGCAAATGCAACTGCTGAAAGAGGTGCATTTTTTTCAGCGAGTAACACCAAGGTATTCCCTCCACAAATCACGGCACTTATGGCAGACACAAGGCCGCTAAATCCACTTTTCTTGCCACAAATTGCAGCCACTACGCCTGTTGGTTCTACAATTGAAAAATTAAAATGGCTGCTTGCTGTTGGATTTACACTGCTATACAATTGTTGAAATTTATCCGACCAACCCGCGAAATAAACGATGCGGTCTATGCATTGCTCTACATGACTTAATGCCTTTTGAGAGGTTAAAGAATCCTCTTTGGAAAGTATGTTGACAAACTCCGCCTTTCTTGCCTCCAAATTTTCAGCCATCCTGTAGAGGATTTGACCGATATTGTAGGCAGAACGATTGGACCATGCAGCTTGTGCTTTTCTTGCAGCGACGACCGCATTTCTAAAATCCTTGCGAGAAGCCAAACAAATATTGCCCAAGGAAACATCTTTCGAGTTCTTTGGGTGGTAATATCTTCCGGATTCTGTGCGCACAAATTTCCCTGCAATGTAAAGTTTTGCAGTTTTCAATATTTCTAGTCGTTCTGGCATTTACACTTGTTTAAAACAAATCTAATCAAAAGGTCTGTGACATAAATAACAGCATGCTTATTCTTTCTGCATCTTCAAAATTGATTCAGCGATCCAGAGGTCTTTTTGCGTGGTAATTTTAATGTTTTCCTCATTGCCCTGTGTTAATGCAATTTTAACTCCCGATGCCTCTACCACTGAAGCATCATCTGAATGGCTGTTACTGAGTTGTTCATAAGCGCTCATGACAATTTCAAACCTGAAGCACTGTGGCGTTTGAACAATGCAATAGTTATCTCGGTCAACCGCAGTTGACAATGCACCCTTTTTTAGACGAATGGACTCCGTCATGGGGACAACAGGGATGGCTGCACCATGCTCCATGGCTGCATTCAATGTACTTTTTATACAATCGACAGAGGCAAAGGGCCTCACAGCATCATGTATGGCAACCATAGAGTCTTCAGTGACCAATGCAAGACCTGATTTTACAGATTCAGTGCGCGATGAACCTCCATTTGCAACAACCAAATCAGCAAATGCTGTGTTTTGAGCAATATCTTTCCATTGTTCTTTCGCTGAATCCCCCAAGACAAGAATTATCTCAGCATCTGGCACTGCTTTTCGAATGTTTTCTATTGTGCGAATAATTAATGGTGTTCCGCCAATTGGAAGAAACTGCTTGGGTAGTTCACTGCCCATTCGTATGCCTTTTCCGCCCGCTACAACTATAAAATACGTTTTCACCTTAGATAATCAGCATGGCATCCCCATAACTGTAAAAACGATATTTTTCTTTGATGGCCTCTTTGTAGGCTTTCATGATGAGGTCGTATCCTCCGAAAGCTGCTGTCATCATTAATAGTGTGGATTCTGGCATGTGAAAATTCGTGATCATCATGTCAGCTATACTGAAGTCATATTGAGGAAAAATAAATTTATTGGTCCATCCCTTGTATGGTTTTAGAAATCCATCGGTGGATACCGAAGTTTCTATGGCACGCATACTGGTAGTGCCAACGGCAATTACTTTTTTATTCGAGCGTTTGGCGTTGTTGACAATTTCTGCGGTTTTTTCAGTGATCTCCATCTCCTCAGAGTCCATTTTATGCTTCGTAAGGTCTTCTACCTCAACAGGCCTAAAAGTGCCTAATCCAATATGTAGGGTAACAGGCGCAAAATTAACGCCTAAGATCTCACATCGCTTCAATAAGTTTTTACTAAAATGCAAGCCGGCTGTAGGTGCAGCTACCGCACCCTCATTCTTTGCATAAACAGTCTGGTAACGTTCTTCATCTTCAGGTTCTACCTCACGCTGGATGTATTTAGGGATGGGCGTTTCGCCTAATGACATGATGATTTTTCTGAACTCTTCATGCGAACCATCAAACAAGAACCTTAGCGTTCTACCTCGTGAGGTGGTATTGTCAATCACCTCTGCAACCAAATCATCGTCCCCAAAATATAGTTTATTCCCAATCCTTATTTTTCTAGCTGGGTCAACAAGAACATCCCAAAGCAGGTTATCACTGTTTAATTCTCTTAAAAAGAAAACTTCAATTTTAGCACCAGTTTTTTCTTTGTTCCCATATAATCGAGCAGGGAAAACTTTGGTGTCATTCAAAACCAGTGCATCACCTTCGTCAAAGTATTCAATGATATCACTGAAAACTCGGTGTTCAATCGTTCCTTCTTTTCTGTTGACAACCATCATGCGTGAGTCATCACGATTGGTAGTTGGACGCTCTGCCAACAAGTCAGCTGGCATTTCAAATTTGAACTTAGATAATTTCATCGCTTTTTTTAGGTATGTGAAGCTTTAGAAAAATGAGCGGCAAATTTAACAAAACTGACCAAATTAAAGGGATTGTAGCTGCCGTTCAAAATCTTCTACATCTATGGCATCCTCTAATCGATATTCTCCGATTCCATTTCGCTTTAATTCTTTTAAATATCCGCCCACTTTTAAACGTTCTCCTAAGTCATGTGCGAGTGAACGAATATAAGTTCCTTTGGAGCAAACAACTTTGAAGTGAACTTCAGGTAAGTCAACTTTCACAATTTCAAATTGGTCTATCTGAACAATTTTTGATTTTATTTCTATGTCCTGTCCTTTTCTGGCAGCTTTATATGCTCTTTGTCCATCAATTTTTATTGCAGAAAACTTAGGAGGAAACTGATGAATCGATCCAATAAATGAATTGGCAGCAGCACTAATTTGGCTTGGTTCAAGATGATCGTAAGACTTCTCATTTTCAACCGCTGTTTCTAAATCATAAGAAGGAGTTGTACCCCCAAGTTGAATTATTCCACTGTATTCCTTTTTTGTAGATTGAATGGATTCTATGATTTTTGTTTTCTTCCCTGTACACAATATGAGCAATCCCGTCGCCAAAGGATCCAGTGTGCCAGCGTGCCCCACCTTCACTTTTTTGAGACCAAGTTTATGATACAATATGGAGCGTACTTTTTTTACAATGTCAAAGGAGGTCCAATGCTTTGGCTTATTGATCAGCAGAATTTCTCCCTCTAGAAAATTGGGCATGAACCAAGCTCGATTTTCCTATGATTTTTTCATGATTGCATATACTCCAAGTGCTAAACCTGTGAGTACGACGAGAGGAGCCAAAGTTATCCTTCTGAATGAAAATAATTCATCATAATTGAATTGGTTCGGATCGTCTGTGCCTCCACCTACCATTAATAGGTAGCCGACAATAACCACCAATACGGCAATGCCAAAAAGTTTGTAATTCTCTTTCCCAAATGCAAATTGATTGTCTTGTTTTTCACTCATGTGTAATGTTTTAATGTAAATCTCCACTTTGAATGCGCAGAAACTTTCGCACAGCAAGGGAAGTGGATATCCACGAAATTAAGATTCCAAGCACTATTATGGCGGCAAACAAAATCAGATATATGTTAAAGTTTTGTAACTCTAAAAATTCAGGCAGATTCTGTTTAATGCTAAAAATGACTCCTAAAAGCAAAAGAGAGGCAATGATTCCACTCAATATTCCATTAAGTATTCCCCTGCCAACAAATGGTCTCCTGATAAATCCTGAAGTAGCACCAACTAATTGCATGGTTTTAATTAAAAAGCGCTTAGAATAGATGGCCAATCGAATGGTATTGTTAATCAAGGCCACAACAACGATCAGTAACAAAACACTAAAACTCAGAATCACCAAACCAATTTTTCGAATGTTGGTATTCACCTCCGCCAATAAATCTTTTTGATAGACAACTTCTTTTACCTTTGACAAACGTTTTAATTCTGACGCAATCGTCTCAATGTTTGCTTCTTCAGCATAGTCTGCTTTTAAATACACATCAATGCTGGCAGACAGTGGATTGTATCCCAAGAAATCGACAAAGTCCTCTCCTAAATCTTTCTTCAACATCTCAGCGGCTTCTTCCTTGTCAACATACTCTATTCTATTCGTATAGGGCTTTGCACTGATTAAATCCTTCAGTTTTTGCAATTGAATGTTGTTGATATCATCAGATAGGTAAAGCGATAAACCAATGTTTTCTTTTACATGCTCAGATATTTTTTTTGCATTGATGACAATCAGGCCCAAAAGGCCCATCAGGAAAAGCACCAAGGAGATGCTAATGATTGTGGAGACAAAAGAGGTTTTTACCTTAATCTCCGCGCTTTGTTTCTCTGTTTTACTCATGGCAACGATTCGACTAAATTAAATAATTAAGTCTTCCGTAAAAATTACCTTAAAACTCCAAGTTTGATTGCGAGTTGTTTCCCGAACTCTCGAATTTCTTTTGCAGCATCTTTTTCTCCAGTAGATCGTTCAAATGCGTCGGCCATGGTAATGATGTTCTGACATGTAAATTTTTTCATTTCATCTACCATCATGTCTTTGGTCCATAAATCAATGCGCAAAGTGTTGTTCTCTTTCTCGTCCCACAAAGCAAGCATGATTGACTTACTCTGGTTATTCTCAGATTTCTCAGATTGATCAGCAGCCCAATCTATCTTTAATGGTAAATGATTTTCATCTAGGTGTACTTTGAATTTTATTTCTGATGTTTTCTTCAATTTCTCTTGGGTTTAAAATTTGATTGTTGCAAAATTTTACTGGGATCAGTTGCCATTAAGTCGGGCAACGAAGTTTGACTCTTCTCCTCCATAAAAGCATGGACAATTTGATAACCTAACCATATGCCTACCCTTCCGGGAGACCCCTCAGGAAAACCAGTAATGAAAGGAGCATCGCCCAGGTATTTTCGAATCGTAAAATTCTCAGAAATATAAAATAACTCCATGTCAATAAAATGATACCATATCTCACTTCCATTTGACTCACACCATTGCAAATCTTCTGCATCGTAATTCAAAAAATGCATCAAGTCCTGATTCGGTAAAAAAGCCATCAGCAGGTATATAATTTTCCCTTGGAAAATCATTTCTTCCAACAAGTTTCGACTACCATTTTCTTCAAACTCTGTAAAAATCCATGCTTTCAAAGCATCTGATACAATGTATTCCTTTTCATAATTCTTGTATTTATACTGAGGAATACCCGCTTTTTTATAATTTAAATATTCCTCTCCGAGATACATGTCAAGGCCAATTACCAAAAGGCTATCGTCCACTACCGTACTATAATTAAAGGCTGAAACCATGCTTGCCAATTCTGGTATTGGTTTATCTGGGAAATAATGTTGAAACGCTTTAAATCCTTGGTCAATTTCTGCTACATGTTCAACTAAACTCCCTTCAGGAAACTCTTTTTTCACTTCTTCAAAGAGTGCACGGATGTCTTTGTTTTGTAGAAATCGATTCAAAGATTCGATGGCTCTTTGCTCTGAAGAGAGGTCAAATTGCATGACACCTGCAACAAAGAGAGGGTGCAGTCTTGGGTATTCTTCTTTAAGTGCACTGAATTCTTCGAGGCTTAACCCATCTTTACTAAGCTCTATTAACCTCAGGTCAAAGCGATTTAACTCCATCTCCCATTTCATCGAGGAGGTATCCACCTCCCAACTCTTGTCATTACATGATTCTAGTCCAAAAAGAACAATCAGGGCAAAGAAGTATAAAAAAGCTGTCCTCATTTTAATAAAAGCCCTTAGATTTGCTACATAAAGCAAGCAAAATTATGAAAAAGCCTCTACTCATTGCCATTGCCCTAGTTTTATCGTTTACAGGATTTTCTCAATCAGAATTTCAACTAGGTTTACAATTGTCCCCCAACATTAGTTGGCTAAACCCTGATAGCGAAGGAGCAACATCCGAAGGCTCAAGTTTTGGGTTTAGTTATGGAATTATTGGAGATTTTAATATCGCTGACAATTATGCATTTTCTACTGGAATCACTCTTCTTAATATGGGGGGAAAGCTAAGCTATCCCGATGCCCCAAAGGTGAATCAGCCTATTTCCAATGGAAGAACAGAAGCTAATATTCGCATGAAATATGTTCAAATTCCGCTTACATTAAAACTAAAAACCAATCAAATTGGTTATATGAAATATTATGGACAATTTGGTTTGGCAGCATCTATCAACTATGATTCAAAAGCAGATACTGATTTCAGAAATCCCGGAGATAGCAGTATTTTCTCAAAAAGCGATGTTGATTTTGGGGACGAAATAAATTTATTTCGTGGTAGTCTTATTGTTGGCTTAGGTGCTGAATATAATTTATCTGGAAACACTTCCATTTTAATTGGCTTAACCTTCGACAATGGTTTTACCAATATTCTAAGTGGAAAGTCCTATGCTTCTGACGGCTCTGGAAATGCCATTGGAGAGAAAAACAAAGATTTTAAATCTATCAACAATTCGATTGTACTTAACATTGGGGTATTGTTTTAGTCTCAAAACTCCAAATTTATGAAGCTTGCGCTTGCTCAACTCAACTACCACATTGGCAACTTCGATGCCAATGAGCGTAAAATAATCGAAGCCATTCAAAATGCCACAAAGCAAGGAGCAGAATTGGTTGTGTTTGCCGAATTGGCAATAAGTGGTTACCCACCGCGAGATTTTCTTGCTTTTGATGATTTCGTAGCACATTGCGAAATAGCTATTGAGCGCATAGCCCAACATTGCACTGATATTGCCGCCATAGTTGGAGGACCAAGTATCAACAAGGAAGGTAGTGGTAAATCACTGTTTAACACTGCTTACTTCTTAGAAGATGGGCAGGTGAGATCGAAACATTTTAAACAACTCTTGCCTACCTACGATGTATTCGATGAATACCGTTACTTTGAAAGTGGTCATTCCGTTGAATGTGTCCACTATAAGGGGAAAAAGATTGCATTAACGATTTGTGAAGACATCTGGAATACAGACCATCAACGTTTGTATAGACATACTCCAATGGAGCAACTGGTCAAAGAAAATCCTGACTTTATAATCAACATAGCAGCATCTCCCTTTTCTCAAGAGCAAGAATCTAAAAGAAAATTTGTTTTCAAGTGGAATGCCAACAAATTTGGTCGCCCGATTTATTATGTGAATCATGTTGGTGCTCAAACAGAATTGATCTTCGATGGCAACTCCTTGGCTATGAATAAATATGGTGAAGTAACCCTTCAACTCAGTGCTTTTGAAGAAGAATTGGTTCTGTTGGACACTACTGAACAAAAGGCTATTGAGCAAACTGTAGTGAGCAAGTATTCAAAAATTGAGAAGGCGCTGATACTAGGCATTAGCGATTATTTCAGAAAATTAAACTTCAAAAAAGCCACTTTGGGATTAAGTGGCGGAATCGATTCTGCCTTAACCTTGGTTCTGGCGGTGAAAGCCTTAGGTGCCGAGAACGTCATCCCGATTTTAATGCCCTCACAGTTTTCTTCTGAGCATTCGGTGCAAGATGCTGTGGACCTTTGTGAGAATTTAGGATGTAATAGTCATCTGATACACATATCAAAAATATACAAGGCATTCGAGCAAAAACTTGAGCCATTGTTTGCAAACACTGATTTTGGCATTGCTGAGGAAAACATCCAATCCAGAATTCGTGGAACCTTGCTAATGGGACACACCAATAAATTTGGCACCATATTGTTAAACACCTCAAATAAAAGCGAATTGGCAGTAGGTTATGGCACATTGTATGGTGACATGAGCGGAGGTCTTTCAGTTTTGGGAGATGTCTATAAAACAGAAGTATTTGAGTTAAGTAAGTTCATCAATAGAGAAAATGAAATTATTCCAAACAACACCCTTGTAAAAGAACCTTCTGCTGAATTAAAGCCAGATCAAAAGGATTCAGACTCTCTACCTGATTATGAAATTCTTGATGCCATTTTAATAGAGTACATCGAACACCAATTAAGTCCACAGGCCATCATTAAAAAAGGATTTGATAAAACTCTTGTAAACCGCATTCTAAAAATGGTGAATATCAATGAATACAAACGCCATCAAGCTCCACCTATATTGCGTATCTCAGAAAAAGCATTTGGTATGGGAAGAAGAATGCCTATTGTTGGTAAATACCTCGCCTAAGCCCACACCTTTGTGCCCTCTGAACAATTCTTACAGATTTCAATTTGATCACGTCCTTTAAACAATTGAGAGCGAAAGCTTTTGTACTTATCGCTCTCCCAAATGGTATTAAAGGACTGTTCGACAACATTTCCCATCACAAATTGAGCATCTTTATCAAAGCAGCAGGGAATTACTTTACCATCCCAAGTAATTACACAAGAATGCCACATTTTCCAACAATGGTTGTCTAGCTTATTTTTAATCTCATACGTACCATCATGTTGTTTTCTGTACCGAGAGTATTGCTCATTATCAGGAATGAGAGGATTACCCTTTTTATAATCATATACCTGCGCAGTTTTAAAACGAAGCTCGTCTACGCCCAATTCATCAGCTAAAGCTTGAACTTCCTGCATTTGATGTTCGTTGGGCTTTACCACCAAGAATTGAAAGATAAGGAGGGGGCTTTTCGAGTTGAGCATTTTTTTCCATTTAACGATGTTTTTTGTTCCTTCAATGACCTTTTCCAATTTTCCGCCAACTCTATATTGCTCATAGACTTCTTGCGATGTGCCATCAATGGAGATAATTAAACGATCCAAGCCAGATTCTACCGTTTTCTTTGCATTTTCGTCGTTTAAAAAGTGGGCATTGGTGGAGCTTGAGGTGTGCATTTTTTTTGAACGTGCATAACTGACCATATCCAAAAAATTGGGGTTGATGTATGGTTCCCCCTGAAAGTAGAACGATAGGTACAATGCGTTTTTTGAAAGCTCATCAATGGCTTTTTCGTACACCTCTTTTTTTAAATTGCCTGTAGGTCGTGAAAATGAGCGCAAACCACTGGGACATTCTGGACATGCCAGATTACAGGCTGTTGTGGGTTCAATCGCAAAAGCAATTGGAGATCCCCAAGTTTTGGGTGCGTTTGTCCATTTTGACCAATAAAAAGAGAGAAGCACCTTTATTCCATTCCAAATTCTTGGGAGATTTAGCTTCTTTAAGATGGCAATGTCGTCTTGAAAGGACTTTCTCATTAATTTCGATCGTGGTATCAAAAATACACAAGCCTTCTGCATGGTTAACGCTTTCAAAATCCGCTCCAACTTAATGAGCAAATTTGTTTTCTTCGTTATTCTAATTTTTCCTTCAATTCTTTGGAGCCAGAATTATAGCAACAAGGTGATTGATTTTGAAACAAAAGAGCCCCTCGCATTTGTAAATGTTGTTTTGAGCAATGAACGGCAAGGCACAACTTCAGATATCGATGGAAGATTCAATATTTCTTTGAAGAATGAAAATGAAATAGTTCACTTCACTTATGTTGGTTACCAACGATTGTCAATTTCAGCAAAAGAGTTGAAAGATAGAAATGAAGTTGTGGAACTTAAACGAGCTGCAGTACAAATCTCAGAGGTTGAAATTTTACCAGGTGTCAACCCAGCTCATCGTATTATTAACAATGCTATAGAAAATCGAAAAATCAACAACCCTGAAAAAGCAACTTCATTCTTTTATCAATCCTACAATAAACTCGTTTTCGCTATTGAGGCAGATAGCTTGATGGCTGAAAAAATAAGGACGACTCCATTTGAAGAGTTGGACAGCAATACCCAAGAGGCCGTTGAATTTATCGATTCCATGCATCTATTCATGATGGAATCTGTCTCTGAACGCAATCATTATCCTCCTAAAATGTCAAACGAAGTAGTGATTGCATCCAAGGTTTCTGGCTTTAACAATCCCACATTCTCTTTAATCGGCACACAATTGCAGTCTTTCTCATTGTACAACGATTACATTGAACTTTTTTCGTATTCATACCTAAGTCCAATCAGTCCAGGAAGCGTCAATAAGTATTTGTTCATTCTAGAAGATACACTCTATAGCGGTTCAGACAGTGTTTTTGTCATTTCTTATCGCCCAAAACGCGGAAAGAATTTTGACGGCTTGAAAGGAGTCATCAGCATTAACACAGATCATTTTGCCGTCCAAAACTTTATTGCTGAAGCAAAAAGTGAAGAAGACCTAACAGTAAAAATTCAGCAGCAATACCAAAAGGTAGATAATCAACAGTGGTTCCCAATTCAGTTAAATACTTATTTGGTGTTTGAGTCATTAGAAGTGGACAATTTCTTTATTTATGGAGAAGGGCGGTCATATATAGACAGTATTGAATTGAAAGCGAGGATGGACAAACGTCAAATGGACAATGTGTTGCTTGCTGTTAGAGAAGATGCAGGTAAAAAAGAATTGGATTTTTGGGATCAATTTCGAAAAGAAGAATTATCTACGCAAGAGAAAAAGACGTATCAATTTCTAGACAGTGTTGGAAATGAGATTAATCTCGACCAAAAATTTAAGGTGATTGAGAGTTTGGTCAGAGGAGCTGTTCCTTTAGGGCCAATTGATTTTAGACTAAATCGTCTGCTAGATTTCAATGGATATGAAGGATTTCGTTTAGGGTTAGGCGCAGAAACAAATCAAAAAGTACATAAAACACTGTCAATAGGAGGGTATGGTGCATACGGTTTTCGAGATCGTGCCTGGAAGTACGGCGGATATTCACAATGGAAAAAAGCAAACGGCAGTTTCATGAAAGCTCGCTTGAGCTATGAAGATGATGTTGTTGAAAGTGGTGGCAGTCCTTTGCTGAATGAACGTGTCAATGTGTTTTCTTCAGAAGCCCTACGAGAGCTTTTTATCAACTTGATGGACAGCAGAAGAATGTATCAGTTTGAACTAGAACTACACCCATTGCGAGATCTACAAAGTGCTGTTTTTGTTAACCATCAATTGCGATCCATCAACAACAATTACCTCTTTCAAAACGAAGCCAATTCAAGCAACCCTATATTAATTTCAAACTTTAAGCTTACAGAGGCAGGCATTAAAATGCGTTACTCCCCTGGTGAAAAGTATGTGAAAATGTTTGGTGTACAAACTGCAGTCACGAATTTTAATCCTGTATTTGATTTGAAATATAGCAGAGGGTTTGATCAATATGAAGGTGATTTCACATATAACCGATTCGACTTTAAAGCCCAGAAGGCATTTAAACTAAGAAATCTTGGATTAACTATTCTTAGGCTGCACTCAGGATACATCGACAATGTACTTCCGATTACTGCATTGTACAGAGCCAATGGAATACTGACCAATGATGCGATACTTGCTGCAGATTTTAGTTTTCAGACCGCAAGGCCCAATGAATTTTTTCATGACAGGTACGTCAGCTTCTTTTTTAAACACAGTTTTCAAAACTTGCTCCTTAAAACCAAGTTCTTTAAGCCTGAAATAGCCTTAGTAAGTAACATAGGATGGGGTTCTATTTCTTCTAGAGAACGACATCAAGCATTTGATTTTAAAACCATGTCAAAAGGATTTTTTGAGGCTGGGATTCAGTTCGATCGACTTTTCGGATTTGTTGATCGGATTTTGGAAGAAATAGAATTGGACGGTTTCAATTTTGGAAATTTCGGCCTTGGAATATACTATCGATACGGAGCTTACAGTTTTGCAGAAGTTGAAGATAACATCGCGATTAAAGCTACTTATTCAGTAAAATTCTAGGTTGGAGTTTTAAAGCATGCACGAATGTCTTATTTTAGACATTTGGGTTTAAAAACTCAAAATACATTTGAAGCAAAGCAAGAGATGAAACACATCGTAATTATTGGTAATGGCATTTCTGGAGTCACGGCTGCACGGCACATTCGCAAAAATTCAGAGCATAAAATTACCATCATCTCGTCAGAAACTAAACATTTCTTTTCAAGAACTGCATTGATGTATGTCTATATGGGACATATGAAATATGAGCATATAAAGCCCTATGCTGACGATTTTTGGGAAAAGAACAAAATTGAATTATTGTTCGATTATGTCCATCACATAAACTCAGATCAAAAAACACTTAGCCTTCAATCCTCTGAGCCCTTGCATTATGACCAACTCATCATAGCCTGTGGTTCAAAGCCAAATAAATTTGGATGGAAAGGACAAGATCTTAAAGGCGTTCAAGGCTTATACAGTTGGCAAGACCTTGAACAAATGGAAGAGAACACCAAAGGAATTCAACGCGCAGTGATTGTAGGGGGTGGATTGATTGGCGTTGAAATGGCAGAAATGCTATTAAGTAGAGGGATAGAGGTGACCTTCCTTGTTCGTGAAAAACGATTTTGGGGCAGTGTTTTGCCCAAAGAGGAAGGTGAGTTGATCTCCAATCACATTGCTTCGCACCATGTAAACTTGATGTTTCAAACAGAGCTTGAAAGCATAGAAGCTAACGCGGACGGAAAGGTAAGCCATATAACCACAAAAAATGGCGAAATAATAGATTGTCAATTTGTTGGCCTTACAGCTGGAGTGAGTCCAAACATTGAATTTTTGAAAAGTTCAGACATACATTCAGATAGGGGAGTTCTGGTAAATGAATACCTTCAAACAAATGTTGAAGATGTCTATGCCATTGGCGACTGTGCCCAATTTCATCAGCATCCCACAGGTAGAAGAAACATTGAGCAAGTATGGTACACCGGAAAAATGATGGGAGAAACGGTTGCACAAAGCATTTGTCACCAGCCTACAAAATATGCTCCCGGGGTATGGTTTAATTCAGCCAAATTTTTCGACATCGAATACCAAACATACGGATGGGTTTGGGCAGAAAAAAAGGAGCATGAAGAAAGCCTTTATTGGGAAGACCCTAACGGTAAAAAATGCATCAAACTCATTTACAATAAATCGACTCATATATTTTTAGGAGTAAATGTATTTGGCATTCGATTTAGTCATAGAGTTATGGATGATTGGATCAAAAATGCGATTAATATTAATGATGTAGTTAAACATCTGCCTCAAGCCAACTTTGACCCCGAATTTTTTCAAAATGAATTTAAAGTCATCCAAAAAGTACTTAGCTCGCAATTGGAAGAGAAAAAAATAGCCTATGCCACAAATTGATCAAGACATTTCTCTAACTGGGGGTCCTCCAATTACTTTAAAATCAACTCAAAAAGCAGGTACCTTTCTGGGACTCATGGGACTTTTCATTCTTTTATTGGCCAGTTTTAATGTTGATTTCCCGAATAAAGAAATCTGGCTTGCCTTGTCCCTTTCCTCCATTGCCATAGGCATAACGCTTTACGCTAAGGGACTGTATGGCAGCAAGCCGGCGTCCATCAAAAACGATTCACTTTGGTTCAATTCTATTAGCTCTCGAGGAACTTTTGGCTGGATGGCGGGAATATTTCTTACTTCTTTTTATGTAGTGCTTTACTTCTTTCCTCAATTCTTAGGTCTAAACAATGAAGGTGAAAATGGTGGTCTTATCAGTTTATTTGACCCTTTGAGTAGACTTTTGAGTGGCAATCCTGCGAGTCAATGGTTTGTTTATGGCACATTATACACAGTAGCCATAGTCTTTTTTGGAATAAAATTTATCTGGAAATACAGACACAACGCCTATCAAAGAATACGCACGATAAGTGTAATGTTCTTTCAAACCGCTTTTGCTTTTTTAATTCCTGAGTTTATGGCTAGATTGAATGACGCCGAAGGCTTTAACTTGCCCTATTATGACCTCAAAAGTATATGGCCCCTAAACTATTATGTGTTTGATCAATGGTCTGTAGATGGGCTGATCAGTTCAGGAACATTGGGATTGAGCATGCTTTTGTTTAGCGTCTTGTCCATTTTAGTAATTACACCCATTTTAACCTATAAATATGGAAAAAGATGGTATTGCTCTTGGGTTTGTGGATGTGGTGGCTTGGCAGAAACTGCCGGCGATTCCTTCAGACAATTGTCCGACAAGAGTGTCTTTGCATGGAAGGTAGAACGTTGGGTCATTCATTCAGTCTTGGTGTTTTCTGTAGTCATGACAACAGCGGTAATCTCTACTTATCTAGGATACGATTCTAATAAATACTGGCTTACTAAGGATGTGTTCCTACTTATTGTTGGAGGTATTTTGAGTCTTGTTTATTTACTAATAATGTTGTTCAAAAGAGCTGATTTAAAAAAGGATGCCGTGATAGGTGCTAGCGGCTATCTGATCATTATTTTTTCTTTGGTTGCGATTCATTATTTCAGCGGAAAACGCTTGTTCCTTTTTGATGCAGGGGAGTTAAGGTCTACCTACGGTTTCCTCATTGGTTCTGTATTCAGTGGTGTCATCGGAACAGGATTTTATCCCATTTTTGGCAATAGGGTGTGGTGCAGGTTTGGTTGTCCAATGGCTGCTATTTTAGGATTACAGCAACGTTTTTTTTCTAAATTCCGAATTACCACCAATGGCGGTCAATGTATTTCTTGTGGGAATTGTTCCACCTATTGCGAGATGGGCATTGATGTTAAATTTTATGCTCAAAAAGGACAAAACATTGTGCGCTCCTCCTGTGTAGGATGTGGCATCTGTTCTGCAGTATGCCCCAGAGGAGTCCTGAAATTAGAGAATGGTGCTGACCACGGTGCTAGTCGCTATGCAGAAAATCCGATTACTTTTGGAAATGATGGCATAAAACTCAATGTTTAAAGACAAAAAGATTGTTGTAATCATTCCTGCTTTTAACGAAGAAAATGCAGTAGGCAAGGTCATTCAGGACATCCCAACAGACATAGTGGATGAGGTAATTGTTGTGAACAACAATTCAACCGACCGCACCTCAGAATCGGCATTAAAAGAAGGTGCAACAGTGCTTTTTGAAGAGCGGAAAGGATATGGGAATGCTTGCTTGAAAGGCATGGAATACGTCGAAAATGAAATGGAAACCCCACCGGATATTTTGATATTTATCGACGCAGATTATTCTGATTATCCTGAACAAATGCCTGAGTTGATTCAACCAATTGCGAGTGGAGAAGCACAATTGGTAATTGGGTCAAGAGCAATTGGCAAAAGAGATGCGGGTTCGATGACTGTTCCACAGCTTTTTGGAAATTGGTTGGCCACTAGATTGATTCGCTTACTTTACGGCATTCACTTTACAGATCTTGGCCCTTTTAGAGCCATTGATTATCCTGCCATTAAGACCTTGGATATGCAAGACAAAACCTACGGTTGGACTGTAGAAATGCAGGTAAAGGCAGCCAAATACGAACTAAAATGCAAAGAGGTACCCGTCAATTATCGCCAACGGATCGGTTTTTCAAAAATCAGCGGCACAGTGAAGGGCACTTTAATGGCAGGGTATAAGATTATCACCACCATATTTAAATACCTTTGAAACCGTTAAGCTACTGAATCTATGGAGATGATACTGATCGTAATTTATGGAGTAGCCCTACTGTTTATCTTTTGCTACAGCTTGATTCAGATTCAGCTTGTCTACAAATACAAAAAGTACCAAAAGCTCAAATTAGCAAGAGCATCAGAAGATCAAAATCACGATTTCTTCCCAACAATAACTGTGCAGCTACCCATCTACAATGAAAAGTATGTTGCAGAACGACTGATTATGACAGTAGCCTCATTAGATTACCCAATCGATAAATTTGAGATACAGGTCCTTGACGATTCTACAGATGAGAGCCATGAAATTTGTGAATCTACAGTGCATGAATTGCGGAAAAAAGGAATTGACATTCACTACATGCACAGAACAAACAGAATTGGATTCAAAGCTGGAGCTTTGGCAGAAGGTTTAACCCTTGCAAAAGGTGACTTGATAGCAATATTCGATGCAGATTTTTTACCAAAGAAGGACTTTTTAAAACGCATCGTAGCACATTTTAAGGACGATTCCATCGGGATGGTGCAAACTAAGTGGGAGCATATCAATGAGCATTATTCTCTGCTTACACGCTTACAGGCCTTTGGATTGGATGCTCATTTTTCAGTAGAACAAGGTGGAAGAAATGCAGGTGGACACTTTATGAACTTCAATGGCACTGCAGGTATTTGGAGAAAAACTGCCATTGAGTCTGCAGGAGGTTGGCAATCAGATACACTCACGGAAGATCTTGACTTGAGTTACAGGGCCCAACTGAAAGGATGGAAATTCCTTTTTCTCGAAGAGATGGGAGCCCCAGCAGAATTGCCTGCAGAAATGAATGCCCTAAAAAATCAACAATTCAGGTGGAACAAAGGAGCTGCTGAATGCACGCGCAAGAATCTAGGCAAAGTGCTGAGGGCCAAAAAAATTCCTCTTGGCACCAAGCTCAATGCCATTTTTCACTTGATGAATTCAGCAGTTTTTATTTGCATTGTCGTCTTGGCCATTCTTAGCATTCCTATTTTAAGCATTAAAGAACACTACCCTGAGTATTCTTTATTGTTCAAAATCGCAACCTTCTTTCTTGTGACACTGCCAATTTTGGCCATTTTCTATTGGACTTCCCTAAGACAATCCTGCAAGAATTGGTCGACTACATTCTTTGATTTCATCAAATTGTTCCCAGCATTTCTATCTGTTTCAATGGGCTTGTCTTTGCACAATGCGGTGGCTGTTCTTGAGGGTTATATAGGTAAAAAATCGCCTTTCATTCGAACACCTAAATTCAACCTTACAGATGATCAAAGTAAAAAGTGGTCATCGAACATTTACCTCACAAGAAAAATGAGTCCACTCATTTGGCTTGAATTAATTTTTGCCCTGTACTTTCTTGGTGGTATCCTATTGGGTTTCCATTATCATGATTTTGGGCTTATGCCATTTCATCTAATGCTCTTCATTGGCTTTGCCTACGTCGCTAGCTTCTCCTTCTTACACACATTTAAATCAGCAAAATGATTCCCTATGAATAGAAGGAGAATAGTGCTGTTGAGTTTGCTTTCAGCTGCTGCCTACTATGCTATTGGGTATGAAATAGACCGGAGCAACTCTGTTGCCTTAGTTGGAACGTTTTGCTTGCTTTTTATCCTCTATTTTTTTTTCATTTCAAAAACCAAGAAGAAAGACTTTTCGTTTTTGATTGGGTGGAGCATTGTCTTTAGGTTACTTTTTCTTGCCTCTATTCCTTTACTCTCTGATGATTTCTTCCGTTTTATTTGGGATGGGCATTTGGTCAATGAAGGGAGTTCCCCTTTCGCGAAAATTCCTCTCGAAGTGCAGCAGCACCTGCCCAACAAAAAACTGTTGTTGGAAGGCATGAATAGCCCTAATTATTATTCTGTTTATCCGCCAATTGCGCAATATGTCTTTGCAATTTCTACCGCGCTCTTCCCAAAATCACTGATGGCCAACATCATTGGTATGCGCAGTGTATTGATCCTTGCTGAAATTGGAACTTTAGCATTGCTTCCTCGCCTACTCTCTTTACTTCATTTGCCCAAGTCTAAAACATTGCTTTATGCCTTAAATCCCTTGGTTATTGTTGAAATCAGTGGCAATCTGCATTTTGAAGGTTTAATGATCTTTTTTTTAATGTTGGCGATCCTAATGCTCAAACTCGATAGGCTTGGATTGGCTGTTATCGCTTGGACCATGAGTGCAGCCACAAAATTGATTCCATTGCTTTTCTTGCCTTCACTGCTTTCAATGATGCCCCTGAGAAGAACCCTTGTTTTTTATGTCTTGTTCGGCATTGGATTTTCTTTTCTTTGGTTCCCATTTGTAAACCTCAACCTTCTTTACAACTATTACGAAAGCATTCAGTTGTATCACGCTACTTTTGAGTTCAATGCAAGTATCTATTACCTGATTCGTTGGGTAGGTTTTCAATTTGTCGGTTACAACATTATCGCAACAGCAGGCAGTTTGCTCTCTAAAATAGCCTTGATTGGCATGGCATTAATTTTATTGATTCCACTCTTGCGCAAGCAATTCAATCCTTATACAGCACTCTTGTTGTCGATTACTTTCTACTATGCTTTAGCGCTCATCGTGCACCCATGGTACTTATGTCTTTTGGTCTTCTTGAGTATTTTTACACGCTTTCATTTTGCCTATGTGTGGTCTTTTCTTATCCTCTTCAGCTATATAGCATACAACAATGTGAACTATGAAGAAAACTTCCTGTTAATAGGAATAGAATACCTTTTGACCTTCGGTATTCTAGCTTTTGAGTTGTATAGGAATAAGGGCATATTTGAGCTCAATGGCAAGGAATAAGCGTTAATTTTGCCAAAAATTTCAACTATGCAGAAAGAGCAATCCGCTCAACTATATGAAAGAGCCTGCAAATCCTTAGTAGGAGGGGTAAACAGCCCTGTAAGGGCCTACAACTCTGTGGGAGGCAATCCCATTTTTATGGAACGCGGAGAAGGAGTATTTGTCTATGACGTTGATGGCAATCAATATGTGGATTTGGTTGGCTCATACGGACCTATGATTTTAGGCCATGCACATCCGAGGGTGCTCGATGAAGTTCAAGCTGCACTTAACAAGAGTTTCACTTTTGGGGCTTCTACAGAAATGGAAATTAAAACTGCAGAAATCGTCAAAGAAGCCTTCCCACAAATGGACAAGGTAAGGTTTGTGAACTCAGGAACGGAAGCTGTGTTAAGCACCATCAGACTTGCTCGTGCGTTTACAGGAAAAAAGAAGATTGTCAAATTCGCAGGTTGTTATCATGGACACAGTGATGCTTTGTTGGTGGCCGCTGGTTCAGGATTGGCAACAATGGGAATACCATCTAGTCAGGGAGTACCTGAGGAGGCCGTCCAAAACACTTTGATTGCTGAATTTAATGACATTGAAAGTGTTCGCAACATTATTGCATCCAATGAAAATGAAATTGCTGCAATATTTATTGAAGCAGTCGCTGGGAACATGGGTGTGGTTGTTCCAGAAACAACTTTTATGCAAGAACTGAGATCACTCTGCAATCAGCACAACATTCTTTTGGTCATTGACGAAGTGATGACCGGATTTCGTAAAAAATTTGGAGGGGCACAAGATTTCTTTCATGTACAGGCAGACATCAGTTGTTTAGGTAAAATAATTGGCGGCGGTATGCCTGTGGGTGCTTATGGAGGAAAAGCTGAAGTTATGGACAAGGTTGCGCCCTTAGGTGATGTATACCAAGCTGGCACGCTCTCTGGCAATCCCATTGCCATGGCCTGTGGGTATGCCACCTTGAATGAATTGAAAAAACAAGATTACAAGCGAGCAAATGAATTGGGTAAGCGTTTAAAAAAGACTCTATTGACTGCGGCCAAAGAATACGGTCATCGGATCACTGTCAATCAGTTTGGCTTAATGGTGAATCCCTTTTTTACAGAGGAAGCTGTGGTAGATTTCAATTCGGCAAAATCATCAGACACGGAGTTATTCGCAAAATTCTTCTGGGCAATGGCTGAAGAAGGAGTCTCTATACCACCCTCACAATTTGAGGCTTGGTTCATCCCCATCATCATTTCAGATGCAGAGATGAGCGAATTAAATCAAAAAATACACTCTGCCTTTAAGGCAATAAAACAATAAAATGAACACATTTAATGATCGATTTTTAAAGGCCTGTAGGAGAGAAGAAACAGATCGCCCGCCCATCTGGATGATGCGTCAAGCAGGAAGGTACCAAAAAGGATACCGTGCCATACGCGAAAAATACAGCATCGTTGATATTTGTAAAATTCCAGAAGTGTGTACTGAAGTCACCCTATTGCCCATCGAACAATTTGGCTTCGATGCTGCCATAGTGTTCTCTGACATTATGATTCCTCTTGAGCCAATGGGCATTTCTTTTGAGTATAAGCCAGGGGTTGGCCCAATCATCCATAATCCCATTCGCTCCAAAAGTGATGTTGAAGCCTTGACCGACCTTGATTTAGGCAGCGATCTACAATATACCGCTACTGCGTTGAGCAATCTAAAGTCTACGTTGAACGTGCCTTGCCTAGGATTTGTTGGAGCCCCTTTTACCTTAGCTTCTTACATGATAGAAGGAGGACCAAGCAAAAGCCATATATTACTAAAGACCTTTATGTATGCTGAAACCGAAGCCTGGCATACCTTAATGAAAAGGCTAGCCTACAACATGGCGGATTATTTGCTGCTTCAAGTAGAAAGTGGAGCAGCCGCAGTGCAGATTTTTGATAGCTGGATTGGCATTTTGAGTCAAGAGGATTATCAAGAATATGTATACCCGCACATGTTTGAAATGGTGCAATATTTAAAGGGTAAAACCAATGTACCCATTGTGCTTTTTGGCACCAACACAGCACATCTTTTGCAAGACTTTAAACGCACAGGTGCTGATGTTGTAGGAATTGACTGGAAGACAGACCTGCCCAAAGCTTGGAGTGAATTAAACTATGAAGTTGCTGTTCAAGGAAACTTAGATCCAACCTCACTCTTTGCACCTTGGGAGGTGATTGAGAAAAAAGCCAAATCATTGTTGGCATCTATTCCTTCCAAACCTGGTTACATTTTCAACCTAGGGCATGGAATCTTGCCAAAGACGCCAGAAGAACACGTAAGACAATTGGTCCAGTTAGTTCAAAAAGGATAGTGCCTTACTGTTTGTACTTGTCGGAGTACTTGCGGTAAAGTGCTTTTTGAGGGTTGTCTAAGCTTATTTGTTTTCCTTCCACGAAAGCAGAAACTACATTATTGGTGCGCATATCAAGTGCATCTCCTTCGGAAATAAATAATGTTGCCAATTTCCCTTTTTCAACGCTACCCAACAGAAGGTCAATGCCTAAAATTTTTGCAGTGTTTAAGCTGATCATAGACAAGGCAGTTTCCACATCCACTCCATAAGCAGCAACAGTTCCAGCATAGAATGGCAAATTTCGGCTACCCATAGCCTCCATGCTCCCAGAATTCTCAAGCCCCACTAGAATTCCCTTTTTATGTAGAGTGGATGCCAAACGAAAAGGCAAATCAATGTCATCGTCCTCGTAACGAGGCAGTGAATGGACCCTTCTTAATAAGATGGGAATACTTTTATCTTTAAGCAAATCTGCCACTAAGGGAGCTTCGTAGCCACCGACTACCACCATTTCAAGGTTAAAACGATCTGCAAAATAAATGGCATCGGTAAGCTCTTGGACTCTATTGGCATGCACAAACAATTTAGCTTCTTTTGAAAATAATGGTTTCATTGCTTCAAAGCGCAGATTCTTTTCCAATGGAAATTCATCTTTTGCATACGCTTGTGCCTGCAAGAAAAAATCGTTGACAGCTCGAGTTTCTTCTTTGTAATTGTCTTTTGGTGATTTCTTTCCTTTTTCAGTGGCCTTCTTGACCAGTTGTTTTCGATAAGATGGCCAATTCATGTGAATGCCATCATCTTCTTTTATGACTGCATCTTCCCAGTTCCAGCCTTCTAAATAAAAAATAGAAGAACTCCCTGATATTCTCCCCCCTTTGGGAGTAACTTGTGCCAACAACACCCCATTGGTACGTACTGTGGGGGTAATTCTTGATTCAGTATTGAAGGCAGTCAATGCACGCACGTGTGGATTGAATTGACCCACATCATCATAGTCACGACTTGCACGAACTGCATCAATTTCCACAAGCCCAAGCCTAGAATTCGGAGCAATAAACCCAGGATATAAGTGCTGTCCTTCCGCATGAATGATGGTGTCGTATTTCGTAGAGTCCATTCGAATATCAATCGCCGAAAGCACCATGTCTATTTTGCCTTCACTAAAGCCCACAGCTGCCCTTTTAATGACTTCACCGTTGCCCAAATGTGCAGTAGCATTCAAGATCAAAATAGATTGTTTTTGCTTCTGTGCAGGCTTCGGTATTTGCGTCCATGCAACAACTGGCAGTAAGGCACCGATCAAGATGCTAATCCAAGACCTCAACTGTATTGCATTCATAGAGTTTCTTTTTTTCATCCTTAACTTTTTGAACTTCTTTTCCCTTAGATTTTTCATTCAACATCAGAGTGATGATTCTATTTCGCTCAGACCTAATTTCATTACGCATTTGCTTGTCTAATGCTTGATCAAAGTACTTTATCCCGTCGATGTATGTTTGCTCAGCTTTGGCATATATGGAAAGGGGATTTACTGACCAAACCACCAAATCCGCATCTTTCCCTGCTTTTATGCTTCCCATTCGATTGTCTAAATGCAACATTTTAGCAGGATTTAAGGTGACAAACTTCCATGCTTCTTCTTCACTCAAGCCTCCATACTTGACGGCTTTAGCGGCCTCTTGATTCAACCTACGCCCCATTTCGGCATCGTCAGAATTAAAGCCTGTGAGCACACCTTGGCGATGCATCAAAGCCCCGTTGTAGGGAATGGCGTCATTGACCTCAAACTTATATGCCCACCAATCTGAAAAAGTGGATCCCGCCGCACCATGTGCTTTCAGTTTGTCTGCTAACTTGTAGCCCTCTAATATGTGCGTAAAAGTGTTGATCCGAAGTCCCATTGAATCGGCCATGTGCATCAACATATTGATCTCTGATTGAATGTATGAATGACACGTTATGAACCTTTGAGAATCGATGATTTCTACAAGTGCCTCCAATTCAAGATCAGTGCGCGGAGCAATCGCAGTTTTTTTATCTTTTTTGCTTTTCACCGAATACAATTTTTGCTCAGCTCGGTATTCATACGCTCGACTAAAAGCATCGTAAAAAACTTGTTCTACACCCATGCGGGTTTGTGGAAATCTTACTGTTTTTCGGTCACCCCAATTGGATTGTTTCACATTTTCGCCGAGGGCGAACTTTATAAAACCTTCAGCCTCTTTGATTTTCATTTCCTCAGGAGTTTGTCCCCAACGAAGCTTGATCAATGCAGACTGCCCTCCGATTGGGTTTGCAGAACCATGTAGCAATTGCGCTGCGGTAACCCCTCCTGAAAGCTGTCGATAAATATTGATGTCATCAGCATTGATCACATCTCCAATGCGCACCTCTGCTGTAACTGCTTGTGAAGACTCATTGACGCCTTTTTCGATGGCAATGTGAGAATGCTCATCGATGATGCCAGAGGTAAGGTGTTTTCCTTTAAGATCAATTTCTTGAATCTCAGTAGCTTTCTCGGGAAACATCACATCCAGATTAATTTTGAATGCAACCATTTGAATTTTGCCATCGAAGATGACGACGTCGTGCTCTTTTAAAATCCCATTAGACTCATTGGTCCAGACTGTAGCATTGCGAAAAACAATTGCCATAGGTTTCTTTGGAATACTGTCCCAACCGTAGGCCTTGTTTGGATACCTTATTCTAGACAAGGGTGTGCTTTGAGATTTCGTAGTATCGTTCAAGGCTTCATTATGGACTTCTTTTTCTGTTTTTTTCTTGATCGCTGCCCAATCCTTCCACTCATTGTCTAGCAATGTTTTGCCAGATAAAATTCTTGCAGAGGCATCATTGGCACTACCACTTAAGCGGTATGAAACGTCCTCAAGTGTAAATGAAAGACTCAGTCGCTGATTGTTGAGTTCGATTTTTGCAAGAACAGTCTTTTCCTCGTTCTTAAAATTGATGGTGGCTTTTGGCTTTTCAGGGCTCCCCTCAACAATCAATTCAAATTGCAGTCTCTTATCGATATTGAGGCTATATTCTCCTATAAGGTCAGTAAATGCAAGCGCTTTAATTTCATAGTGTTTTCCTGCCACCCAATTGGAAACTAGGGTGTTCTTATCCTTAAACATACTGTCTGTACAAATGATAAAATTGGCAAGTTGCCCTTTTGAGAGTTCACCCACTTGATCGTCAATGCCTATCCAAGCAGCAGGGATCGAGGTTAGAGCTTCGATAATTTTTTCGCGTCTTACGCCTTTTTGAATGGCCCTCTCAATGTTTTCATGAAAGCTCTTTGCATCTTTTAAGTCCGTTGAAGTAATTGCAAAAGAAATGCCGGCCTTGTGAAGATGAACCAAATTTTCATCTGCACTTTCCCATTCTTTCATAGTTGCTAAACTCAGTTGCTTCGCATCAAAGGGGTCAGAAACATCGTAGGGTTTTGGGAAGTTAATTGGAACGATGAAGGAAGCCTCTGTATTCTTGATTTCTTCTATGCGCTCGTATTCTTGTCCAATTCCTTTGATGATAAATTGAAAGTTAAACTCATCTCCGACAAGATCTGCACGCAACTCAGAGAGCGTATTTCCTGCATCAATCACTTTAGGTAGAGATTGATGTTTTTCCAATGCATTTAGGGTCAGATTATTTTTGTCGCTTTTCTCTTGTTGAAGGTACCAATCCAAGTCGTAGTGTAACTGTCGAATCAAGGAGATAATTCCCATCAATGAATTTGGATTGGTTTGCTTCGACTTTCCTTTGTAAAAAGAATAATGCATTGCTGCATGAGACTTCAGCAATTGATGCTCCTCTTCATCTGTTAATGTGAGCGCAGCAGAAGTCCCCCGAACAATTCCATCCATTTGATGTGTCACCACAGTACCGAAGCCCATTTTTCGGTAGCGCTCAGCGGCAGACTCTTGGTAAGTATACATCTCCACAGCCTCTTGCTCCGCCTTGATGGTCTCATTCCAAAAATAAGGTCCCTTTTTCAAGCTTTCCAATTGCGGAGCATTGCTGCTTTTGACGTTTACCTCTGGCATCCCAAAATCGGAGTTTATCTCAATGAAAGAAGGGTAAATAAATTTTCCATTTAAATCATGCTTAACTGTGTTTGGAGGAAGTATCAGTGTTTCACCAACATCAATTATCTTTTTCTTTTGAATGAGCAGGCTTGCATTGGAAAGGTACTGACCGTCGCCCAAGTAAATGTTTGCATTGATAAAAGCAGTGTAGTGTGCTCGAGGGTCATTGACGCCATTTTGTGGCTTCCATTCTTGTCCTTTAAGGGCAATCATCAAGAACGACAATAGGAGGATAAGTGATGTACGCAATCTCATTTTTTAAAAAGTTCAAAAATAAGCATTCAAGGATTCGACATAGTGTAGGTGGACATTAATTACCTTTGCAAAAAGAATCTTATGTATACTGGATTATTACACCTTCACAATCTTCTTCGTTATGTCGTATTGATCTTATTGATATTGGCAATTGTTCAATCGTTTGCTGGATGGTTTCTGAAAAAAAGCTACGACAAAAAGCACAACAAGGTAAGTTTGTTTTTATTGATTACGAGCCACTTGCAATTGATCATTGGATTGATATTATATTTTATCAGTCCTGTAGTTATCGCAGCTCGCGATAACTTCGGAGAGGCAATGAAAAATGTAGAGTTACGTTTTTGGGCAGTTGAGCACATCTCCTCTATGATTCTTGCCATTGCGCTAATTACCATTGGAAGAATCATGGCGAAAAAAGGAAAAGCAGACCTTATTAAATTTAGAAGACAAGCCATTTATTTTTTCTTGGCTTTAATACTGATTTTCAATGCTATCCCCTGGCCATGGTCAGCAGTAGCTAGAGCTTGGTTTTAAAAATTTTTCATTTTATATGCACCATGAAATAGATACAGCAATTGAAAAAGCTGTTCTTGTAGGAGTTGTTAGTCAAAACCAAAATGAGTCCCAACTAAAGGAATATCTCGATGAACTTGCCTTCCTCGCAGAAACCGCTGGAGCGATTGCCTTGCAGCGTTTTACGCAAAAGTTAGACAGTCCGCATCCAAAAAGCTTTGTAGGGTCTGGAAAGCTTTCAGAAATACTCGACTATGTCAAAAAGAATGAAATAGAGCTTGTTATCTTCGATGATGAGCTCAGTCCTACACAAACAAGAAACATTGAAAACTCTTTTAAGGGATTAAAAGTGATGGACAGGAGTAAATTAATCCTTGACATATTTGCAAAAAGAGCTCGTACAGCTGCAGCAAAGACCCAGGTTGAGTTGGCTCAATATGAGTATTTACTTCCCCGTCTCACGCGAATGTGGACCCACCTCTCAAGACAAAAAGGAGGCATTGGTATGCGTGGACCAGGGGAAACAGAGATTGAAACAGATCGACGAATTATTCGGGATAAGATTGCTTTGCTCAAAAAGAAATTAGAGAAAATCGACAAGCAAAAAACCACTCAGCGCAAAGGGCGACAGCAAATGATACGGGCAGCACTTGTTGGCTATACCAATGTGGGTAAGTCTACTTTAATGAATGTTTTGACCAACTCAAAAGTTTTTGCCGAAAACAAACTCTTTGCAACTTTAGACACTACTGTACGAAAAGTGGTGGTGGGCAATCTTCCTTTCTTAATGTCAGATACCGTAGGCTTTATTCGCAAATTGCCTCACCATTTAGTAGATTCATTCAAATCTACGCTTGATGAAGTAAGAGAAGCAGACATTCTATTGCATGTAGTCGACATCTCTCACCCCAACTTTGAGGAGCAAATAGCTACGGTGAACAACACCTTGCAGGATCTAAATGCATTGGATAAACCCATCATTATGATCTTCAATAAAATTGACGCCTATACATTCATTGAAAAAGATGAAGATGACTTAAGCCCTATCCGTAAAGAAAACCTAAGTCTTGAAGAGCTCAAACGCAGCTATCTAGCTAAAGAAAATGATCCCGCCATTTTTATTTCTGCTCAAAAGTCCATATACATCGAAGAGTTAAAGGATCTGCTTTACCAACAAATCAAATCTCTTCATCTTAAAATATATCCTCATCGGATGTTGTATTGAAAAGCTTAAAAGAATGCCCTGATTTGCATGCCCCCTGCATGTATTGTGCGCAAACTTTCGGACTTTCTTCCATTGTAGTTTAGGTTCAACTGCAGATTTTTCGCTAAGGTCCTTTGCCAAAAAACTTCCCATGTAGTGTTGGCTCCAGCCGTCAATCCGTCAAGCATTTCAAACGCAAGTGAATTATTTTCTGCTGCATTGAACTGGATATTAATAAAGCTAGCTTTTACCGAGAATGTACCTTTTCCAGCATCATATAAACGAAGCTCCGTGCTTGCCGAGCGACTAATGGATTGCTCAGCACCCAATATGTTTTGTCTTTCAGCATATACCCCAGAGCAACTGATCCTGAACCTTACAGAAGGCTGGTATATAAGTTTGGGCTCTATTTCATTCGATTGAATCGTAAAGTTTCTATTGTCGAAAAATTCAGAGCGTGTGCCACGCTCTGAAACTTGATAACGGGCTTCCACCGCATAAACCTTATTTAGGTTGTAACGGCTCCTCAATTCTCTTTGAATGATGCTTCTACTTTCAAAGCCATTGGTCAATAAGTTTTTGGAATTGTTGTTAAGATAGAAAAACTCCATGCCAAATTTTTGTCCCAATCGATTAAAATACAAAGTGTTTGAAAAAGAAGAATTGATTGAGATCAAGGAAGTATCCTCCACACTTGTTTGGAATGGATTAAAACTGTCTTTTTCTTTTTGTGTTTCTCGCTCTGCTCGATAAGCTGATTTATTTGAGAATAGACCAACAATTTTTTTCCATCCCTTTGCATTGTTTAAGATCGCATTCGGTTGAAGGAACAGAACTTGATTGAATTGATTGCTAAAGACCCTTACAAACTCATTGGTAGGGGTAAGTACGCGAATATAATTGGCTTGGAAGGCATTGTTTACACCAGCCACCTCAAACTCATTCAGTTCTTTCACACCGTTCCCATTAAAATCAATCCATAGGTGAGTTCCTTGACCATCATTCACTTGTATGAATAGAAACTCACGCTTGTTTTCAAAGCCACTGCCCAATTGATAAAAAGTACTGGAAGTGATAAAGCCTTTCATTGCTTTTAGGTCATATTCTATTCGACCAAGCAAAGTTTTTTCTTTATCTCGGTCGGTCAATTCATCGTTTTGTATGGTTAATTTTCGATAGGTGAATTTTGTGTTTAATCGACTTTTTGGATTCGATCCCATACCAAATTCAAAATCAAAATTCTCACTTTTTACTGCATAATCTAGTTGCTTAGAAGTTGGGAAATAATCATACACCTCTCCGTAGGACAAGCGATAATTATTGTCTGTGGTACTATCTCCACGCTCTATGAATGCATTCCAAATAAAGCGATCAAAGCTATTGCTTTGCAGTGTATCGCTCTTGCCTTTAAAAAATAATATGCGTTCCTGCTCAAGGTATCCCCCCACTTTAAACCCTTTCACCTTTTGAGATATTGTTGTATAGTGGCGCAAAAACGCACTGTTGTTCAATGCATCTACGCGCAGATAACTAGCACGTGATTCTGCTTGAAATCCCTTCAGTTTATAATTTGTAGAATATCCATTTTTTATACCCTTGTAATCCGATCCTTTGATAAAGGATCCAAACTCATAATTTAAAAAATTA
>PAVT01000027.1 GCA_002713165.1 Verrucomicrobiota bacterium
ATCATGTATTAGGTGATTTTTACTACACAATAGTCAGTACACAAACAAATATGCTTGAAGATTTACAACCACGAGGACTGCACCACAGCATTGGATTCCGTGCATTATGGCATTAATTAATATTCTATGAGGCTTGTTACAATTGCTTTATGCATCCTTGTAAGCACGCATTTGGCTGCACAAACAAGCAGTATTTTTAAAGATGACAATTTTTCCAAACTACGTTTTGCACATCGAGGAGGTTATGGTCCCGAAAAGACTGAAAATACTGTCAGCACTATAATGAAGTCGCTAAGAGAGGGTAAAAATGCAATTGAAATAGATGTGCAGTTCACAAAAGACCAACAACTGATCCTTTTCCATGATTATTCACTTGAAAGGTTATTAGAAACAGACGAGGTAAAAGAGACATCCTCCTATACTTACAACGAGATCAAACAATTCCCCCTCAGGAATAAAACTGATGGAGAACAATATGTTGCCCTGCTAGAGGATTTGGTAGACAGTTTGGTATTGATGGTGCCAAAATTAGAATTGAAAAATTTTTTACTTGAATTAGACTTTAAGCCTCATGGAGCCGAAACTAAAGCGTCTGTGGATGAATTATTACGAATTATAGATAAACACCATACAGTGTTTGGAGACAAACTGTATGAACATTTTTTCATCTCTACCTTCTATCCCGATGTGCTCAAATATTTAGACCAAATAAAGAACCAAACAAACAAACCCATTGTCACCGCCTTTGCAGTCAACAATGCTCCAGACAATCATAAAATCGCTGCAAACATTGCCGTATTCCTCTCGCCAATTATTGTAAAAAAATACAACGTAAGAATCCTAGAACCTAACATCTGCATGCTGAGTCCAAAATATGTAAGACGTTGGCAGAAAAGAGGCGTTTTAATCAATGCCTATACAGCCAACAGAAACTGTGAAAAAGCATATGTTAAACAATTTAAGTTAGCATATACTACAAACTGTCCAGGGTCAGATTGCGAGGCTGATCCCTCTGACCAATTAGGCCCACCTAAGAAATGGTGTAAAAGCTGGTGCAAAAACTATCCCAATAAAAACAAGAAAAAATGGATAGTCAATGATTAAACATCACGGTACTTAAACCCATCGACGACAGCTTCAGCTGCACGTTGGCCTGATAGCATAGCTGCGTTCATAGAACCATTGAGACAAACGTCCCCGGAAACAAACACCTTTTCCATAACTTGTGTTTCCGATGGGTCAATGTCATAATCCGTTCGTGCCAAGTCCGGTAAAGCCTGATCAATTCGATAGCACTTGATCAATCTTTTTACATGAATACCACAATAGTTTTTTAATTCATAGTCTACTTTTCTGATCAATACGTCTTCGGGCAATTCCATGTGATCTATAACTGTGACAGAAATCACCTTTTTATCTATATCTTTTAACCAATTAATCTCATGCCAGTTGTTCACAAAAACATTTGATTTAGAGATTAGACCAATGATTGGTTTTTCTAACATAAACTTCTCTACTTCAAAATATAAGCATAGGCATCCTTTCCATTTTAAGGCTTTCTTACGGTAAAATGGAATGAGTTGATCAGCAGCTGTACTGATTACAACAGCATCTGATTCTATTGCATCAAAACCCTCAATGTACAATCTTCCATCGCGCACTTCTTGAATTTCGACATTAAAATGAAACTGAGTTCGTGTTAATTTCCTAAACAATTGCTGTGGAATTTCCTCCATTCCGTCTTTTGGAATACATGCATTTCCTTCTGAGAACATTTTAAAAATAAACTCAAACATTCTGCTGCTTGTGTTCAATTCCTTCTCAAGAAATATTCCTCCAAAAAAAGGTTTAAAAAAGTGCTGTATAATGCGCTCAGAAAAGCCATAGTTCTTAAGATATTCTAAAGTTGTAGTAGACACTGACCGAAAAATATCCTCAATGGATTTTTGCCTGAGTTTATTACTCAATTCAAAAACTTTGATTTTATCCGTGAATTTAGCTCCTTTATAGAATAAGGTATGTGTCAAAAAAAACGGACTTCTTAACGGATCACCGAAATGTTCTTTTTTCCCATTGTATAAGGTTGCGCCTGACCAAAAATAATGCAGGTCTAATTTTTCCATATCGAGGTATTTTTTCGCCATGGGGTATTCGTCTAGCAATACCTGGAACCCATAGTCTAACGGAATGCCTTCGAATAGATCGGTTTTCATACGCCCTCCTACTCGATCGGATTTCTCAAAGACAATAGGGCTATAACCTTGCTTCTCTAGTACTTGAGCTGCTATTAAGCCGCTAACTCCTGCACCAACAATGTGTATCTTTTTTTCCTGCTTATTCATCAACCAATTCCTCTAACATTAATAAGCATGTAAAGTTCATTTACTTGATAGAACAAAGGTGTTCACTTAAGAGAATTAGAAGAAATTTAATTAAGCCATCCTTTTGCGACGCATTTTCTAGATATAATAATCAAAGCAAATCCGAAGAGGATTACGATCAATGGCATGATAAGTGCCGCTGTGCCATGAATCGAAATTGAATCTACAACAATAAGCGCATAATAAAACTGTACTAGTATTGCGACGAATGAAAGAATAAACACTTTTTCTGCAATGGCTTTTCTTAGTAGCAGTAGAATGCTCCCTAAAAGTCCAAGAAAAGTTGCCAATGCAAATGCTGACGTAGCCCATGATGGCGTTGTTTCCCGAATGTTGCGCTCTGCCTCTGACATTGCTTCTAATTGTTCAGAGCTAAGGGTTACGCTGCCAATGTAAGCCAATACTCCAAAAATATTCCAGATTATAGCGATAATGGATATAATCCAAAACCAGCCTTTGGGTTTGTTCGATTGATTCATAATTTTTGCTTTGCACGATAATAGCTAAAACCTAGCTAAAATACAAGTCCCTTAAATTAAAATCCCAATTCTTGTTCAAGAATGAACCAAGATTTATCAATGATTGTATGTTCGTTTTTTACAATTAATGATGGAAAAGCACTATAGAAACAATTACCTTTGCAAACTGTTAAAAAAGCTGTCTATACTTATTCAACATGATCAAAACAGACATCATCATTATTGGAGCAGGACCTTGTGGTTTATTTACCGTTTTTGAAGCTGGATTGCTAAAACTTAAGTGTCATCTAATTGATTCTCTTCCGATCCCAGGTGGTCAATGTGCAGAAATCTATCCAAAAAAACCCATCTATGACATTCCGGGATACCCTTCAATTCTTGCAGGAGAATTAGTAGACAACCTAATGGAACAAATTGAGCCTTTTCAACCCGGATTTACATTGGGCGAGACAGTCGACAAAGTCGAAAAACTTGAAGATGGGAATTTCCTTGTAGTTACTAACAGAGGTAAAGAGCACACTGCTCCTGTTGTTGCAATAGCAGGCGGACTAGGTGTTTTTGAACCAAGAAAACCTCCCATCGGAAACATTAGGGATTTTGAAGATAAAGGCATAGACTATATAGTGAAAGATCCAGAAAAATTTAGAGACAAAAAAGTTGTGCTTTCAGGAGGAGGCGACTCTGCGCTGGACTGGGCTTTATTTCTGGCAGATGGTGGGGCGACTGAAGTTAGCTTGGTACACAGAAGATCTTCATTCAGAGGTCATCCAGATTCAGTAGACAAAGTCATGCAAATGGCAGCTGATGGAAAAATCAATTTGATAACTGATGCTGAAGTAATTGGATTAAATGGTGGGGATCATCTAGAGGAGCTGATCATAAGACGCAAAGAGAAAGGTGAAATTAAAGTTACGATAGATTATTGGTTGCCACTTTTTGGCCTTTCCCCATCACTTGGACCTATAGCCGATTGGGGTTTAAACATTACCAAAAACTCCATAGAGGTAGACACATTTGATTACAGCACCAATGTGCCAGGTATCTATGCAATTGGCGACATCAACACATATCCCGGGAAATTAAAGCTTATCCTCTGTGGATTTCATGAAGCAACCTTAATGGTTCAATCTGCATTTAAAACAGTCTATCCAGACAAGCGTTTGTCATTTAAATACACGACAGTAATGGGCGGCATAAGTGGATTCGAAGACAAATAAGATGATTAAAGTATCCGTCATAGACAGAAAGGGAGAAGAACATGATTTAGAGGCTCCTACTGACATGAACATGAACCTCATGGAATTGTGTAAAGCCTACGAACTTCCTGTTAAAGGTACATGTGGCGGAATGGCCATGTGTGCAAGCTGTCATTGCTACGTTGAATCAGCTCATGATTTAAATGAAGCCTCAGAGGATGAAGAAGACATGCTCGACCAAGCCTTTTTCGTTGAAGATAACAGTCGTCTAGGTTGTCAGATATTTTTGACCGATGATTTGGATGGTTTAAAAATTCGTCTTGCGGAAGAAAGCGAATAAGTCTTAATAACGCCTTCTCTTTCCGCCACCATTTCTAGAAGATCGATGACCACCACCCGGTCTCCTATTGTCTCTTCGATTTCTTCGACGATCTCCACCTCCATTATGCTGAGGCTTGCTGTGTTCTTCTTTAAGTTGAATACTGTGACCATTTTCTAACTCTAAGCCGTCAAATTTTTTGGCAAATCCATTTATTTGATCTTTACTAACAGAGAAAAACGCTCGGTTGTCTTGCAAAGCTACATCGGAAATGTGTTTTGAATTGACTCTGCTTACATCGGCAATAAAGTCAATGAAAATGCTTTTATTCAAGCCGTCTTCCTTACCAACATTGATCACATAGCGTTGATTTTTCTGATCCCTTTCGCCAAAACTCTTATCACTTGATCTCCTTTTACTGCTCAATTCCGCATTTAGATTGCTGTCATTGTTTTGATCCAATGATTTCAATTCTTTAGAAACAAGTTTCAATAGCAATTCTTCTTTACTGAGATCAAAAAATTGATCTTCAATAAATGAATGAAACTCTGCTGCTGATTTTGCAACTTCAATATCTTTTAACTGCTTTGCCCAATGGGTGATTCTTGCCTTCTTCAAATTATCTCCTCCAGGAATTTCGACCTTTTCGAAGGTGAGTTTTAAGCTTTGTTCTATTTCTTTAATGCGCCTTCCTTCTTCTGGATGCACAAAAGCAAGGGAAATGCCTTTCTTTCCTGCACGCGCAGTACGTCCACTTCTATGTGTATAACCTTCAATTTGATCTGGCAACTTGTGATGGAAAACATGTGTTAAGTTATTGACATCTATGCCTCGTGCTGCAACATCTGTTGCAATCAACAACTGCATGTCTTTCGACTTAAATCTACGCATAGCGGCATCTCTTTGCGCTTGAGACAAATCACCATGCAGTGCTTCAACATCATAAGATAGATCCGTTAACTGATCTGCAATCTCTTGTGTTTCTCGTTTGGTCCTGCAAAACATAATTGCTCGCAAATCAGGATCGATGTCTAAGAATCGGCGAACAGCTGTTAACTTGTCTTTCGTCTTGGTCACAATGTATTGATGTGCAATGTCTTTATTCGTCTTTTGCTGTGCATCTATGCTTACCTCAAAAGGATCTTGCATGTACTTCTGCACTATTTTTCGAATGGGTTTGGGCATGGTTGCAGAGAACAACCAAGTATTGAATTCCCCTTTTATGTTTGATAAAATGTCATCGATTTCTTCCTTGAAACCCATGTTGAGCATTTCGTCTGCTTCATCCAAGACCATGTATTTTACCTCATTCAGCTCCACTACTCTTCGACGAATCAAATCCAATAGACGCCCCGGGGTTGCAACAATTATTTGAGTAGGTTGCTTTAAAGCTTTGATCTGATTCTGTATGGCAGCTCCGCCATAAACCACTTCAATATTGAGTCCTTTTACCGCTTTAGAAAACAAGCTGAGTTGCTTGGCGGTTTGCTGTCCCAACTCTCTCGTAGGTGACAACACAAGCGCTTGAGTGTGATCTTTTGTACTGTCAACAAGTTCTATCAAAGGCAAGCCAAAGGCTGCTGTTTTACCAGTTCCTGTTTGAGCCAAACCGATAAAATCATTGCGGTCATTTTGCAATATATAGGGAATTGATTTTTGTTGTATGGGAGTAGGATGTTCAAATCCATTTTCCTGAAGCACTTTCAGAAGTTGCTCTGAGAGGCCTAGTGCGCTAAAATTATTCAAAAGCTCTTGTGGGAATTAAAATGAAATGCAAAAGTAGGCAAAGGAATCAATACAGCAGGATCGAAATATACACCTCGACAATAAGCGTAAATAAAAAGACGAAGTAATACAAAACTGCCACAACTAAAATGCGTAGGAAAGTGCTTATTCCTTTGCGCATGTACATCATTTTTGAGGATTTATAAAAATATATGAGTAGTAGGATCGATACCAGTAAATTGCAAATCAGGGCAAAATACAAATTCCAGATGGCCATAATCAGCAAAAGTGAACTCCCAATAATGAAAAAAGCAAAACTGTGAACATGCAAAGAATGAATCAAATGCTCAACAAAGACCATCTGTTTTCTATAATTGACGAGCATGAGTAATAAAGCAAACATGGGAATCATAAAAAACATCGCAAAAGCAAAATTGCCTACAATGTATTGCCCTATCGTTCCTGGATCTCCACGCAAGACTCGTATCAATTGCAATAAAAATGAGGTATTGAAGGAACTAAGATTGTCCAATTTCATTTTATCCAATACCTCTTCATCACCAACTTCTCGGTTGTATCGATAGCGACTTACAATGTCCAAATCAAACTCTTCAAGACTAAAACTAAACCCATCGTCAAAGCTGAAGCCGATCATTGCGCTTGCGTCAGCATATTTCTTATCAGGAGGTAAATTAAGCTCCGCTTGCATCTTGTCAGGAATGATTTCAAGCACCTTCTTTTTTCTATAATCGCTCAAACTGTCCATGGTTTGCACAATACCAAACCCTTTTAGTTCATACAATTGTTCTTTGATGATTGGACTTAAATCTTCATTCAATTGATTGTTTGTCGACTGATTCAATTCACTGAAAAATATTTCCTTGTCAAACTTGAGTGAATCCATAGTATTTAGCACCTTTCCATTCACTGTAAAATCTAAGTTGTCAAATGTTTGTATAAACTGGCTGTACACAAAAAAGAAAAAGATACTCACCAAGATGTAAAGTCGAAATGGATTCGCATACATTGTACGTCTCCCTGCATTGAATTCTTTGGTCAATAAACCTGGACGAAATAAAAATGGAACTATGCTTCTGCCTAAACGACTATCAAAAGAGATGTAATTCTCAATAAATTCATGAAATACAGCCTTTAATCTTAGGTTATTTGAATCATTTTTTTGCCCACAATGTGGACAAAAAGTGACTTTAATGCCGATTTGCTTAGTACAGTTGAAGCAATCTTTGGTTTTCACCTCTGGGTTCATTTGACTTCTTTTCGAGGAAGAAATTTAGCGAATAAAAAAGAAAAGCCCCCAAACTTGGATGAGGATTGGGGGCTAGCATCTTAGGTGAATGAAAGGCAATTAACCAATTAATGAATATGAAACGCAAAAAATGCCTTGTCCTCTAAACTACTGTCTTTTCCTTGTTTTGTTTAAACTCTTGAATTCTTCAAAAGTTTTTTTTTAAAAAATTCTACTTGAACAAAGTAAGCAGCTATATTTGGCTTTAAATAGGGTATAAATACCTAAATATTTTTTTTAACATTTAACTAATTAAACAATCAAGATGAGCAACTACACAATAACATTACAAGAAGGAATCGATTGGACCACCAATTTTAGAAATCAAAACCCATCATCTGTAAAGGCTTTTAAAATCGATCAGGCAGAAATCAATGAAATATTGGCAGAGCCCAATGCCGCAGGCATACGCGCTTACATGGGCATCGACAACAATGGAAATGAAAAATTAATCATGGTTGCAGTAGGCAATAGTGGCAATGACATCCTGAATACTGTGTATGATCATGCCCTTCCTTGTCCAGCGCATTGTGATGATAATAGTGTCCTTTGTTCAGGACAATGAAATGAATTTTTTTATCAATAATATTAGTGAGGCAGCAACTTTTTCTCCATTGCTGCCTTTATTTTTTTTAATTCTTATTCGGTCAAATAAAGAATATTGGCCAATTAAGTCTTTAGTAGTTATTTCCTGTGTGATAAGCTTATATTCAGGATATCAGGCGAAATTCTTGAACACGAATAATATGCCATCTTTACACTTATTGACGGTATTGGAATTCCTTTGTATCTCCTTCTTCTACAACTCTTCATTTCGTCATTTTTACTTAAAAAAAATCTCTTTAATTGCAGGTGTTGGATTTACATTGTTCTCTATAGGCAATAGTTTGTTTTTTCAAGACATTTACACTTACAATTCTTACGCAAGAGGCTTAGAAGCCTTCTTGGTCATTTGTCTCTCATTGTTATACTTCTATGAAACGCTTCAAAGACAAGAAATTGTACGCTTGGAACACAGTCCTACTTTTTGGTTCAATACAGCCTTTCTGCTCTATTTCACCTCTACTCAATTTCTTTTTCTCTTCAATAATTTAATTCTTACCACATATTCTAAAGATATCTCCAACCTCTTTTGGAAGGTGCATGCTTTTGTATGTATACTGTATTACTTACTTTTAGCTGTAGGAATATGGAAAGTTCGCTTCAAACCAACCTCGCCTATCTCATTGTCATAGGAAGCCTCGCACTTTTTGTGCTAGTGGCCGCTGTTTTGCTTTTTTTTATTCTCTACCAAAAACGTGTTTTGAAAGGCATTCAAGAAAAAAGAACACTTGAAAATAAGTATCAAAAAGAGTTGCTTTACCACTCCATAGAAACGCAAGAAGAAGAACGCAAAAGGATCGCAGCCGATTTACACGACGATATTGGTGGAAAACTGTCGGCCATTATAATGATGCTAAAGCGATTGCAGATTGCTCAGCCTGCGAATAAAACATTGCTTAAAGATTGTCAAGATAGCTTGCAAGAAACCCTCGATTCTACACGCAACATATCACACAATTTAATGCCCCCAGCATTGGAAACAATAGGTTTGATCAAAGTATTGGAACGCTTAACAAAAAATTTAAACAATCCTAAATTTAAGCTAACAGTCAGTTATCCTAAAGAAGTGAGGTTTGGAGCCAAAATAGAATTGGCATTATATCGTATATTGCAAGAGTTGATAAACAATACACTGAAGTATTCAAAAGCCAACAAAGCCACCATTACGTTTTTGATAGATCAGGATAATTGGGTCATGCGCTATGCCGACAATGGTATAGGGTATTCACACGATGACGAATCCATGGGAATGGGTTTGAGAAACATAAAAAGTCGTGTGGAAATGATCCAAGGGTCCCTTCACTTTTTCTCAAGAAAAAATGAAGCAAATGGATTAGAAATTAAACTTCTAAAAAATGACCTATGAGAACCGTAGCCATAGCAGAAGACCAAGCGCTTTTTAGAAAAGCAATGGTCGCTTTGATCAATACCTTTGACAACTACCATATTGTTGAAGAAGCAGACAGTGGTAAAGCATTGATTGATAAGCTGAAAAACAACTTATTGCCAGACATTGTACTGCTCGATCTTAGAATGCCTGAACTCAATGGCATTCAAACCACTGAGTATTTAAGGAAACACAATAAAGACATTAAAATTATCGTGATTTCTGCCCATGACGATCCTGACATAATTGTGCACATGTACGAAATGGGTGTGAATGCTTACCTAGACAAAAATGCAGACCCGGAAGAAGTACATAAAGCACTCAATCAAGTATACGACTATGGCCTTTACATAGGGGAACAGACTCGAGCGGCCATGTCAGAATTGTCAGGATCTTCCAATCCTCATGATTTTCGATTGGGCCGAGCTAGCCGACTTTCTGATCGAGAAATTGAAGTATTGCAGCTCCTGTGCAAACAATACAACAACAATGAAATCGCTTCAAAGCTTTGCATCAGCAAAAGAACAGTAGACGGATATCGTTGTAAACTTCTGGACAAAACTGGTTCTAAAAATACGGTTGGCTTGGTTCTTTTTGCTGTAAAGAACAAGCTTTTGAATCATGCTCAATTGCGAATCAGCTAGGTCTCGGAGACCATGTAGGATTGGCGTATTTGTGTATTTAATCTTCTGCAATAATCTTCCTCTAACCACGTCAAATAATTACGCGTAGTCTTTATTGTACAGTAAGTATAATGTTTGATTCGATCTCGAATGTCTTCTTCTAGCAGTAGTGCCAAATCCAATGCATCCCACATGTCTTCTGCATTTTCAATGCACATTTTGGTGTGCTGATCTATGGATTTTTGTATCACCACCTTTGAGTGTTTGCCTATTGATGTTGCCTTCTTGTACTCTTCCTTTACATCAAATGAAATAAGATCTGATTTGGAGAATTTGGTTTTCAGTTCATCAGGCATTTCATAGATGAACTGACGCTCAATGGCATCGTCTGACTTTAGATCATCATAATACTGATGTGGTGATTGAAAAATATGGTACCAATCCACTGGAGAATCCCACAAGCCAAAACGGTGCAAGTTGTTTCCTAAATCAATGATGGTAAATTTTTTTTTATCAGACAAGATTCTTGAGCCTCTACCTATCATTTGATGATAAAGGGCCAAGGAGCGAGTGGCACGATTCAAAATAATGGCTTCTACAGAAGGCTCATCGAATCCTGTGGTTAAAATTCCGACGGAACTCAATATTGCATTTGGAGTCTTGTTGAACCATTCCAATATGTCCCTCCTCTCCTGCTCGTTTGCATGATGATCCAGATGCCTTATATCGTATCCCTCGGCCTTGAAGGTGTCATAAACTCCAAAAGATGTCGCAATTCCATTGTTAAAAATCAGTGTTTTCTTACCATAGGCTTTACTCTCATATGCACGCAACAATTTCTCTTGCATGATGTAATTTCCATACAATTGCTCGGAGGATTTAACTGTATAATCACCATTGATGCCAATTTTCAATCCATCCAGGCGCACATTGTAACTATAGGTCACCGCTTTTGCCAAATAACCATTTTTCACAAGCGACGAAATCGATTCTCCAATTACAAGCTCCTCATAATTCTCATTCATAGGAAGCTTAATGCTTGAACTTAATGGTGTGGCTGTAACCCCAAGTATATTGATGTTTTCAAAATACTTAAACAACTTTCGAAAAGAATTGTAATGTGCTTCATCCACAATGACAATCCCTAGATTTTTCATGGTAACTTTTTCGTCTTGAATACGATTGTTCAAGGTTTCTACCATGGCCACTAAGCACATGCAATCACTGTCATCTTCTACCTCTTTGACCTTACTGTTGATCACTTGGTTTTTTACGCCAAATTCATTCAACATTCTCGAGGTTTGTTTGCACAATTCTATGCGGTGGGTCAATATCAATACCTTTTTCCCGACGGCTTTGATGTATCTACGGCATATTTCAGAGAATATGACTGTTTTACCACCGCCAGTTGGGAGCTGAAAAAGAATATTGTGGTTGTCCTTTAATTCGTTTAATTTATTGGAAATGTTTTGTATAGCTTCTTCCTGAAAGGGGTAAAGAGTCTTCCCTTCTTCGTTTTCTTTTATTTGACTAAAGCTCGCACTTTCTTTTTCAACCATGGATTTTGCAAAAGTAGTTACAATAAAAAGTTTGAGGAAGAAAAATGAATTCTTATTTCAATCATTCGCTTTTTTGATTGATTACTTTTGCAGGCCATCTGTTTGTTATGAGTATAAAATCTGAGATTGATAAGAGAAAAACTTTTGCCATCATAAGCCACCCTGATGCAGGTAAAACGACATTGACAGAAAAATTATTGTTGTTTGGTGGAGCTATACAAACTGCAGGTGCAGTCAAAAACAACAAAATAAAAAAAACTGCAACTTCTGATTTCATGGAAATCGAAAAGCAGAGAGGCATCTCAGTGGCTACCTCTGTAATGGGGTTTGAATACAAAAACAAACTGATTAATCTTTTGGACACCCCCGGTCACAAAGATTTTGCTGAAGATACCTACAGAACATTGACTGCGGTAGACAGTGTAATTTTAGTTATTGATTGCGTTAAGGGTGTAGAAACTCAAACTGAGCGTTTAATGGAAGTTTGCCGCATGCGCGATACGCCAGTGATTGTATTCATAAATAAACTTGATTTGGAGGGTCAGGATCCCTTTGACTTATTGGATGAGTTGGAGGAAAAATTGCAAATCAATGTTCGTCCAATGACCTGGCCAATCGGCATCGGAGCAACCTTCAAAGGGGTATATAATCTTATTGACCATAATGTGAATTTATTCGAGTCATCAAAAACAAAAATTTCCGACGATTACATCTCTATAGACAATTTGAATGACAATCGAATAGATGAACTCCTAGGTGGAGAAGCTACTCAATTGCGAGAAGATGTCGAATTGATTGATGGGGTGTACGACCCTATGGAGCAAGAAGCCTATTTATCAGGAAAATTGGCTCCTGTCTTTTTTGGGTCTGCGGTCAACAATTTTGGAATTCAAGAGATGTTGCATCAATTCATCGAATTAGCTCCTACACCCAAAGGAAGAATAACCGACCAAGGAGAAATTGATCCTGCCCTAGATAAATTCAGTGGATTTGTATTCAAAATACATGCAAACATAGATCCAAATCACAGAGATAGAATTGCATTTTTACGTGTATGTAGTGGAAAGTTTGAGCGCAATAAATTTTACAAACACGTACGGCAAAATAAAAAGATAAAGTTCAGCAATCCTACAAGTTTCATGGCCAAAGACAAGAGTTTAATTGAGGACGCTTACCCAGGTGATGTTATTGGTCTATACGACACAGGAAACTTCAAGATTGGAGACACACTCACAGAAGGAGATAACTTTACATTTCAGGGCATTCCTAGCTTCTCACCCGAAATATTCAAAGAAGTCATCAATGATGACCCTCTTAAGTCTAAGCAATTGGAAAAAGGTATACATCAATTAACAGAAGAGGGCGTAGCCCAATTGTTCACTGCGCGCATGGGAAACAAGAAATACATTGGTACTGTTGGAGAACTGCAGTTCGAAGTCATACAATACAGGCTTAAACATGAATACAATGCAAGTTGCAGTTTTCATCCAATGAATTTTTACAAAGCATGTTGGTTCACCTCAGAAAATGAAGAAATGCTAGAAGAATTTAAGCGGCTTAAATCAAACTATATCGTTTTAGATAAGGATAATAATTTGGTTTTTTTAGCACAAACAGCCGGAGTTCTACAAATCACACGCGACAATTATCCAGACATAGAGTTCCACTTTACGTCAGAATTCAAAAGGCAATCAACCTTAGTTCAATAACTCTTTTATTTCTTTCCTATAAAGGTCCATTGACTTCATATCATTGTGAGTAGCATCCTGAACAGCTACGAAATGGATGTTTGGATTTAAGTCTTTCAATTTTGCTCCAAGGTAAAACGGCACTTTTCGATCGTCAGTCCCGTGGAATATTGTAATTGGAGCTTTCACATTGGGCAAATAACGATTGGTTCTAAAATGGTATTTACTGATTAACTCCGCAGGTAAGTATGCTTTATGATAGCGTACTAAAGAGATAAAATTAAAATACGGAGCCTCAAGAATTAATGCCTTTGGATTGTTTTTACTTGCTAGCCTTGTAGCTATTCCAGTCCCGATTGAAAAACCATAGATAATGATTTGTTCTTCAGTGTAACGATTGCACATTTTTCTATAAAGAGATTTGGCATCTCTCTGAAGATTTCGTTCACCTTTTATTTTACCGCCGCTTTTACCAAAACCCCTAAAATCATACATAAACACATCATAGCCGCAATCCAAAAAGAAAGCTGCATTCTCACCCCAATACCTTAAATTGTCAGCATTTCCGTGTATGTAAAAAATCAATCCTTTTGACGATTTCGCCTTGAACAATAGTGCATTTAACTCAACACCCAAATCAACTTCAATGTACAATTCCTCAAACTCATGATCAAAAGGAAATTTATAATCAAGTGGAAGCCTTACTGGATTGAAAATGAGCTTTTCTTGTAAAAAATAAATACTCAACAGAATTCCTGCAAGAATGCCTACCAAAACAATCAAGCCCAAAATTGTCCATATCAAGACCTCCATACATGAAAAATACGAGAATTACTTTTAAACTGTTGGAATTGCTTGATCTAAATTGCAATCAATTAACAAGCATTAACGTCAAAAGACGAAGCTGCTTTGTAATTTTGAATGAACGAATTTATACTTCCAATGAAAACAAAACTACTGCTACTCCTACTCTCTTTTGTACTTATTATCCCTCAATTAAAAGCTGAGAAAGAACATTATAAAATTGAAATTAAAGTTGAAGGTCTTACTGACAGTGTAGCTTATTTAGCTTATTATTTTGGAAAAGGACAATACTACAGGGATACGGCAAACATTGATGACAAAGGTTGGTACGTATTTGAGAGCAATGATACTTTAGAGCATGGTATGTACTCCTTTGTAGCCGACAATTCAAAATTGTTTGATTTTATGGTTGATGTGCAGGAAATTGTCATTCAAACCGATCTTGAAAACACTATTCAGAATATAAAATTTGAAGGAGGAAAAGAAAATCAATTGTTTTTTGAATACATGTCCTTTCTCAATGAAAAGCAGTTGGAAGCAAGTGCCATTGAAGAAGAAAAGAAAGAATCGGAAGGAAAAAAGTTAGACGATTTAAATATGAAGATGACAGCATTGGACAATGAGGTTAAAACATTCATTGATAAGTTTCACGAAAAATACGATGGTTCATTCAGTAGCAACTTCTTAAAGGCACTGGCATACCCCGAAGTACCAGAGCCGCCGCTCAATGAAGATGGTTCAGTAGACAGCACTTTTACCTTCAGGTATTTTAAAGACCATTTTTGGGATGATTATGATTTTTCAGATCAAAGATTGTTGCATACCTCTACATATCATGAAAAATTGAAGTACTTTTTGTCTAAGCTTTTTATTCAAAATGCTGATTCAATCATAAAAGCAGTAGACATTGTTTTGGAAAAAGCTAAAGTCAATGAGCAAATGCTGAAATACACTTTAACTTACCTAACCTCAAAATATGAACGAATTCAACAAATGGGCATGGATGCTGTCTTTGTGCATTTAGTAAAGAAGTACTACATGAAAGGAGTGGCTGATGATTGGTTAGATGACAAACAATTAAACAAATTGGCTGAACGTGCTTTGGCATTGGATCCATTGCTGATTGGAAAGAAAGCACCAAACATTATAGTGAAAGATACTTCCATGAGTAAATATTTAGAATTGTATGATGTAAAGGCTAATTATACCGTTGTTTACATCTGGTCTGCGACCTGCGGTCATTGTAAAGTTGCCACACCTAAACTTAAAAAAGTATACGATCAGTATAAACAATATGGATTTGAGGTGTTTGGTGTAGGAAGCGAATTCGAAAACAAAGAATGGTTGGAATTCATTCGAAAACATGAGTTAAATTGGTTAAATGGATCAGATGGAAGTGCGTACAAAAGCAATTTTAGAACAACTTATGACGTATACAGTACACCTCAAACCTATCTATTGGATAAGGACAAAAAAATATTGGCAAAAAAAATGAACATCTTTTCGCTTGAAAACATTCTAAGGTATTATTTAGAGAATGATGGAATTGAACTTGGTGATCCCATTCTAAAGAACGATGAGAATTCAAAATAAATTAGCCATAATTATTCCTGCATTGATTTTAGTGATTGGAATAGCCATTGCTTACAAACTTATTATAGATGATCAAGAATTGCCCATCTTTTCTCCTTCACAAATCAATCCAGAATTAGTAGATCCTTCTTTGCAATTTGAGCGAGGGCAACATACCATCGACGATTTTGAGTTGATTGATCAAAACAATAATTCTTTTAGCCAAAAGAATTTAAAAGATAAAATATACGTTGCTGATTTCTTCTTTACCACATGTCCCACTATTTGTCCAGACATGAGTGGCCAATTGAAAAGGGTTCAAGACGCTTACAGTGACCAGGATGACTTTATGATTCTTTCTCACACCGTACAGCCAGAAGTAGATTCTCCTAAAGTATTGAAGGCTTATGCTGATCTCTATGAAGCTAACACAGATCAATGGGTATTTGTCACAGGAAAGAAAGCAACGATTTATGACTTAGCTAGAAAATCCTATTTTGCTGCTGTAACTGAAGGTGATGGTGGTCCAGATGATTTCATTCATACTGAAAACTTTGTACTGATTGATAAAGAAAAACGAATAAGAGGCTTTTATGATGGTACTTCAGAGGAGTCAGTTGGTCAGTTGATTGCAGATATTTCTATCTTAGCAAATAGTTATGATCAATAAATCAAAATCATTTTTCCTGCTCACCTGCCTTTTTCTGCTCTTTGGATGCAGTAATCCATACAAAGGATTTAAGGGGGTAGAGACAAAGGGGATGAAAAAGAAGAAGCTACCAAGTCAGCAACTCAGGGACGATTATGATAAAGCCTCAAAAAAAATGGTTCGTGCTTACAAGAAAGAACAGAAAAAAACGAAAAGAAGATTGGGTTCAGAAGTTAAGGAATGATCAATCGATGTTTTCCTTACCATAAATTACTTCTCGATGTTTTTTTGAAGTAAGAAAATCGTTCGAATCAATTGAATTTACCGTTTTTTGATCAAACAACCATATTTTATCTGCAATCTCTGCGGTTTCTATAATCCTATGTGAAGAAAAAATAATTGTTTTTTCCTGCTCCTTTGACAAACTACGCAATAAATTTAAAATACTCATGGTATTCTTGACGTCTAAATGGGTAGTAGGCTCATCCAAAATAAGAATGGGCGTTTCTTGAGCTAAAGCTCTAGCAAGCAGCACTTTTTGTTTCTCTCCATCACTGATTTCATTCATCCTTTTCAACTTCAGTTGTTCAATGCCGCACACCTTCAGAATTTTTTCAATGATCCTAATGTCATTCTTTGTTTGAACTCCTAACCAATTTGTAAACCGGAAACGCCCAAATGAAATAAACTCCCTAACAGATAGTAATGGGCTGTATTGTGCAGTTGACAGTACTAGCGCAATCTGGGCAGACAATTCTTTGTGCGTCCATTCAGAGATTGATTTTTGGTAAATCTTAATTTGACCACTTAGGAGGTCTAAATGCTTCGTCAATACTTTTAAAAGGGTTGATTTTCCGGCACCATTGTCGCCAAATAAAACGATAAGCTCTCCTTTATGTACTTGGAGATTCAGTCCTTCGAGTAGGGATTTAGAGCTGCCATGATAACCAATACAAGCTTCTGTTATTTGAATTAATGGTGTTTTCAAAATCCTGAAGATATGGTTCTACGATTCAAAATGATCCATAAAATGATTGGAATTCCCAAGAGTGCTGTGATGGAATTAATGGGCAATTTGACATGCTCTAAAGGTAGTGTCGAAACCACATCACTTAACAGTAAAACAGAGGCACCCATCAACATCACTGCAGGGATCAGCTTAAGGTGATCTGTTGTCTGAAACCATAATCTGCAAAGATGCGGAACAACAATTCCAATGAATCCTATTGGGCCACAATAGGCGGTAATCACTCCTGCAAGGCAACCGCTACTTAATATGATTAATAAGCGGTTACGGACAATTGATACGCCAATACTTTTTGCGTATTCCTCACCCAGCAACAAAGCATTCATGCTTTTGGAGGAAATGAAAACCAAAACTGTAGCCACTGAAACAACAATAACAATGAGTGGCAACTCATCATTTGTTACATTCTCGAGACTGCCTAAAGTCCACAGCATGAATGATTTTAATTGTATCTCTGTTGAAAAAAATTGGAGTATTCCTATCAAGGCTGTAGCAATGGCTCCTATCATAACTCCTAAAATTAAGAGGGTCATAATGTCTTTAATTCTCGTTGACAAAAGAAACAATACCAACAATACTAGAATAGACCCAAGCATGGCAGCCAAGGTTATACTCCAAGAAACACCAATTGAAAAGCCTAAAAAAGTTGCCCCCATTATCAAGACAGCAACACCTAATCCTGCACCCGAACTAATTCCAAGAATATAAGGACCAGCAAGTGGATTTTGAAATAAATTCTGCATTAATAAACCGGAGATTGATAAGGCTATGCCGGCTAAAACAGCAATTATCGCTTTAGGAAGACGTGCCTCTAACAATATAATAGAATTCGCTTCATTTACAGAATCTCCATTTAGTATCAGCCAAATTTCATTGAGTGATATATCAGCCGAACCGACAAGCAAATCCACCATAAACAATAGTGGCATCAGGCAAAGTAAGACACCAAACTTTAAGCGATTATCCCTCAAGATATTCATTCTCCTAAGGGCTTATAATAATACAATGAATCTAAATGAGGTCTTTCTGTCGAGAAAATAGTAACTAAATCTAACAATACTCGATCAGGCCTCACTACTGCGCTCTCCCAATAATCATTTGCTCCATTTGAATTTGATCTTTTATAATTTGTATAAACGCTATTTTGTTTAAATGCATTGAAATTTTTAAATCGAGGATCATTGTCAATTAATTGTGATTTAGTCTGCATAACCCCAGGATTCAACCAATAATCTGCATCCAATGCGTCTTTCAATACGGTTTCTGTGCTCAGGGCTACACTGGCTGTTTGATCAGTATGTCTCCAAACATATTCAACATTGGCATCCTCAAAATATTTCGCTTGAAAAGACTTACCTCCACTTACAAACCAATTCCCTTGCCAGGGGTAGCCGAGCATAACTGTTGGTTTATTGGGACGCTCATTGGCAAGAACAACATATTTCTGGTAGTTTGATTCTACGCTGTCGACATAAACTTTTGCCCTAATTTCATCAGTCGGAGAAAAGAATGCAGCAAAGGCCTTAACCCAATTCATCTTTGCGATTGGGTCATGCTCCATGTATTCAGCAATTGGTATAATTGCTTGACCTAAACTTCTAAGCTGCTCTATTTTCTTATATGCCGATAAATCTACTGTATAATCAAAAAGAACATCCAGTTCGGATTGAATCAGAATTTCTTGATTGATGGATTGATTGCCTAATGATTTAACTTCTTTCTTTTCTGTCATTTCCCTTAAACGCTGATCATAAATAAGATCAGTATTGACCATAGCTTTAATTTCGCTGCGTTTGTTCAAGACGCTCAAATAAGCAATGTGCGTAGTTGAAGTTAAACCAATCCTTTCTACTGGTGTTTCGATGTAATGTGTGACGTTTTGCTCCTTCGGTTGCTCAGTACCTCTTGGGTACAAAACAAATCTCTCTACAATACCACTGCCAATGAAAGGTTCTCTTATCTCAAGGATAGAATACCCTGACTTTTCGATAAGTTCAAAATGTGCTGCATCCTTTTCGTCATTTGTAAGTTTATTTTCAGCCTTTCTATTCTGGCAGGCCACAAGAATAGCTACTGTAATAATTGGGATTGTGATGCGAGATTTTTTCATGAGTTGAACGAAGCTTATTTACTTTCAGCATCCCATGTCTCCTCAGTAATGTGTGTACCGTTTTTGGTATAAGTTACATTGCCCCAACTAAAATATGTTTTCTCATAAACATCTGTTTGGGTTCCATTGACTGCATAGCGACGAATGGTAGTACTTCCATTGGGGTTTTCTATTATCTCCTCCGTAAATCCCTGTGGCAGTTCACCGGCCAATTGGTCTTGTCTTGGTTTATCCTCCCCGTCATAGAATTCACGCTCAGCATTGTCTTGTCTTCTTGATTCAGCATCTTCGTTCCAATCTTCTTTCACTTCTTCTATGTTCTCAATTTTCTTTTCGATAATTTCTTGATTCTCTTTAAAATGGTCACTTCGCTCCATTTTAAACTGTCTTATTTTTAAAGACTTGTCGTTAATCCTATCTAGTTCTTCTCCCCTTTTCTCAGTGTCATCCTCCGTGTATTCTGCGATAGTTTCTTTCCATCCCTCCTCTACTTCCTTAAGGTTAGTATTGTTCTTCTCAATGGATGAATAGGCTCTTGATTGATTAAATTCTGCAATGTCCTTTGATTTTCTGATGTAGATATCCTCCTCCAATTTAATTCGATCTGCCTGTTCGCTCATTCTGTACTCTTCAATCTCTTTTATATCCTTGTATTCTTTCTCAATCTCTTCTTTTTTGCCATTGGTCAATCCTTGATTGGATTTAGATTGAAATTCGAGGATGTCTGATCGTTTATCTGATAAGTCAGTATATTGATCCTCTCTTTGACGTTTGCTGTCATTGTTCCATTCCATAGTGACTTCCTTCAAATCTTCTTCTTTTTCTTGAACCGTCTCGTAATTTTGCATGTGCAGTTTATCCGTAGCTTGTTTTTGTGCTGTCACAGAAACTGTTATTGAGTTCAATCGTTCAATTGCATCTTCTCTTTTTTGAGTCTCTTTTTCTTTAAAATTTTCTTTTTGTTCGATTACTTGAACTTTTCTTTGATCAAGCGCAGTTGATTTTTCTTGAAAGCGCTTGTTCCATTTTTCTGCATAAATTTTATCAAGGTCTCGTTCTGCAGCATCCGTAATCACTCCCTTAGGGCCTTGTTTGATCTGTATAGGTTTATTCTCTTCTTCCCTCATAGCCTGTTGAGCTAAATTCTCTTTCTCAATCAACACTATGACCTTATCCAATTGTTCTTTTGGGAAGGATTGATCAGGTCGCATATTTAAGGCTGCTTGGTAATCTCTTTTAGCTAAACTATAAGATTTTCTTTCCATGGCATAATCAGCTGCTGTAATCAAATTGTTGTATTGCTCTATTTTTTCTTTTGCTGCATTTTTCTTTTGTTCTAATGCTGCTTGTGCATCCGACAATTGCTTTAATTTTTGATTGATAAGATCAATTTGATTTTGCGGGTACTCCTCAGATGGTTTAAGTCCAGTAGCAAGTTGATATTCATTTTTAGCTTCCTCCCAGCGCTCCTCCTTGAATAAGCCATCTGCAGTTAAAATTGCAGTATTGTATGCTCCAGTGTTCTTAGCCTCTCTTTCTTGTGTCAAACGTATCTGCTCTTCTTTAGCTCTTTCTTCATCAAGAATTCGTTTGATTTCTGCAATTTGAGAAATAGGATATAATTCCTCCGGCTTTACTTCAGCAGCCTTTTTATAAGCGTCTTCCGCGACTTGATAGTTTGCACGTTCAAATGCCAAATCTGCAGCCGTAATTGCTTCTTTATAAGCAACTTCATTCGCTTGCAATGCAGCTTGTTTTTCCTCATTCGCCTGTGCTATCAAGGCCTCGATTTCATCAATTTTGTTCTGAGGGTAATCCTCTTCAGCTTTTAAGGCTTTGGCATTTGTGAAGGCCTTAAGTGCCTCTTTTAAAGAATTGGACTGCAAAGCTTGATCTCCTTTTTCGACCAATGCCAAGTACTCCATTTGAATTTTTGCCTGTTCAGCAGCTGCTTGTTCAGATTGTTCTTTAGCTTTTAGAATGTCCCTAATTTCATTCAATTTATCTTGAGGATATTGTTCATTTTTTAATGCCAAAGCCTCTGTATATTTTTCTCTAGCCGCAGTATAACTCTCTAAATTAAAAAGTTGGTCTGCCTCCTGTATAGCAGCTTGGTAATTTTTATCCAATTCAGCCTGTTCTGCTGCTTTCTTGGAAGCCTCAGCATTTGCAGCTTCTTTAGCTGCAAGTTCTGCTTCCAATTGGTCGATTTCGTTAATTTTAATTTGAGGGTAATCCTCTTGTTTCACTGTTAATGCTTCTTTGTATTTAGATTTTGCAGTTGCATAGTCACTGACGGCAAATGCAGCGTCAGCTTCATCAATGAGCGAAGAATAGGCTTCATCAATCTTGGCTAGTTCAGCTGCTTTAGCCGCCGCAGCCTCATTTGCCAACAATTCTGCCATTTTATTCTCAATCAATTCAATTTGTTCTTTTGGATAATTTTCTTGTTTGATCGCCAGGGCTTCTTGGTATTTCTTCTTTGCTCCATTGTAGTCCTCCTTCTCAAAAAGTCCATCAGCATCTGCAACTAGACTTAAGAAAGCATTTTCCTTCTCTACTTCAGCCTGCTGTTGGAGTCTAATTTCTTCTTGTTCCTTCGCAAGCTCAGCTATACGCTGATCGATTTCGACTATTTTATCCTTGGGATATTGCTCCGCTGATTTTATGGAGGACGCTTCCTGATACTTTTGTTTTGCTTCTTCATAAGATTTGTCTGCGAGCAATTGATCGGCTGTGTTGATCAGATTTTCATATTTTGCATCCTGCTCAGCTGCATCAGAAAGAATGCCGTTAATTTCCTCTATTTTCTGCTGTGGATATTCTTCATCAGATAAAAGTGTTGAGGCAGACTGATAGGCTTCTCTTGCTGCTGCTAGATCTTTTTTAGCAAACAAACCATCGGCTTTTTTAATGAGGTCTTCATATTCTTTTTGCAAAGCCGCTTGGCGTTCTTTTTCTGCTAATTCTTCTGCCAGTATCGCCTGAATTTCTTTGATCTCTTTTAATTTTTCTTGTGGATATTTTTCCTCAGATTTTAAGCTCAATGCCTTTTCATATTCAACCATTGATGCATCGTAATCCTCTTTTTGGAACAATTGGTCACCTTCTTGAATGGCTGCTTGATAGTCTGCTTCCAATTTTTCTGCTTCTGCTTTCTGAGTAGCCAATTCCTCTATTTTGGCATTGATCGCATCGATTTGTGCTTTTGGATAATCTTCCTCCTTCAGCCCTAATGCTTTTTCATAAGCTATCTTTGATGCCTCCCAGCTTTCTGCTTTAAACGCCTTGTCTGCGTCGGCTATGGTCTCATTGTATGCTTTATCAGCAGCTTCCTTTTCTGCAAGGATTGTATTTGCTTCATCGATTCTTTGTTGAGGATAGCTTGACTCCTTCTTTAGTGCAAGTGCTTCCTTGTAGGCCTCAATGGATTGTGCATATTGTTGGGCATCAAAAGCCTTGTCTGCCTTTTCAATGGCGGCATTATAATTCTCTTCCAAGGCGGCACCTTCCGCAATTTGTTTTTCTATGGAAGCTATTTGATCTTGTGGATATTTTTCTTCTGGTTTCAAGGACGTTGCTTCTCTAAAAGCAATTATTGCAGCCTCTAGGTTTTCCTCTTTGTAGGCTTGATCTCCCTTTTCAATAGCATCTTTGTAGGCCTTTTCAGCCTCGGCGATTTTGCTCACAATCTCGTCTATTTCTGAGATTTTGTCTTTTGGATATTGTTCGCTTGACTTAATTTCGAGGGCTTTATTAAAAAAAGTTTTGGCTTGTTCATACTCCTTGTCGGCGAGTGCATCATCCCCATTTTGCACTGCTTCTTTATAGGCCGTTTCAGTCTGTTCCATTTTTATTAACACAGCACCTATTTCATCTATTTTTTCTTGTGGATAGCTTTCCTTGGGTTTAAGGGTCAACGCCTCTTGAAAAGCTGTCTTTGCAGCAACAAAGTCCTCCGCCGCAAATGCTTGGTCGCCTTTTTTAACTGCGGCATCATATTTTGCATCACTTTCAGCCAATTTGGCCAATATTCCTTCAATCTCCGTTACTTTCTCTTTCGGGTAAGCTTCAGCTGGTTTGATCTTTGAAGCTTTTTGGTACGTACTTTTTGCTTCTTCATATTTTTCTGAAGAAAGCGCATTGTCAGCCAATTTAATTTTATCGGCATATTCTTTTTCTACTGTAGCCTGCTGCGCTAACAATTGGTCAATTTCGTTGATTTTATTTTTCGGATACTCTTCAGCAGGCTTTATCTTAGAGGCTGCTTGATAAGACGTCTTCGCAGTGGAATAGTCTTTTGCCCCAAAGGCTTGGTCTGCCTTCTCAATTTCTGCCAAGTATTCTTGTGTACTTTTTGCAGCTGCGGCAAGCAAACCGTCAATTTTTGAGATTTGATCTTGAGGATATTTTTCTGTGGGTTTTAAGTTTAAAGCTTGTTGATAATCTCCTTTTGCCTCCTCAAATTTTTGCCCATTAAAGGCCTCATCAGCAGTTTTGATGTAATTTGCATACTCCTGCTCTTTCGCTTGCTTCTTTTGGAGTATGTCATTGATCTCAGCAATTTTATTCTTAGGATATTCTTCTGTGGGTTTCACCTTTACCGCCTCTTCAAATGCAGATTTTGCGCCTTCCAAATCATTCGCTTGGAGCGCTTTATCTCCCTTTTCTATGGCTGCCAAATAAGACTGATCGGCTTTTGCCGCATTGGCCAATAATGACTCAATTTCAGTCACTTTGGTTTGTGGGTACTCTTCATTCGGTTTGTAAGTTGAAGCTTTTTTGTATAAACTAATGGCGATTTGAAAGTCTTCAGCGGCATAAGCCTCATCCCCTTTGGTGATTGCCAAATCATAGTTCTTGTTGGTCTCCCTCAATGCAATCAACTTACTTTTCAATTCTGCCAATTGAAAGGAAGGGTATGTTTCTAAAGGGTCAAGTTGTTCAGCCCGTTTGTATTCTTGTTCTGCCTTCTCCCAATCCTCGTCAGCAAAAGCCTTGTCTGCTATTTTGATGGCTGCCGCATACTCTTTTGCTCTTTGCGCAAGCAATTCTTCTTCTTTTTCTTTTTGTTCTAAAAAGTCTGCTTCCAATTGATCAAGGGCTTTCTTCCGCTGTTTGGTGTAGTCCAAATCCACATCAAAGCCTCCAGCATTATCGCTAAACATAATTTTTCCAATAGGCTCATCCAACACATGGTAGTCAAGACCATCAATTTTCTCGAATAAATCCACTTCCGCAGGAAAGAATTGATCTCCTTCGGCGGTTCCAGCAGGAACATTTTTAGTATTGATTTCCAGTTTTTTAGTGACCAAGCCATCGTTACCTCCGATTTCAATGATGTAAATTCCTCCTGGATCCATTGGGATATCCGCATTACCTTTTGCATCTGAAAGTACGGTCTCTACTAATTTTCCGTCTCTGAGAACTTTGATTTCTGCTCCGGATAAACGACTTCCTTCATCAGTGATTTTCATTTCCATGATCAATCGCCATTGTGCAAAAGATGTCTGGCACAAAAACATGAAGAAAAGGGGTAATATGTAACGAATTATCTTTCTCAAAATACGGTGATGAGCAATTAACAAATATCGCAATTGCTGAAGACATTGATCTTTTATTTAATGGGATTTATCCCCATACTTTTCTTCATAAATTCAAAACAAAAGAAATGAGCATATGTTATTCATTGTTAAATGTATAAATCCATAAACCAAAAGCTTTTTTCAGTCCTATTTTTGTCTTTATCCACGAAGGGGTAACTGCGTTTTACCTTCTCACCTAGATGAAAGCCCACCTTCTTGCTAAACAGTGGTCCATTAAAACAAAAAGTATGGAATTCGCCATGTTCTCCACATGGGTCTACCCCTCTTGGCAAATGATCCAGCCAGTTTTTATCGATGCAACTGCCAACAAAATTGGCGTCAAATAAATCTGCATCTGCTGCAATGATTATGGCTTCGTACCCTTTTTCTACAAACGACCGAATTAACGTTTTGGTATCTTTTTGCCAAAGGGGAAAATGGCACTTTACACCATATCTAGCAGACTGTTCTTCTCTGTAAGCCCTTAAGTCTTCCAAAAAAATATCGCCAAATACACTGTCTGATATTCCATTCGATTTATAGCTATCCAGTACCTTAGAAATTGCATCCCCATAGTTCTTGAGGTTGATTTGATCCTCCAACTGCAGCAGTTTTAATGGCAATCCTAATGCGTTCGCCTGGGCCTGTAACAAATCTAGCCGTAGGCCATGCATGCTGACCCTCTGATGCGCTTTGCTTATGGTTGTAAAAAGTTCCACAACCTTCATGCTGGTTGATTTTTGGACGATCTCAAGCGCCATTGCAGCATCCTTCCCACTGCTCCAATTCAGAAATGCATTTTTCATGTCTGTTGTTTCAAAACCCATTGTTTGAAAATGCCGTGGATTTGATCTATGCCGTCTGAAAGCGCGGCAGGGCCAGGTTGCAAAATTACTGAGGAAGGAATTTCATAATAATCATCTGTCTGAAAGGCTTTGATGCTTTTCCAATGAAAACGCTCGAACATGCGCTTAGGCTTAAACATTTTTCCGCACCAAGACACGAGAACAATGTCTGGATTAGAATCAACTACTTCTTGTGCATCTTTTATGATGCGGTCTTTGGCAAGACTTTCTTCTGAAAGATGATGAAACAAGTCAATTCCACCACAGATTTGGACAATTTCACTTACCCATTTAATCCCACTGATGATTGGATCGTACCATTCCTCAAAATATACCTTTGGTTGCACGCTCCACTGTTTTACTTCAGATTGGATGTGCTCAATTTTTGATTGATAACCGCTGATCAATGCATTGGCTTCCTTTGATTTACCCACCAAACTTCCCAATTGATAAATCATTTGATAAATTCCCGATATACTGCGATAATTGTTGATCCAAACCGTGATTCCTCGTCGAATTAGTTTTTCAGCAATTTCGGCCTGTATGTCCGAAAAGCCGATGACTAAATCAGGCGATAAGGCAATAATTTCCTCATAGCTTGCATGGGTAAATGTGGAAACGATTTGCTTTTCTTGTCGGACACCCTTAGGACGAACAGTGAATCCTGAAATACCGACGATCCGCTCCTCTTCTCCTAAAAGGTAAAGTGTCTCAGTAGTCTCCTCGGTCAAGCATACAATTCGCTTCGGGCAATGATCCATTCCTTAATCAAAAAAGAATTCGCCTGGAATGATTTCGGCCTTGAAATTCAGCAAGGCATTTCCAGTACGATCAAACCTATAAACCACTCCTTTTTGCACAAAATCCAATGCATCTGATAGATATATATCATCGTTTCTAGGGTCAACACCTAAGGCATAGAAGGAATTTGCACCTTTTGAAATGAGTGGCATCGACGACAATACAGTATCCATTATACTTATTTTGAACACATCATCTAATATATAAATCAGCTCATCTTTTGATGAATTTATCTTTAATTCAGAAATACTTTTTGTGTTGTCATTCAATTCAAGGCTCTTTGCAACAGATAATTTTATTGGATCAATTTGAACTAAAGCAGGATTTCCATCATTAAAGCCTCCTGTACACGCTACCCAAACCATTCCATTGATGTCCAACACCATTTTTTGAGGTTGCTTGTTGGTTGAAATTCTACTCAACAATGTATCAGCATTTGCATCGAACACCCATACTTCGTTTGCCAATACATTGCTCACAAAGACTTTATTGTTTGTAAACACCATTTCTTCTGTCCAGCCTCCTGTAGGTATGGTTTTCTCAATGGTATAATTGGTCGTATTGATGATATATATGTTGCCTGAGCCAGTGAAATTCGATTCAGTCACATACGCTTTTTGTGCATCGATTGGAAGAATGTAACGCGGTTGATTAATTGGATCAATGCTTCCAACGGACTTAAAATCTACGGCATTGACAACTTCTATCTTGTTTGAATTATTTACTGCTATAAAATACCGTTGATCAATTTTCACCATTGATTGTGTCAAATCCCCCAAAGGACGATTGGCATTGCTTGCACTAAAAACGGCATCGTTGATTTGATTGTCCTTACTGGTGTAGATACTAATACTACTATTTGCAGTGCCAAAATTTCCTTCATTAACAATGACAACACGTTCAGATGTTGGATTTATAATTGCTGGACCATTGCCATCATCTTCTGAACAAGCAAGGAAAAACAATGAGATACTGATGTAAAATAAAAACTTTTTCATTTTTTGAATTTTAAGGTTAGACTGATTTGATAATTTCTAAAAGGCATGGGTCGATTAACTATGGTTTGATATTCTTCATTTAAAAGATTTATAACACTGAAGGAAACAAGGAATCTGTGCTTATTGAGCACCCATCTTTTGGAGATGCTGATGTCCGATAATTGAAAATGACTCAACCATTTGCTGTTGTCGCTTAGTGTATAACGTTCACTGACAAACTGCCATTTATAAACTAATACTATGTTTTTGTACTCTAAGTTTAGTCTAGCATTCACTTGATTTTCTGGCACATAAACAAGTTGTTTATTCGCTGAACCGTCTAAGGCGAAGTTATTACTGCGATTAATGGATCGGCTCCAAGTATGGTTGAAAAAGAAATGAGCTCTCCCTTCTTTAAAAGCTTTCGAAGCTTTTATTACACTCTCTATTCCATACAGCTGCACTTTGCGTACATTTTTTGCTTGCCAATAGCCAAATTGAGTCGGCACCCATTGAATGTAATCCTCTATTTCCGCTAAATAGAAATTTGAGCGCAACTGAATTTTCCATCCATTTTTCCACAGTAGTGTACGGTCAAACCCTAGATCAAGGCCCTCACTCAATTCAGCGCGCAAGTTTTCATTTCCTCCGAAAGACCAATACAAATCATTGATTGAAGGGTACTTTACATTTCTCGCTACTTTCACAAAGGCTGTCCAATCGTGCTCTTTGTCTTGCTGATATTCCAAGGATGCACTAGGTAGCATAAACAATGCATCATCCATTATCCACTCTAAGCGATTCGAAAAAGTCATTCTCCACCTGCTCCCTATCCTCTTTTCCCATTG
>PAVT01000028.1 GCA_002713165.1 Verrucomicrobiota bacterium
AATTCTCATTCGACCTTAGCCCAGTTTTGGCTCGAATAAGGTATTCATTGCCCATAAGATTAAGTCCGCGAATGTTCCAATCTCGATCAAATTCTACACTTCTATATCGCTCTATGAATTGAAAGTCTCGTCCTCTCTGCTCATAAAATAGCTGGTTTTTCCACTTAGTGGTTTGCTTCTTTCCTATACGCTGTTCGTTATTTAATTCAAATAAGAATCCATACGATTGGTTGTCTTTTGAATTTGCCCTTGAAAATGTATTGAGGTCGTTGTTGGTCATGGCCCCTTCAAAATTGATGGAGGTTTGTGGCCCCCACGCATACTTCCCTCCCATGGTAATCATTTGTCTCTTTTTTGGACTAATCAGTCTAATGACAGGCTCAAAATTCCCTTGTGCCTGACCATTAACAGGTGGAATAAACTCAAACACTCTCCCGTTGGCATCACTTCGTATTTGTCGGTAATTGCCATTGCCTTCGCCCACCAAAGAAAAACGTGCAGCATAAATGGCCTCATCGGGATTTTTTGAAAACACCAATACATTTTTAAATCCAAGGGTGTCAATTAACTTGTAGCGCACCTGATCATTATCGAAACCGGCAGTATCAATGCCACTGATAATAGCATTGTCTAAATCGTCTCCTGCCTCGGTGAGCACCCTCTTTTCCGCATCTGTTAACTCTTGCTGTAGCGGTTGATTTTTGCTGTCTTGTTCAGAGTAAATGTTAAAATTTAATTCTAACTGTTTCTTTTTAAACTCATTTTCTATGAAAAATACAGAGCGTGCATAGTTTTGATCAGCATATTGAAATTCCACCACTATCCGAAGGTCTTTGTTGATGATTTGATTGGGAGTGAATGTCAATTCAGCGGTATTGTAGTCGATGACATAATCATAGTCTTGTCCTCTCTTTTTCAATTTTCCATTGACATAAACACGTTCTGTTCCTGAAAGTATGATGATGAAACTTTCGCCTTCGTCTCCTTGTAAGCGATATGGTCCTTGATTTCCTTCTATACCAGGAACAATGTTACGCGCGAATTTCCCTCTTGAGATTGCACCATTGACCGATGATTTAAGGATTCCGAAGTCTTCCGCCTTCTCTGCTTGATGAGTTACAAACTCAGTACTGAAACCTCCGCCTTGTACTTTCTTGTTGAAATTCATGAAATAGCTGTTTGGACGACTGATCAAAAAATCTCCTGCAATGAGACTAGATTTGTCGTTGTACAAACGCATGAATACTCGATCAAATTCTTGAAGTTGAAGCGTATTTCCATCAGCTTGTATGGGAATATTGTTGTCGCTAATCGCCGCTTGAATATTGATTTCTTCTGTAATTCTACCTGACAATTGAAGATCTAGGTTTGAGTTCACGGAGAGGTCTTGACTATTTCCAAAATTGACACCGCGTGAAACACTGCCATTTTTATTTAGACCACTGACAGCAAAAGGGTCTGTTTTTGGTGCTTCTTTTTTTATGGTGAAATACTTGTATAAGCCTGGATCATTGGGCTCTAGTTGATCAGTGGTTTTGTGCGCATAAGGAGTTGCAAAAGAAAGTGGAAAAAGACGATATTCTATGCTTATTGTCTGCCCTAGGTATTTTCTATCCAAGATAAGTTTCGCCTCTGAAAAATTTAGGCTGAAATCCTCCTTGGGTAAAAATTCACCTTTTGCATCCTTGACAAGGAAGCTACTCGGAACAATGCTCAAGCTGTCAAGTAGGAGGGTATCCGTCTTCACCTCAACTTTTTTGGACCGCCAATTAGAGAGGGTTTGTCCAAGAGATACAAAAGAGATAAAAAGAAAAAAAACAATGAATACCTGCCTCAAAGGTGCAATACAGTTTGTGAATACCAGACAAACGTCAAGAATGTCGTTTTAGTGGATGAACATGCTAACGCAATAGCTTAATTTTATCGGTACAAGCCAAATTTAAAGATACAGAATGAAGCGAATTATTTCTTACAATGTCAATGGCATAAGAGCCGCCTTGAAAAAAGGATTTATGGATTGGGTAAATGCTGCTCAACCAGATGTGCTGTGTTTGCAAGAGATCAAGGCCATGCCAGAACAACTAGAGCCTACCTTTCTTGAATCTTTAGATTATCACCATTATTGGTATCCTGCAGAGAAAAAAGGTTATAGCGGTGTTGCTATATGGAGTAAAAAGAAAGCTGTTCATGTAGAATACGGTTGTGGTATTGATAAATACGACAAAGAAGGTAGAGTCATCCGTTTAGATTTTGAAGATTATTCGGTGATGAGTGTATACATGCCCTCTGGATCTAGTGGAGATGAACGTCAAGCCTTTAAAATGACATGGTTGGATGATTTTCAAGCTTACATTGACACGCTTAAAAAAGATTTCCCAAAATTGATCATCAGTGGAGATTACAACATCTGCCACAAAGCCATAGACATTCATAACCCAACTCGAAATGCTAAGACTTCAGGCTTCCTGCCAGAAGAACGAGCATGGGTAAGTCAGTTCATAGCATCTGGTTTTATTGATTCATTTCGTGCATTCAATGAGTTGCCACATCAATATAGCTGGTGGAGTTATCGTGCGAATGCTCGTGCAAAAAATTTGGGTTGGCGCATCGATTATCACATGGTAAGTGAACCGTTGAAGGACCGAATGAGTAGAGCGACAATTTTGCCTGAAGCTAAACATTCTGATCATTGTCCAATACTTCTCGAAATCGACGGATAGTTTCAATAGCTTTCTGTTTAAAAGTTCGCCTATGAGCGCTAGTCAAGGCAATAAAACTGCTTACTATTGTAGTACAAACCATACTGAGATGAAATATTTAAGAACCCTCTTTCCTTTGATTTTACTCACATTTCTGTTGCAACAAGCATGTGTTCCCATGAAAAAAGTGGAAGAAATAAAGGAAAAAAAGGAAATCTGTGAGGAGCAACGCGCTGCCTTGAAGGAAGAAAATAGAAAACTTGATGAGCAATTCACTGAGGTTAACGAGAAGTTCGAGGACTTGAGCAAACGTCATGATGCGCTTAAAAGAGATACTACTGTGCAAGGACGCTCATTGCGTTTGATGACAAAGAATTATGATCAGTTGAATGACACCTATGAATTGTTGCTTAAAAAGAATAAGGAACTCTTGGAAGGAAATCAAGCAGAAACCTCCAAATTGTTTGGCAGCTTGCAGCAATCACAAGCAGACCTTCAAAAGCAGTCTGACGCTTTAGAGCAAGCTAGGTTAACCCTGAAAGACAAGCAAATAAACCTAGAAAAATTAACGAGTGAATTGGACGAACGCGCAAAGCGCGTTGAAGAATTGGAAGCGATTCTAAGCAGAAAGGACTCGAGTGTAAATGCCTTAAAAGCCAAAGTTCAAAATGCCTTGTTGGGTTTTGAGAACGAAGGCCTAAGTATTGAACAGAAAAATGGAAAAGTTTATGTTTCCTTGGATGAGAGTTTATTGTTTGCTTCTGGCAGTTATAATGTCGACAAAAAAGGAAAGGAAGTACTTCAGAAATTGGGAGATGTCTTGGCAAATAATGCTGAGGTGAATATCTTGGTAGAAGGACATACAGATAATGTCCCATACAATGGATCAGGCGCATTGAAAGACAATTGGGACCTAAGTGTCAAAAGAGCAACCTCGGTGGTTAAAATAATCTTGGGGAATAGCAAAATTGATGCGCAAAGATTGTCTGCTGCCGGACGTGCTGATCATGCTCCATTGGCAAGCAACGATACCGCTGAAGGTCGCAGTAAAAATAGAAGAACAGAAATAATACTCACACCAAAATTGGATGAATTGTTTCAGATTCTTGAAGCGAATTAATTCAGTTTAGGTGCAGTTACTTTCTCTCGTAACAATTGTTGCAATACCGCAATTGAAACTCTTTCTTGTTGCATGCTGTCTCGGTCTCTGAGTGTGACGGTATTGTCCTCAAGACTTTGGTGGTCCACTGTAATACAAAAAGGAGTGCCAATGGCATCTTGCCGTCGATAGCGTTTTCCTATAGCATCCTTTTCATCGTATTGGCAGTTGTAATCGAACTTCAACTCACCCAAAACTTCACGCGCTTTCTCCGGCAATCCGTCCTTTTTGAGCAATGGCAAAACAGCTACTTTATAAGGCGCTAAGAAATGAGGAATGCGCATTACCATACGTTGAGAACCATCTTCAAGTGTTTCTTGTCCATAAGAATGGGACAATACAGCAAGAAACATGCGGTCTAAACCTATTGAAGTTTCAACCACATAAGGCACATAATTCTCTCCAATTTCAGGATCGAAATACTGCAATTTTTTTCCTGAAAATTCTTGATGCTTTTTCAAGTCAAAGTCAGTTCGGGAATGGATGCCCTCTAATTCTTTAAAGCCAAACGGAAATTCATACTCTATGTCTGTGGCAGCATTGGCATAATGCGCCAAATTGGTATGGTCGTGAAAACGGTATCGTTCTTTTGCGATGCCAATTGCATGGTGCCACTTTAAACGTTCCTTTTTCCATTTTTCATACCATTCCAATTCTTCTCCTGGCCGAACAAAAAATTGCATTTCCATCTGTTCAAACTCACGCATGCGAAAAATGAATTGTCGTGCAATGATCTCATTCCGAAAAGCTTTTCCTATTTGCGCTATACCAAAAGGAATTTTCATCCGAGCGGTCTTCTGTACATTCAAAAAATTCACAAAGATCCCTTGAGCAGTTTCTGGTCTTAAATAAACTGTATCCGCACCTTCAGCAGTTGAACCCATTTCTGTGCTGAACATTAAATTAAACTGTCGCACATCTGTCCAATTCTTTGAACCACTAAGAGGATCCGCAATGTCTAAGTCTATGATCAATTGTTTAATGTCAGCCAAGTCATTTTGTTCCATGGCTGTTTTAAAACGTTCATTGGCCCCATCAATTTTTTCTAGGTTAGCTAGCACTCTATCGTTCGTGTTACGAAATTGCGTTTCATCAAAAGCATCACCAAAACGCTTTGCAGCTTTATCGACTTCTTTTTGAATTTTCTTTTCAATCTTCTGTACCCATTCTTCAACCAAGACATCAGCACGGTAACGCTTTTTAGAGTCTTTATTGTCAATCAAAGGATCGTTAAAGGCGTCGATGTGCCCTGATGCTTTCCACGTTTTGGGGTGCATGAATATTGCGGCATCTATGCCAACTACATTCTCATGGTATTGTACCATGGACTTCCACCAAAAACTTTTGATGTTGTTTTTCAGCTCACTCCCTAAAGGGCCGTAGTCATAGGTAGCACTGAGTCCGTCATATATTTCTGATGAAGGATAAACAAAGCCATACTCTTTGGCATGGGCTATGATTTTTTTGAGTTGCTCGTCTTGATCTGCCATGCCGCAAATGTAGTATACGCAATGAATTTTATTCGTTTTTGGGCATAAAAAAACCTCCGCAATGCGGAGGCTTTTTACCGTAGACTTCCTTTCTAATGTATACTACTAGAAGTGGAAGTTTATATTTATGTTAGCCATTGGTGTAGTTCCAACATTGAAAGAAGAAAATCCACCTGCTTCTTGCTTTCGTTCATCCACAGAAGTGCCATTCCATACTTCAAAAGTTTCTTCACCATCACCCTGACTGGTATAATTGATAGTCCACATAATCTCTCCACCGATTGACATCTTTGGAGCGAAGAAGTATTCAACACCTGCAAAACCTCCAACAGCGATAGTAAAAGTACCCCCAGAATTTGTTTCCGTTTGACGGAAATTACCCGGAGCTGGGGTTAAATCAGCTAGTGCATTTCCGTATTCTGCAGTCGTATCAAGTCCAGAACCAAAAGTTATCATTGCCATAGGCCCATAAACACCTTGTAATCTTCCTTGACCACGACGCATTTCAATGCCGCCACCAACAGTAACGTTTAAAGAGCTCGATTTTAGATTATTTTCTACAGTTGCATCTGGATCAGCAGAAGTTGCATCTCCAACTATAAATCTATCGTTTTCTGATGCATAACCAATGCGTATCAAACCTCTATAGGCTTTGTTTGCATCTACGAAGTACTTTCCAGTAATGGTAGTTGCTCCAACAGCAAGACCTAGAGGTTGCAAACTTCCATTTGATCCACCATTTAATAGGTTTCCTGCATAGCCTGTTAAGCTTGATGCGTCAAAACCGAGTGCATAGTCACCAGCTTCAGGAAGAATAGGAGTACCTTTCTTTGAAGTCATTTGTGCTTGCGTGAATGAAATGCCTGCTGTAAACAGCGCAGCAATTAATAAAACTTTCTTTTTCATTTTAGTTTGTTTTTGTTTTTAGTTACGGTGCCCCAAACGTAGATAAAAAAAGCAGTCTATCCAAAATAACTGAGGAAAATCCGCTTTTTATAAGGTCCCCATCTAACGTTCTTGAATGGCGCAAATCAAGCCTTTTTGCATCAGAATATCAGTATATTATGTTGTTTTCTGCTTGCCTTAGAAAATAAAAACAATGGCAAAAAAAATATTTTAACATGCATTTTGTGGAAAACAGCCTTTTTTGTCGAAGATATTGGGGCGTTTTTAGAGAAAAAGCAATGGTTATATGAGATTTTGTAGCTTTGAAAGGTGATACAAATTGAGCAAACTCTTTTGTCTGAATCTTTATTTGAAGAGGACTTTGTCTGCAATTTAAGTGCTTGTAAAGGTGCATGTTGTGTAGAAGGTGACTCTGGTGCCCCCTTGACTATGGCGGAAATTGATCGGCTAGAAGCAGAGGTGGAACAGATACTTCCGCTCATCCCGGTAAAAAGTCGGCAACGCATTAGAGAAACTGGGGTTTTTATTGTGGACCAAGATGGGGATTATGTTACCCCATTAAATGAGGGCAAAGAGTGTGCATTTACCGTATTTGAGGAGAACGGAACCGCAAAATGTGGCATAGAGTTAGCCCATAATGCCGGAAAAACTAGCCTATTAAAACCCATTTCATGCCACTTATACCCCATTCGCATCAGCAAATTACACGATCATGATGCCTTAAATTACAATCAATGGGACATTTGTAGCCCAGCGTGTAAACTTGGCAAAGAGTTAAAAGTCAAAGTGTATCAATTTTTGAAAACTCCCCTCGTTCGTAAATATGGAGAGGATTGGTACCAACAGTTGGAAGAAGTGGATCAGTTGCTGTCCAAAGACAACAACTGATCATTTTCTTATTTGGCTAGTCTATACTTAATGTTCCAAACTATCAGGTTCATTACTGGAACTACGATTAAAGTTAGGAAGGTGGCGAAAGTCAATCCAAAAATAACTGTCCATGCCAAAGGACCCCAAAAGATCACATTGTCTCCACCAAAGTATATCTTGGGATCAAACTCTGAAAAAAGAGAGAAGAAATCGATGTTTAGTCCTATGGCCAATGGAATCAATCCTAACACAGTTGTAATCGCCGTCAATATAACCGGTCGCAATCTTGCTTTTCCTCCTTTAATAATAGCTTCCAATACATCTTCTCGCCTCGGCAAATCATCTTCTTCCAAGTTTTGCTCTTCTTTCTTTCGGTCAATCAGAAGTTGGGTGTAATCCAAAAGAACTACCCCATTGTTCACGACAATCCCAGCCAGAGAAATAATCCCCATCATGGTCATCATGATGACAAAGTTCCATCCTGTAAGGATCAATCCTAAGAATACACCGATAAAGCTCAAGAAGATCGCCGTCATGATGATTGTGGGTTTGGAAATTGAGCTAAATTGGAAAACCAATAGCAACATGATCAATCCCAAGCCAGTTGCCAATGCAGAGAGCAAGAAAGCCATTTGTTTGCCTTGCTCTTCAATTTCACCTGTAAATGCATATTCAACACCCTTGGGCATGTCAAAGTCCATCATTTCAACTTTAAGTTGATTTACAATCTCATTTGCGTTGGCACCGGGAATTACGCCAGAATAAACCGTCACTACTCTTTTTAAATCTATATGCTTAATGGCACTAAATGAAGATGTGTTTTTTTGTCGAGCTACCGCAGACACTGGAATCTCCTTTATTTTCCCGCTAGCCTGATCTCTAAAGACAATGTTCTGATTAAAAACAGAGTTTGTATTGTAGCGATTCTCTTCATCAAAGCGCACATAGATGTCATAATCTTCTCCATCTTCTTTGTAAACTCCACCTTTCACCCCAAAAATGGAGTTGCGCAATTGCTCACCGATTTGTCCCGCCGAAACACCCAGTTCCCCGGCCTTTTCACGATCAATGATCACTTCCATAGCAGGTTTGCCTTTGTTTACATCGATCTTCAATTCCTCTATGCCCGCAACATTTTTACTGTTGATAAAATTACGCATGTCTTCTGCTGCATTGATGAGCTCTTGATAGTCTTTCCCTGATACTTCAATGTTCACAGGGTAACCAACAGGTGGCCCCACAGGGTCTTTCTCAACAGAAATAGAAACACCTGGATAAATGTTTTTCAAAGCCTCTTGCACTTTCATACGCAAGGCTTCACTGTCCAAGCCTCTGCGGTATTTGTATTCTCGCATGGTTGCTGTAATCTTCCCTCTGTGTGGCATCTCAGCAGCAGAAGCGCCATCTGTAAAGGGGTTTCCCGCACCCTCTCCTACTTGAGAAACTGCCGACTCGGTCATAAAATTATACTCGTCATCTATGTATTGAGGGTCGTTCAGCACATCGTAAACCCGTTTTTCAATTGAGGCTGTAATCTCATTTGTTTTTTGGATGTCTGTTCCTTGAGGATATTCAATATAAACGATGATCTGATTTGGCTTGTTGTCCGGAAAAAACTCAACTTTCGTTCGTCCAGAGCCTAATGAGCCACCAAACATAAACAAAGTCACAAAAAGTCCTATGAATGTACCTCCAAAATAAAAATATGCATTCCGCCCTTTTAGCGCTTTTATCAAACGTTGTTCATACCAATTTTCAAATTTTGGCAAAGCCACATTTTGAAACGTATCTGCCCATGATCGAATAAAAAGTCGATATGCCCATAATAGAATGGCCATAAATACCATCAAAGAACCCAAGCCGCGTATATCGCCACCTACAAAGAAAATAAACAAACCGAAGCCAACAAGTATGATCGTATTTCTTATGATTTTTTTAAAAGGCATTTCTTTGTCCTCAACGGTCATAAATTTTGACACCAACATTGAGTTGAAAAATATGGCCACGAATAAGGAAGATCCCAATACAATAGATAAAGTGATTGGGAAGTATATCATGAACTCACCCATTACCCCAGGCCAAAAGCCCAATGGCAAGAATGCAGCGACCGTTGTGGCTGTAGAAATAATGATCGGAAAGGCAATCTCTCCAATACCTTTTTTTACAGCCTTCTTGCGAGGCATCCCCTCACTCATTAAACGGTATACATTTTCTACCACCACAATTCCATTGTCTACCAGCATACCCAATCCCATCACTAAAGCAAAAAGCACCACTGTATTCATAGTGTATCCTAAGGTTTGCAATATCATAAAGGACATAAACATGGACATTGGGATCGCAAAGCCCACAAACAAGGCATTTCGAAAACCTAAGAAAAACATCAGGACCGTAACTACAAGAATGATCCCGAAGATGATGTTATTCACCAAATCGTTTACTTGATTGATGGTCTTAGCCGATTGATCATTGGCAGTTGAAATACTTAAATCCGTAGGGAAAACATTCGCTTGGGCATCTGCAATTATTAGGTTTACCTTTTCAATCGCCTCTACCATGTTTTTGCCTGCACGTTTTTTGATGTCCAACATCACCACATTGTCTCCCCATTCTCTAGCATAAGTAGTTTTATCCTCTTCTTTAAAAGAAACTTTAGCAATGTCTTTAAGGTAAACTGCTGCGCCATTTTCTGCCTTCACAACAAAGGTTTCCAAATCTGTAGGGCGCTCTACTTCCCCTAAAATTCTGATTGTCCTTCGTTGCCCACTGCTGATCATGTTTCCTGCAGACATCGTTACATTTCCACGATTGATGGCGCCAACAATGTCATTAAAACTCACTTTGGCAGCCATCATTTTGTAGACATCAACAGCGACTTCTACTTCCTTTTCTTGGGCTCCACGAATGTCGGCTTGTTTGATTTCTGGCAAGTCTTCAATTTTATCTTCTAGGTATTCCGCAAATTCTTTGAGTTTTTCTACAGTGTAGTCTCCTTTGATGTTAATGTTGACAATGGGTGTTTCTTCAGAAATGTTAAGATCGAAGACGTTGGGTTCTACTTTGGCACCATTAAAGGTTGGCCAATCTTCACTCGCTTTTACCCCATCCACCTCATCTGTTACTTTCGACTTTGCCTGTTCTACAGAAATGTCTTCGTCGAACTCAATTGTAATGATTCCATAGTCTTCTTGCGAAGTAGACAACACCTCCACAACATTGGAAACATTGTTCAACTCATCCTCAAGTGGATCTATAATCAATCGCTCAATATCTTCTGCCGTGTTTCCAGGAAAGGGCGTGCTGACATATATTTTAGTCTTCTTTATTTCAGGAAAATTTTCTCGAGGCATATTGACATAGGCCGATATCCCCACGAATAGTATAATGGCCATCATGACATAGACTATCTTAGGATTGTCTACTGCCCAAGAGGAAAATAAAAATTCCTTGTTGCTTGCTTTTTGTTGCTTACCCATCCTTATTTATTTGATGATTTTTACCTCTTGCCCATCTTTGACTGTTCTAGCTCCTTCCTCTACAATCAAATCGCCTTCTTTTAAGCCCCTTGTCACTTCAACATAATCGTTTTGCTGAAGGCCAGTAGAGATAATTGTTTTGTGCGCAATCATTTTGCCCCCATCATTGCTAATGACATATACATACTGATCTCCTGAAGCATTTTCAGAAATCAAGTTTTGAGGTATCAAGATTGATTTTTCATTGGTGTAATCATTGACTTTTAGCTTTGCCATTAGGTTAGGTTTTACTGCCAAATTTGTTTCTGGCAATTCCACCTCAATTCTAAATGTTCTGTTGTCTGGATTAATGTAATTTGAGGTTTTATTTACACTAGCTTCAATGCTTGTATCCAAAACAGGGAAATGCACAATGACTGTTTTGTTTTGTGTGACAGTCGCCAAATAACTTTCTGGCACGTCCGCTTCCACATACATTTCATCTAAATTGACCAAACGCACTATTGGCGTCTGACCTGGAGCTACAAGTTGTCCTTCATCAGTCAATACTTCATCAACTATGCCCGAATAAGGTGCAGTAATGGCTGCTTTTGCTAATTGAGCTTGCATATTTTCCATGCTTTTCTGTGCACTCTCGTAATCAGATTTGGCTGCAAGATATTGGATTTCAGATCCAATGTCTTTCTTCCACAATCTTTCTCTACGTTCAAAAGTGGTTTTTGCCAAGTCAACACGTGACTTTTGAGCATCTATCGATTCTTTTAGCCCACCGTCATCTATTAGGCCAATTGTTTGACCGCTTTGGAGGCGATCGCCCATTTTTACATTGACTTTTTTAAGTATTCCTTGGTATTCCGGAAATACCAAGATATTTTGATCTGTCATTACATCTCCCTGAATTTCAACATAGTGCTGAAACTTCTGTGGATTCAAGGAGAGCGCAGTAATCAAAGGCAGTTTTTTATTTGAGTCTAATTGTCCTGCTAATTCCATCAATCGATTTATATCTTCTTCAATGGCTAATTTTTCAGCATTGAGTTTAGTGGTAAGTACCTCAATTTGCGCAAAGTCCTTGGATGCTAATACAGTGTCTACATCTAGGTTTTCTTCTCCACCACCACAAGCGGAAATTGTGAGTAAAAGCAAGGTAATGCTACTGAGTTTAATGCGCGTTTTCATGTTTAAAAATTGTTTAATGCTTGGTCTAATTTTACTTTTGAATCGATGAGTTGAAATGATGCTTGAATATATGACTGTTGTGCGTTCAACAGCTGATTGTTTGCTGTAGTTAATTCTAGACTACTGTTCAATCCCTCCTCGTATTTCTCTTTTACTTTGTCGTAAATGCTTTCAGCAAGTGCTAAATTTTCATTGTTTGTCTCATATTGATTCAAGGCGAAGATGTATGCAGATTTTGCATTCTCAGCTTGAATTTTCAAATTCTGTTCAATTTGTAGCTTGGCAATCTTAACCTTCTGATTGTCAATTTTTGCCTGTTGCACCCTGTTTTTATTTCCAAAACTTGTGAAAATGGGAACATTCAAGTTTATTCCGAAAAATTGCCCAGCGATCCAATCTGCATCTCTAAAAAAACTAAAATCATTCGCGTATGAATTTTGCTGATAAGTGTAAAAAGCCGATAGTTTTGGCAGATAAACTGACTTCTGTTGCTTGGTCACAAGGTCGGTTGCCTTTTCTTGAGTTAATATTGATTTGTATTCTATGTGATTGTCAATGATAAATTCTTTTTGTGCAAACTCTGAGCCCATAGAAGTTTTGGTAATCGCTTCCAAATCATCACTCAACACTATATCGCTTTCAATGGATAAACCCATAATGAATTTTAATTGATTCTTGGCTACTTCCAACTGCCTTCCAGCATTCTCATATTGATTGGTAATGCTTTTATAATTCAATTTTGCTTGATCTCGGTCTTGTTCTTCGATCAATCCATTTTTATAAATTTCCTCGGATTCAAAGGCAATGGCGTCAAGGTTTTTTTGGTTTTTCTTCAGGATTTCTACATTTTTTTCAGCAACCAACACATTACCGTAGGCCTGAGTGACCAATCTTTTCAACTCAATCAATGACTTTTCTTCATCGTTTTTAGACAATTCCAAATACACCTTTGTCGCCTGTAAACCAACAAGGTAAGAGCCATCAAAAATAAGTTGACTCGCAGTTATAGTTGCACCCATAGATTGATCCGAATCAAAACGCACCGTTGCAATTTCACCAGGAACGCCATTTGGAAAAAATTCTGCTGGCACAGCTATTGCAGGAATTTCAATATTATTTTTATATCCCACCGAACCACTAACTTGAGGCAAGCCTATAGCAATGGTTTCATTGACTTTACTTTGCGCTTTCTCTACATCTAAAGCGGCAATCTGCTGCTGATATGCATGCTCGATGGCGTAGGCTTTTGCCGCTTCCAGCGAATAGCTTTTAGAATTATTTTCTTGCGCTATCATAGCAAAGGCAAGATTGCAGATAAGAATAAATGCAATTAATTGTTTTTGTTTCATTTTAACTGTCTTGATTAAATTTTTCTTTGAGGTATTTCCTTCCTTCAGCACTGGCAATTCCTCTGACATGATAACGAATCATTTCATTGTATATGTCTGCATTATTGAAAGAGGACAAATCTGTCTGCACAGGATCCATGATAACATTCACCATAGAAATATACAATCTAGCTAGTATGTCTGGATTAATGTTGTTACGATACAAGCCAGATTTCACCCCTTCTTTCAAATTGCATTTAATGTGATTGTAAATGAATTCATCTCTGTGTTGAGTAAGTTGTTGAAATGCCTCAAAATGGTATTTTTTTAAATCAAAAATTACTGATGGATGCATCTCTTTCATTTGAGTGCTTACCAATTTTGTCATGGCCATTAATTCATCAATGGCATTTTCACTTTGTCCTAAAAATTCCTTTGCCATGCATTCTTCAGAATCAATGTGCTCTTGTATGCATTTTTTGACCAATTCTTTTTTATTCGACACGTATTGGTACAATGTTTTTTTAGAAATTCCCAATTGGTGTGCCACATCATCCATGGTCATACTTTTAATGCCAAACCGTGCAAATAATTCTGTAGCCTTTAACAATACTTCTTTTTCTTTTGTTTTCATTGCGGCGCAAATGTAAAAACTTTTGACACAATGGAAACAAATTTTAATTTATTTGTTTCCATTGTGTATTTTTTAATAGAAAACAGCAATAAAAGAGAATGATAGGGACACAAGAACTAAATAATTGAGCTGGCACATGACAAAAATTGCGCTTAAAAACTTTCCTTTGTAGATTCAAAATCGCAACAAACTGTGCCATGAAAAGAAGCGAGATTAAGCACCTCCTGAAGGAAGGAGAAATGAACCAATCCATTGATGTAAAAGGTTGGGTTAGGACTAAAAGAGGCAGTAAAAATGTTTCCTTTATTGCCTTGAATGACGGATCTACCATCCAGAACATTCAAGTAGTGGTGGACTTTCAGAAAATCGATGCGGAAGTGCTTGAGTCCGTTCACACAGGCGCATGCATTGCTGTCCAAGGAGAATTGTTGGCTTCACAGGGAAGCGGACAAAGCTTTGAAATTAATGCACACAATATTGAAGTACTTGGCACTGCATCCCCAGATGAGTACCCTTTGCAGCCTAAGAAACACTCTTTGGAATTTTTGAGAGAAATTGCTCACCTTAGGTTTAGAACCAACACCTTTAGTGCGATTAACAGGGTAAGACATGCGGTTATTTTTGGAATTCATGACTATTTTAATGCGAGAGGATTTTACAACATACATACGCCCATCATCACTGGTTCAGATGCTGAAGGAGCAGGTGAAACATTTAAAGTAAGCAGTCTTGATTTCAATAATGTCCCCAAAACAGAAGAAGGAGAAATTGACTTCAAACAAGATTTTTTCGGCAAAGAAACTAACCTCACAG
>PAVT01000029.1 GCA_002713165.1 Verrucomicrobiota bacterium
AATTTCTTAAAAAAATTGAATGAACTCCTCTCTGAGTAATCAATTGAACCTCCACCATTGTGTGGTCATGGGCAATCGCTGAATGTCAAATCGTTGACCTATTTGCGGTTGAATAAAAGTAGCCCCCTTTTGTTCAGCCGCTTTTTGAAAACGTTCAATGGGTTCAGTCCAGGGATGCACAGCAAGTTCAAAAGCACCCCAATGTATGGGCATCAACACTTTGCCTTGTAGATCGATTCCGGCTTGAACACTCTCCTCAGGCATCATATGAATGTTACCCCAAGCTTCATTGTATTGACCACATTCCATCATGGCAAAATCAAATGGCCCAAACCGTTCACCTATTTCCTTAAAGTGGGGTCCATATCCTCCATCTCCACTAAAATAGAGTGTCGATTGCTTTCCCTTGATTACAAAACTTGCCCATTGTGTGGCAAATTGATCGCTCAAGCCTCTACCAGAAAAATGACGTGAAGGACAAGCCACCACTTCAATCCCTTTAAACCTTGCCGTTTTCCACCAATCGAGTTCAGTGATTTTGTCATTATCAACTCCCCAGTGTTTTAAATGAGATCCTACACCTAATGGAGTGTAATACCTCTTCACCTCAGCTTTGAGTGCTAAAATGCTTGAATAATCCAAATGATCGTAATGGTCGTGTGAAATAATTACTGCATCAATGTTTTTTATCTGCTCAATCGGAATTTCTTCCTGATATGGAAATCTTTTGGCACCAAATGACACCGGTGCTGCTGCGGTACCAAACATAGGATCAATCAAGATGCGTTGGCCTTCCATTTCAATCAAAAAAGCTGAATGTCCAAACCATGTAATGAAAACACCGCTATCCAATGGAGATAAGAGCGCACTAAAATTGGCTGGCAATGTATCTGTAGGGCTTCCATTTTCTAAGGAGAAATAATCTGGCAAAACCGAAAGCATGTCATCAACCGTTGCGATCTGGGTTTCCATTAGATTGACAAATTGTCCTTCTTTATAATGTTCTGATTGTTGAATGCGTTCCAAATCTTTGCCTTCAGGTACTTGACCAAATTGAGGAGCTGTCTTGACAAAAATGTACACACCTATTGCTCCCAATAGAACTAGTGATACAAGTGTAAATATGACCCTGAAGAGGAATTTGAATAGTTTACGCATAGGAATTCTGATACTCTTTATTCAAAATGCTTGTTTTCATAAAAACATCTGGTAATATACAAAAATTCAGCCCCTTTGGTGTACCAAAGGGGCTGAATGTAGAACTTAAAACGCTGAATATTAAATTTTACTCTTCACCTACATGTTTTTTGTAAAATTTCCATACCTCCTTGGCAACATCTCTGCCCAGCTCCAATCCTGCTACATTGTCTGCTTGAATGTGATAGCCTCCGAGCACTCTGGAGATGCCGGCCATTTCTGCGGTCTCCGTAAAGGTGGGAAATTCAAGTGTCACAGTGTCGCCCAAATTGTCAGGTTCTGTCAATGCGCCTGCGACCATGGTAGCGACGGAACCGAACTCATCGCTGCCAGTCCATAGTTTCAAGGCTTCTGCGCACCCCCCACTAATGGTACTGTGCCCTGAAACATAACTTGGAAAAGGAGGGCATAAAAAGGTTTCTGGAGAATATGGTCTCCATTCTTTTCCATCCATCTCTATCATTCCTTTGCCTTCACCACCCCATGCTTCGATTTTCTTGTCTTCGTAATATTCGTGAACCAAGGCAAATGGACGTGCATAATCGTAAAACATTTTAGAATCCCAAGAGGCAATAAAACCGTCCATGGCCACGACTTGGTTGTAGAAGTACATTTTCACATCTTCGTCCAAGGTATGCATGTCTCGTCTTGATACATCTTGTGCGAATTTTAACCAATGCCCTGCTTGTTGAACAGATTGGGGACCATCGCGCATGAACTCCACTAAGGCTTTTTGATAGTCAGTTAACTTGCGTTGCAATTCGATCACTTCCTCCACTTCTACCTCAAGTTGCTCAGAACCAATCATTGGTGGGGGACCTGGACGAAACTGATCTGCTGATTTCAAGGCAATGGGTTTTACCTTATCCCAAAAAGGTGTTAAGCAACCAGGAGCATACTTTCCTCCTTCTCCGTCAGAGAAGTATTTGGGCTGCCATCGGTTGGGGTCAACATTGGTATCTGCCAAGTTTACTGGCTCGTAGCCCACATAATTAAAATAGGCTTCTCCATTTGAACCTTCTTCCTCTCCGTATTGGTTAGCTCCATCTCCTTTTCTAGCCTCAATCACAGCCTTTGCTGCTAGATTTCCAATACCCACGGCAGTTGTTGGATCTAAAGATGTATCCATAGGGTCAAGGTCGAACTCTTCTTTCATGAATTTCGTGAACATTGGCTCATCTGTATAGTAATATTCGTTCAGGGTTCTGTAAGCCGCATAACTGATGGCGATCTCTTTATTCTTAAGGGTATGTTCCTCTTTAGGCAGGCTTTCTACTCCATCAAGATATACAGGAGTTGCTTTTTCATCGAATCGCGACCATGCATCAAACATGGCAACAGAAATCAAGCCGAGGTAGCGAGAAGTAATTGTTGGCCTTGGTTTAAATCGTTCTGTGTCATAAGCTGTAGCAGTCAATGCCATTCCAGCCCATTTGTAGGCAACATTGTCTGCCCCCTTTGGCTCTTCCTTAGTAACAGCCTCTTCATCAGTCTTGGCCATATCGGCACAATTTGACAAAAAGATTAGTGATCCAAAAAATGCGGCAAACAAAACGTATTTGCTCGATCTGAACTTCATCATTTTCATAGTAAGGTGTAAATATTAGTTAGAAGTAGTGAACTGAAGATTTGATTTCTTCACAGGATAAATCATCAGCAATGCACTGATGACGATGATGTTTTTTACAATGTATTGACCCAACAAGGTGAAACTGTTCACACTTTGGTCAATGACCTGAGAAGGAGAAAGTAAAAATGGAGAAAACGTAAATAGCAAATGTGCCACAGCGAGTACTATACCGATTTTCAGAAGCTTATTTGAAAACAAAAGCAAACCGATAGATACTTCTAAGATAGCCAATGCATACACACAAAATACTTTGGGAAACAAATGAAAAGTGAGTGCTTGAACAGTCTCAGCGCAGATGGCTTCTGCAGGACTCAATTGAGGGAAGAATTTCAAGCCGCCAAAAAGCAAAAAAACGATGGCAATTGAATAGCGAAGTAAATGTTGCTTTTTAATCATAGCTCTTGATTGAACTTTAAAACTATTAAGATTCCTTGCTTGCTGCTGAAGATTTATGTGAATTGCAGAAATTAATGTGTGAATCATCGATTATATTTGGTGAAAAAAATTGAGAAAACTTAAAGGACTCATTATCGACGACGATCCACTCATTACTGATTTGGTCATGCATTATGCAGAAAAGTCTGAGCAAATTGAGTTTTGCGTTGCTTGCAACGATCCAATTGAGGGCCTAAAACTACTTTCTAACAGCGATTTCAATGTACTTTTTCTCGACTACAATATGCCCGGCATCACAGGGAAGGACTTATTAAAAATCAAGAAGGATAGCAGTAAGGTCATCATGATTACCTCCAACATTGAATTTGCTGCGGAATCTTACGATTACGATGTAATTGTTGATTATTTGCTAAAACCCTTTGACTTTGATCGATTTGAAAAAGCGGTTTTGAAAATCAATTCGCCAAATGAGACGGAGCCTACTCCTCAAGAAACTGACGGCAATCATCGAAAGACCATTATGATCAAGGACGGGAACAGTTGGCTGCCTTTGAACATTGATGGCATTCGATACATCAAATCGGAATCCAATTACTGTACCTTTTACACCATCGATGGCAAAAAAATGACCCTCGCGAAACTCACCGAACTCGAATCAAAACTTCCGCCTGAGTTTATACGATGTCACCGTTCCTACATCATCAATACTCGTTTTATTCAACGAATTAATTTAGAAGCAATAGAATTTAAAGACACCACTATACCTGTAAGTGCCAAGTACAAGCATGACATTAAGGCATTTCTTGATGCAGCCCATTAATTCAAATGCATGTAATTGAGGTAGTCGTCCATAATCCGCTCAATTTCTTCTTGCACTTTTGAAAGATTAATATTCTCATCCCTCAAGGAGGTTTTCACTTTTGTTAGGTATGTTTCCAATCTTTCCAATTTTAGCCTGCGTAAAGTTGTATTGAACTTATGCAATACTTCTTCAAACTCGTCTACATCCCTTTTTGAAATACATTCAGCTATACGCCCCTTGTAGGTTTTCCATTCATTAATCAGCAAATCAATGGCTTTTGTGTATTTACTTTGAACAAAGTCGTAATCTGCTTTGATAACCTCAAGGCGAGCTTTTCCATAAGTGGCAAAGGTGAGTGCCATTGCGATTGATTGATGCAATTGGAGTTGATCAAAAGGTTTCTGAAGTGCAATTGCATCTGGGAACACATCAATCACTGTTTTTAGCTCAGATATTGAACCTGTAGCAACAATCAATGCCACATTCTTTGAGGCAAACTCACTTAATTTTTCTAGGTGATCCGATAGTTGCTCTCCTTTGATTCGATTATCTGCAATGATCAATTTAAAACTGCTGCCGTCAAATGCATCCAATGCCTCCAGTGACGAAAGATAAACCCCTTCTTTTCTGTCAAAAAAATGCTTGTAGAAAGTCAAAATCTGTGGATCATCCTCAATTACTAGAGGGTTTGGATAGTGCTCAGTGGTTCTCTTTTCCTCAGCCAAAAACTCTTTTTTATCGCTCTCCTTGTAGCTTAACTGAAGCGTAAAATAAAAGGTTGAGCCAATGTCTTTTTTGGAATCTACCCTTAAATCAGAGTCCATGCGTTGGAGCAACTCATTGACAATTGTTAAGCCCAAACCAAAATTCAAATGTTCGTTCTGGCTGGCTTTATTGGTAAAATAGCGCTCCTTGATCATCGACAATTCTTCTTCGCTCATCCCAACCCCATCGTCCACAACCTTAAATCCAACCTTAACTGACTGCACATCATTGGAAATTAGCTCAGCACTGACTGAGATGCTCCCCTTTACTGCTGTATTGGAAATTGCATTGGAAATTAAATTATTGAGAATTTGAGCGATTCTTAATCGGTCTATTTTTACCTCGAGTCGACTCAATTCACCTGCTACTTTCTTCGATAGCTGAATTGACTTTTGTGCTGCACTGTATTGATTCCCTATGACTATCTCGTGAATAAATTCAGCGATGTTTGTCCACTGTTTCTCCGCCTTGTATTTTCCATTCGCGACATTTTGATAATCTAACAAATCGTTCATTAGCCTTACCAAATTGCCCGTATTGAACTGTATGCTTTTTAAAATATCCATTTGGTTGGGTCGTGGATTATTTTGTTCTAGCATTGTGCTTAATCCCAATATAGATTGCAGAGGATTGCGTATTTCATGGGAAATGTTCTCAATGAATTCAGATTTTTCATGCTCTGCGGTTTGAGCGTTTTTACGTTCCTTCTCAATGGAGGCTATCTGTTTCCGGATGGTGACTGACATCTCTTGAAAACTCTTGGCGAGCTCTCCAATCTCATCGTCCCTTTTTAGAGGCAACTCTATAAACTGACGTTCACTTGAAAATTGTTTCATTTGGTTGGTCAATTTTCTAAAGGTCAAGGCCTGTCGCCTCAATACTGCAAATGCGACCAATAAGAAAAAGAAGGCGGTCAGCAGAATATAACCCACACTCTTTTTCCACCAATCCGTGTATGGTTGCATTAAAGTTGATCGTGGAGCTATGATTTGATAAATGATATCATACTTCATCGACCGATTAGAAAAACGATGAATGGACAAGATGTCTTCCGTACGATCAACTACACCTGCTTGCATTAAACTGTCAATGGAATGATCTGTATGTTCAGCTGTTTTTCCGTACTCAAAAGTGAATGTTTTGTCCTTATTTTCGTGCATGAGGTAATGTCCGTCTTCATTGAGCATCCTCAATTTAAAATCTTGTCCAACAGTTTGTTCGAGTCTAGAAAAAAGCTTTGTTAGATCGGTATTAATCACAATGACACCTTTTAACTTTCCATTCAAATAGATGGGGCTAGCTAAACGCAAGGTAGGTGTCTTTGGCAAGCTGATCTTGCCAAATTCTTGATTTAAGTTGATGGGTGAAAAGTAAATGTTCGAAGCGTCCAATTCAATTGCCTCCGTAAAATAGGGACGATTTGCTTTTATCTGGAGTTCACGTTCTGGAGTTACCTCAATTCCTTTAACAGATTGATTGATTCGCACCACCTCTTTTCCTTGCTTAGACTCTAGAAAGCGAAGTTGTGAAAAATCCTTGTTCGCATCGATCACACTTATATAATTGTCGAGCAACAAGCGATATGATTGTTGGTCACCTTCGTTCAAATAGTGCCTTAAGACAGGACTGTTGGACAAATAGTGCAATTGATCGACCAAACCGTGAATGTAATCTTCTAACTGCACCTCAACCAAATCTCCTCGGTGCACCAATTGATTCTTTGTGGTCTCTATGATTCGTTTGGCACTGTGGTTTAGGATGAGGTAGCCTATGGTTCCTATGCCACAGAGGAACAGGAAGAAATAAAAAATGGCATTCTTAAATGCGAACGACTTTAAAAATCTCATGGGTTAAGTCACCTCTAATCTATGTAACCAGGATTAAATTCTCAACAGTTAGGGTAAAAATAAGGAATGTGATGGATGATCAATGAAGATTGAGCAACTCTACTTTAATCTTCTAGAAATACCTCTAAACGAATAGGGAATTTTTTATTGACCTTTAGGAGGCCTCCGTATGGCCTCTATTTGCTTCATCACTTCATTGGCCTCGGCCGTTTTTTGATCACTTAGTGAGCGGTTGCTTGTTGAGAGGGCATGTGCCTCTTGCATGAGCTTTTTGTATTGTGCGTACAATTTCTCTTTGGGACTTTTTTTCTTGAAGATTCCGAACATAGCAACAGATTGGATAATTTCTAGAGTAACAACAAACCAGCTTTCTTGTTCTCTAACTTTTGACAACTCCTAAACAAACCATTAAATTCATTAATAACTAAGGCAATGATTTATCAAGTCTTTAAAAAAACTAGACCAAAAAAACCTACAACGCCAATGTTGGCATTGCATACAAAATCAATTTGGCCAATGTCCAAACTTCATAAAATCCTAATTAAATCTATTTTTTGAAGCAATGAGAGTAGAAGTTGTCTAACTAAATACTAGAGGAATAATTTACAATCCTGCGAGTCTCAAAGCAATTACGGGAAATAGATCGACTGATTAATAGTAGTTATATACATGCTTGCGTGAATTAATGATGACAAATGACATCTTTTTTGAGAAAAGATTGTTCTAATATTGCAAACAAATTCATTTTATGCAGGATTCAACTTTTCAAGCACCCAAATTTTCTTCACATGAAAAAGGAGGATTTGGCCCAACCGTTAGAAAACGTGTCAATGAATATTTCAAAACACACAACAAATCCAAAACGGGCGATTACCGTATGTGGGCAAAGGTTATTGTTATGCCATTGTTGTACATTGTCCCATTTATACTCATTTTAGTTTATGGCATCTCCCTCAACCTCATCACCTTTTATGGCTTATGGCTTTTGATGGGTGTAGCTATCGCCGGCATGGGCTTGGGCATCATGCACGATGCTTGTCATGGATCCCTGAGCAACAATAAAAAGTTAAATGATTTTATTGGTCAAGCCACTTTGAATTTCGTGGCTGGTTCTACCATCAATTGGAAAATACAGCACAATGTATTGCACCACTCCTACACCAATGTTGATGGATACGATGAGGACATCAGCCCTTCTGGTGTTATGCGCTTTTCTCCGAACCAAGAGGCCAAGCCATTCTTTAGATTTCAAGCGTTCTATGCCTGGTTCTTTTATGGATTGATGACCTTTATTTGGGCGACCTTTAAAGATTTTGGACAACTGAACCGATTCAACAAAATGGGATTATTGAAAGCTCAAGGAAAAAGCTATAGCAAAGAAATGACGGCATTGCTCATTCGAAAAGTAATTTATTATGCTGTCTTTTTTGTAGTGCCAATTGCAGTGTTTGATATTCCCTGGCACCATATACTCATGGGATGGTTGGCCATGCATTTTGTTGCTGGCTTAACTTTAGGTGTGATCTTTCAATGTGCGCATGTAATGCCTGAAACGTCTTATCCAGCAATGAATGAAAACAATGAATTGGAAAACGATGTCGCCACACATCAAATGCTGACCACTGCTAATTTTGCAAATGACAATACAGTGTTAAGCTGGTACGCTGGCGGTTTAAATTTTCAGATTGAACATCATTTGTTCCCAAACATCTGCCATGTTCATTACAAGGACATCTCTAAAATCGTCAAGAAAACAGCAGAAGAATTCGGTATTCCCTACCATTATACCCCAAAGTTCAGTGCAGCATTGGCCGGTCATGCGAGCTTTTTGAATGAATTGGGGCGTGCATAACTAAAATATCTTTCATTCACCCTTATTAATGCTTAAAGCTGGGATATATTCCATAAGTATGTTATAAATTTAACAGCTTAAAGAATACATTGTACATGGATATAGCAGACTGGTTAAATGAGGGAAATCCCATATACTCCAATGCCAAATACTTTTTAACGGCCATTGTGATTGTGCTAATTGTGGTGGTGCTCTCTAAAATTTCACGCAGAGCTCTGAAGCGACATTTTGAAAAATCCGACCATCTAGGCACTAAGGACCAAACCAATTACCTGTTTTTGAAAAACGGGGTCAACTTTATCTTTTTCATTCTTGGAACCATCCTTGTTTTTTATACGGTCCCCTCGCTGCGAGCTTTAGGACTCACCCTCTTTGCCGGTGCAGGTATCTTCGCAGCCATCATCGGCTTTGCTTCTCAGCAAGCTTTTTCCAACATCATTGGAGGCATATTCATTGTCATCTTCAAACCATTTAGGGTAAACGATGTGATCAAAGTCGGCGATCAGGAATGGGGGATCGTAGAAAACATCACTATACGACACACAGTTATCCGTAGCTTTAGAAACCAACGTTACATCATCCCCAACTCTACCATGAGCGCTGAAACCATACTTAACTCTTCGATAGATGAAGCCAAAACCTGTATGTTTTTAGAAATGGGCATCAGTTATGACAGCGATGTTGAGCTTGCCATGAAAATAATGCGTGAAGAAGGCTTAAAACACCCTATTTGTATAGACAACAGAACACAAAATGAAGTCGAGGCCGGTGTACCACAAATTGTTACACGTTTGATTGGATTTGGCGATTCTTCAGTAAACCTGCGTGCATACATTTGGGCAGCCGACCCCATCAATGGTTTTGTAATGAAAACTGATTTGTACAAATCCATCAAGAAACGGTTTGATGCTGAAGGCATCGAGATTCCCTTTCCTTACCGAACGATCGTTTATAAAAATCCCAATGAAAAACCGAATTAAGTACATCATTCCGAAAGTCAACCTTAGAAGTTTCGTAGCAAAAGATCAAGTTGAGCAAACCATTGGTGAAATGCCAGGTTTGCTCGTATACACAGGATATAAGCGATCAGAAATCATTGAAACGGAGGTATTCAGTTTTACAGAGAAGGAGTTAGAAGAAATTCGCACCACCCATTATGAGGAGAGCATTGAAAAATACAATGAAAATCGGGTCAATTGGGTCAACATCATTGGATTGCATGACACTCAACTTATTGATAAAGTTGGTAAAAAATTTAATTTGCATCCACTCTTGTTGGAAGATGTGTTGAATGTAGAGCAGCGACCAAAAAGTGAAGATTTTGATAATCACTTGTTCTTTACCATCAAAATGTTTCACCAACAAACAGAAAAAGGCATAGAATATGAACACGTGAGTTTTGTATTGGGCAAAAATTACATTCTCTCCTTTCAAGAAAAACCGAAAGACATATTCAACTTATTGCGAGAACGCCTGCGCAGTTCCTTTGGTAAAATACGCTCAAAACATGCGGATTACCTCTTCTACCGCTTTATAGACACCATCGTAGACAATTATTATCCCGTCTTGGATTCTTTTGCCGATAAAATTGAACAATTGGAAGAAGAAGTCATGCAAAATCCACAGACAAGTACCTTACACAAACTACAGAACCTAAGAAAAGAATTGATCTTGCTGAGAAAATCTGTAAATCCACTCAGAGAGTCGATCAGTGCGCTGATCAAGAGCGAATCCAATTTGATTCGCAAAGATACCGAGCGGTATTTAATGGACATTTATGACCATACCATTCAAGTAATCGAATCTTTGGACACCTACCGTGACTTGTTGGGGGGTGTCATGGACTTGTACATGAACTCTGTAAGCAACCGCATGAACGAAATCATGAAGGTACTGACCATCATGTCGTCCATCTTTATTCCCTTGACCTTTATTGCTGGCATTTATGGGATGAATTTTGAATACATCCCTGAACTTGGTTACAAATGGGGTTATGGAGCTGTTTGGGTGTTGATGATAGCAATTGCTTTACTCCTGCTGTGGTTGTTTAGACGAAAAAGGTGGTTGTGAGGCAATGAATTCAAGCAAGGTCTGCGATTGATTCTCCACTACCGTAAGATTGTATCACAAGGATGCTTATTTAAGCAATACTGCATCATTTATTAATCCATTTTCACAAGGGTACTGTCGATAGCATCGCTTAAGTCGGGATCAACTTTCTGATCATCTGCATATTCTTTCCACTTGCCGATCACCTGAATTATCTGATCAATGATCATGCTTGCTCCTTTTATATTCATTTTTCTCGCCACTTCAAGCAAGTCTGCGCGTTCAATGTTGTTCCTTTTACCATTAATGCTCAAGCAATGTTGACTCACCCAGCTGCTAGCTGGTCGATATGCATGACAGACGTCAAAGGCTGGAGATAGTGACCATTCTCCACTTTTATCCATGGTGAATGCAAAATTCTTGGTGTGATCATCGCAGTTTCGAGCAATCACATTGAACACCATTCTCCTATATAGCTGCTCTGCTTGAGGGTAGGGCAATACCAAAAGCCTCATTGTCTCAAACAGGTCTTCGTATGCGTATACGTCAATGTCTTTGAAGTCATAATGACGCATTGCACAGAAAGACTGAACATGAATTTTATCTTTTTCGTCTACCCTGTCAAATCTTTTAGTCATAAAGTGTGCCCTGTCATTTTCTTCGAGTAACCTACTTTCCATCATTTCAATTCCTGCATCCTTGGCCATTTTATAGTAGGCCATTTCAACTCGTCCATATCCTTTAGATGTACCAAACTGCTCATCCTCAACCCCATCAAACTTGATCAGGTAATGATCAAATCCCTTTGGAGCATTGGCCTGGCCGCTTCTAATTTCTTGAGTCTCTTCATTGAATGCAATCAATGCCTTTGCTCGAGCACCCCCGGCAGATGTTCCGATTTTAAGGATGGTTTGTACGGCTTTTTCCTGATCTGGCTTGAGGTTGGTGAGAAACTCTTGCCTGCCTGAAAGAATCTTTGATGTAATGTCGATCAATTCATTCATTTCAAGCTTAATGGAGGGACCTTTGACCTTGGGTACAGTAGGTTCAAACTCCAGTGCGCCCATTGCTCTTTCACCGATAAAACACAGCGTTTCAACCGGATTTATGCTGTTGGCCGGTCTGTTGTTTCTCAAGAGCCATTGATTGATCAGTGCGTTTCCATACTTGTCTGGAAGCACATCTGCGAGCATCCCAGCTAAACCTTTGAAGGTAGTTGTGTTGCGATGATCAGGAAATCTGTAATTCCGAGATTCATCCAAAGGCATCATTATAGGAGATAAGTCCAATCCTGTTTCAAGAAATTCTGGATCATACCTAAAGGTAGCTGTTCCGTCTTCCTCATCCCACGCAACTGCACCTACACGTTTGTTCCAAATATTGACGAAAGCCGATTTGATCATTACCAGTCAGATGTTTTAGGTCGCTGATTTGATTTTGATCCACTTGCCCGCTTTCTTTCTTTTATCTCAAGCTTCGCCAATTCGAGGGGATTTATCTCTTTTGAAACCTTGAAGTTTTTCAGAGTTTGCAATTGATCCAATGAACGCAATACCTGTATAAGTGTCAGTAGTGTGCTTCTTTTTCCCAACTCAAGGTCACGAATTGTTGTTCTGTGAACACCAGCCCGATCACCCAATTGCTTTTGCGTCCAATTCCTTTCCAATCGTATTGAACGTATGTATTCACCAATCGCTTTAATGATCATGTCATCGGTCATTCTCTTTAAATCTATGGTGGAATATTCCTTCATAACAACCTATTTTAAACCTTTATGATATATATTCACATCAAATATAAGAATTAAAAGTAGATTGATTAAGATTATATGATGCATTTAAGCATCATTATGGATTGTAATACTAATTTATGATGCGTAAATGCATCATTAAGAATTATTCACAGTATTTTCAATTACAAATGTGGCTGTGGAAATTAGTATGAACCACAAAAACCTGTAAAATACTGAACTCCGCTACAGCGCGGAAGCAGGGGGAATTACACATTAACAGGAGATGAAATCGAGCGAGAGTTTGGGTAAATTATTATTAAAATGCTAAGAATTTCATTTATTTACACACGCGATGCAATCGCGCGGTAGCGGGGTTTATTACTGTTCAATCTTATCAGACACAATTTCTTCATCTTTAATTAGTGATTGAATTACTTGGCTAATTTCTTCTGGTTGATTCGTGCCAATCCGAACAATAGATTTTCTGCTCTTAAATTGAAGTTCAATAGCTTTCAATCCACTCAAATTATATAACCACCCATTGGATAACATACGAATACCAATTCCATCAAGTACCGAATTAGAAACCGGTCTACAGGATTTAATGTCAGAGATATTATAAGATTTGCCAAACAGCCCAATACCAAGTTTAAAAGAAACAGTTTTACTATTAATAATTATTGTCAATTTGTAAAAAACTAACAAGCAAATCACAAAAATCACAGTTAAGAAAAAGAGCAAATCAAACTCTAGCCCATTTGCTAAGCTAGATTTAATCAACTTACGAGTAAACAAAAAAGCCAGAGGAAAAAGTATGGCAATCATTAATGTACCCCATTGAGTGAACTTCTTTGATTTCATTTTTGACTGTTATAAAATAATAAAGGTAAGCATTAATAATATAATACTTTGATATTTAGGCATGTAAAGAAGCAGCTAAACGTTTTTATTAGCTTCTATTCTTTAAATAAGTACCCTTTATAAACTTAAAGTTTTTATCATCAGGAGTAAGATAGATTAATAATGCTGATATCATGACCAATGAAAACCCAGGTAATCCAATTAGCAATGCAATGGTTAAATGAAAGATTATAATACTCCCCTTTGTTAGGACAGATATTGGTTAAAAATAAGAATGATTTTGCGTAATTTTTTTGAGTTGATAAGTTTTTAGTGGAGTGGAA
>PAVT01000030.1 GCA_002713165.1 Verrucomicrobiota bacterium
CGTTAGCCAAATAAATGGCGAAATAATATTCAATACGAATTGCGCAGCATGTCATACTATTGGAAAAGGAAATATGGTAGGGCCTGATCTTGAAGGTTTGTTAGATCGAAGAGAAGAATCTTGGGCTAGAAAATTTATTCAATCATCACAAAGTCTTATAGCAGAAGGTGACTCTCTCGCTTTAGTATTGTTTCAAGAGAATAATTATGTACCCATGCCTGATCAATTATTGTCTGAAGATGAATTGACAGCTGTACTTGAATTCATAGATGCATCTGCAATGCCGCCGCCAATTGCCGAAAACGAAAATCAGATTGAGACTAAGGCATTAGGTAATAATAAAAACCTCGAAAAAGATAAAAAATCAGCCTTCTTGGATTTTATCAATCGTCCAATTAATTGGATTTTTGCTTTTGCTTTGTTGGTCATTCTTTCTGTGTTCTATACCTTATTAAAGGTAATTAAGACCTTAGCAGAATACAACATTAGAAATAAAATTGAGTAATAGACTTTGTCTCTTATTAGTTTCTTCCTTGATATTCCTGTACGTTAGTAGGGCGAGTGCTCAGGAAGTTTTTGGCACAGACAACGGCAGTATTCATATTTCATCTGTAAAAGGTGACAAAGTAGTAACTGCAATAAGCAAACAACTTATTGTCATACTTAATTATGATAATGCAACTTTTAAATTAAAATTAGATAAGTCGACACTCGAAACTGGCATAGACTCTATAGATAAAATATTTAGGCAAAGAATTTATGATTATATCGAGTTTGAAGGCAAACTTGGCATAGAGCAAGTTAAAACTGAAAAGCATCCGCCCCAAGATTTTGAAGTAAATGGATACATTACATGTTCTACACACTATGTCTCGGTGGCAGGAAAAGGCCATTTGGAGCACCTCTTTGGTGAATATTATTCATGTTTACTTAATATGACCTTTTTCATTAATCCAGAAAAATTTAATTTAAAAGATACCTTTGGTGAAGACTTGACTGGAGACCTCAGGGTTGACGTAATACAGTCAGTTTTAAATAGACAGGAATAGGTATACTAAATTAAATTGGTTTAGCATCTTCTATTAATTCAGCCATTAAACAGAAAGGATAGATCCCAACCATCATTTCACATTTCTCTTTCATTATAATACCTTTTTCTCATTAAAAAACTCTAAAGTTAGAAAATGACAAGAGTTATAAGGGATTTGATAATGAAAGACATACGTATATGCATATACTTGTATAGTAGATTGTATTGAAGATTTATATTTCATGCACTATCTGTAGAAAAGAAATATTTACATAAAGCTTACTATGAAAGATAGTCGGCAATAAAAAACAAAGATTATGCATTTATATGAAGGTTACCATTTCTGGGGAATGCATCTAATATGGTGGTTAATTTGGATTGTTATACTGTTTTGGATTTTTGTTACTCCCGATGATATTCCCGGCCAAAAAAAGAAGAACGCACCCATTGATATTCTTAAAAAAAGACTCGCAGCCGGAGAAATAGATTCTCATGAATTTGAAGAACGGAAAAAAATTCTAAATCAATAAAAATAAGATGAAGTTAAAATATCAAATTGATGGAATAAGCTGCGGAGGGTGCATCTCGAAAGTTAAAAAAACGCTTGAATCGCATCCGTTAATAGAGGAGGTGGAAATCTCATTGAACTTTTTAGGAGCAACGGTTATAAAAATGAAAGATAAAATAGATACCAATTATTTGCAAGAGGTACTTAGTAAAGTTGGAAATTATACAATAAGCGATAAAAGTTAAATTAATCAGTGGGAAAGAAACTTTCCTACATAAAATAAATCATTATGCACTTTTTTTATGAAGGTTATCATTTTTGGGGTATGCACCTTTTATGGTGGATCATTTGGGTAGTAATCCTGTTTTGGATTTTTGCCATTCCTGATGATATCCCCGGGCAAAGAAAAAAGAAAGAGTCTGCCCTAGACGTTCTCAAAAGAAAATATGCTTCTGGAGAATATACTACGCAAGAATACATTGAACGTAGAAATAATTTATTAAAAGATGTATAATACTTGTTTTCTAGGGTAGAATTATGCAAATAGAAGAATTTGACTCTGAAAGTTTATCAGAAAAGTTCAAAGCCCTTGGTCATCCGATTAGACTCTCAATTTTTCATTTGCTATGTACCTGCGGGGCAAAAAGGCTAAAAGTGAAAAGTATTTATGAGACATTAAAATTGGAACAAGCGAGTACGTCGAGACACTTGGATATAATGAGGCGAGCAGGAATATTGGAAAGACAGCGAGAAGGAAATGGAACCTATTATTGTTTATGCAGCGAAAATTCCGGGATTGCTTGCCTCAGAAGATGCTTTAAAGAATAATAAATTGAATTGAAAACTATAATATAATGGGAAAACATATTGTTTGGATGATTATTGGATGCTCAATCCCTCTACTGCTTATTTTTTTTGCACCTACGTTAGGGCTTAGTAATAACTGGAGTCTGTTCATCTTTATTATCGCCATGTTCGCTTGTCACTTATTGATGCCACATTATGGAGGACACGGACAAAACAATAAAAATGAAAACTCAGAAACTAAAAAACAAAATAGCCATGAACACACCCATTAATGTTAGAAAATTTGGATTAGCATTTGGTTTAACTGCTGCACTTCTGTATGCCGGTTGCATGCTATTGATGATAACTGTTGGTCATAGCGGCACGGTTGATTTCTTTAACAGTTTGCTTCATGGCTTAGATGTTTCATCTATTATAAGAATGAATGTTCCACTTTGGGAAGCAGGCATTGGTATTGTGCAAACGTTTATAATAGGCTGGTTAATTGGGGCTTGTATTGCTGGATTTTACAATGCTACTATTACTATGAATAAAGAATGAAAGTAAAAAAGAACTCTTTCACGATAAGAATAATTTTTTTTCATTTTTTGTTAGGTAGTTTAGTTTTCTACTTTCTACTACATCCATTGCTCATGGTGGGCTTTGCAGCACAAAACAAGCAATTGACAACGGCCGAATTGTGGGACAATGTTACAACTCAAATTGTTAATGCCTTCTCTTTCCAAATGCTTCCAATGACTTATGTTTTTCTATTGGTTGGAGGGTTAATAGGTATTATTTCAGGAATTTATTGGGTCAACATATTAAGACAAAAGGAAATTGTGAAAAAACAAAACAAACTATTGGTAAATGATGCTCGAGCCTTAATAAAAGAAGGGGAGAACAACTTGGTTGAGTTTAAATCATCTTTCCGATATGATTATAAATTAAGAACTACCAACAATGATTTGGAATTAGTCATCGCAAAAACGATTGCTGGATTTCTAAATGCAGAAGGGGGTAAGTTAGTTATTGGAGTGGATGATGAAGGCAAAATATTGGGACTAAAAAAAGACTTCGCCACCCTTAGACAGAAAAATGCAGATGGCTTTGAGCGAAGATTTTTTGACCTAATTACTACTAGTTTTGGGAACAATTACTGCAAGAAATGTTCAATCAGATTTTATAAAATAGACAATCAAGAAATTTCTATTATTCATGTTGAACCTTCAACTAAGCCTGTTTACATAGAACACCAAAATAGAACCTTATTTTTTGTGCGTGCTGGGAATGCAACAAGGAATTTGACAGTAAAAGAGGCAGTACAATATATTGAAGAAAGAAATTAACACTTAAAATAAAACGTATGAAACAGATCCATTTTAATAAAATTAACACTAGCGTAAAAGTTGGAGCAATTCCAGACGTAAAAACCAATGCATCACAAGTTCTGATAAGTCTATTTATATTTTCAATGCTTTTACTAATGCTATCTTCATGTACTAATATGGAGAAGCAAAGGCCAGTTGATAGCATAAATAAAAAAGCAGAAGAATCGTCAAAATCGTTTGAAGACTCAGCCTATAATTCAAACTATGAGATTGTACCAAATGAAAAGGTATGTATGGTAAACGACAGATATATGGGAGTTTCACAAATACCCATAGAAGTAAGTGGTATTACCTACTATGGATGTTGCGAGAACTGTATTGAAAAACTACAGAAGAATTTGAATGATGTGCGTTTTGGCGGAAATCCAAGTTCAGATATAAAGATTGATAAAGCGTCAGCAGTTATTGTTCAAGATAAAAATAGTGGAAGTGTTTTTTACTTTGCTTCAAAGGATGAGGCTAATGCATTCATGAAGAAACAGTAATCATTACTAAAAGATAAAATAGCAAAAAATTGCTAGAAATGAGAAACGATAATACAATTCCAACAGATTTGAAATCTTGCAAAACGCTAGAAAACATTTGCTTGCCTAAGTCAAACATGCCTAGAATTGTTATTATTGGCGGTGGTTTTGCCGGTTTAGCATTGGTTGAAGAACTGAAACATAAAGACGTTCAGTTGGTGCTATTCGATAAAAATAATTTTCATCAATTTCAGCCTTTACTCTATCAAGTAGCTACAAGTGCGCTCGAACCTGATAGTATTGTTTTTCCTTTTAGGAAACAAATAAATGGATATAAGAATGTATTGTTTCGCTTGGCTGAAGTAGAGGAAATTCAACCTGAGTTAAATACTGTTATTACCAATAAAGGAAAGGTTCATTATGATTACCTTGTTATAGCAACAGGAACCACAACCAATTTTTTTGGTATGGAAAAAGTGGAATATCATAGTCTTGGAATGAAAGACATTCGTGACTCCTTAAACATTCGGCACATGATGTTGCAAAACTTGGAGCAGGCTGCCATAACTTGCGACGAGAAAGAACGAGATGCTTTGACCAATTTCGTTATTGTGGGTGGGGGTCCTGCAGGTGTTGAGATGGCTGGTGCTTTGGGCGAATTTTGTAAATACATCCTGCCTAATGATTATACCGAATACCCATCTTCTTTGATGAAAATTTATTTAGTAGAAGCCAATAAAAAACTGTTGAAATTGATGTCTGACAAAGCATCATCAAAAACCTTGGAATACTTAAAAAAGTTAAATGTAGAGGTTTTGTTAAATGAGTCAGTTAGTGACTATAATGGCGTAGAAGTCTCTATAAAAAGCGGGAAAATAATTTTAGCTAAAAATCTAATCTGGACAGCTGGGGTCAAGGGTCAGTTTCCAAAGGGCATTGATAAAAAACAGGTGATTAGAGGCAACCGTATTAAGACCAATAGTTATTTAAAAGTTGAAGGTTACGAAAATATTTATGCTACTGGCGACATAGCCGCTGTTATATCTGAAGATACACCAAAAGGGCATCCACAGGTGGCACAGGCAGCCATTCAACAAGGTAAATACTTAGGTAAATCGATATTGAATTGTATAAATAATAAAGCAACAAAACCTTTTAAATATAAAGACAAAGGATCCATGGCTACAGTAGGTAAGCGAAAAGCCGTAGCAGATATAGGCAAACTCAAATTTACCGGCTATTTTGCCTGGTTACTTTGGTCTATTGTTCACTTAATGTCTATAAGTGGGTTTAAAAACAGATTATTGGTTGGCCTTAATTGGGCAGTAAGCTACTTTACTTATGAAAAGAGCAATAGAGTAATTATTAGAAATTTTAAGCCCAGACCTTTATCTGATCTCGAGAAGATGAATAGCATTTACAAAAGTAAAATGGAATCATAATGCAATACGTTTGGTTCAATTGGTCCATAATAATTCTAGTAGTCTGGTATGTAATCTATCGATTCAAACCTACGTATAGAAAGGTTATGCTCAAAATGAGCTTAATAACTGCACCATTTGGTCTCACAGAGCCACTATTTGTGCCGGAATATTGGTTTCCACCTTCCCTTTTTAATTTAGCGGAGACGACAGGCTTTGACATTGAAAGTATTATTTTCTCATTTTCCATCGGAGGTATTGGTGCTATACTGTATCAACTAGTGTCTAATCAAACTATAACAATAATTAATTCTGAGGAGCGTAAACTTAAACGTCATAGATTACATCTTCTTATTCTTTATGTACCGCCCATTATTTTTATCATATTGGCATATTTCACTAACCTTAATCACATCTATTGTGGGGTACTGGCATTGTTTGTAGGAGCATTGGCCACATTGTACTGTCGCCCTGATCTTAAGAGTAAGATTTGGATTGGAGGTCTTCTTTTTACATTGTTGTATTTTATATACTTTGGAAGTATTCTTCTTTTTTATCCGAAATATGTTGAGCTTTTTTGGAACCTCGATGAGTTGAGTGGTATCCTGATCTTTGGAGTACCTTTAGAGGAATTTTTCTTTGCCTTCAGTTTTGGTATGTATTGGTCTAGTCTATACGAGCATTTGTTTTGGAAAAAAACAATAAGAAAATTTAACATCAACTATTAGTAACTCAAGAAGTAATGAAGAGACCAAATAAAATTCTACTTCGATTTTTTAAAAATCAATCAAATAGTGGCATTGCTATTTTTATCTCGGTCTTCATCGCCATGTTATGGGCAAATTCTCCCTGGCAAGAAATTTATAAAGCAATAATTTCTTTACCGATTTCCTTAAGCATAGGAGAATTCTCTATTTCAGATTCCTTATTGCATTGGGTGAATGACCTGCTTATGGCCATTTTCTTTTTATACGTAGGGCTAGAATTAAAACGAGAAATATTAGGAGGAAAGCTATCGACTTTTAAGAAAGCCATATTGCCAGTGGGAGCTGCAATCGGAGGAATGGTTTTTCCAGCCATCATATATCTATTATTTAATGGAACGACCAATGAATTCCGAGGCTGGGGAATTCCAATGGCAACTGATATAGCCTTTGCTGTAGGAGTTATTTCTCTCTTTAGTGATCGTTCGTTCACTAGTTTAAAAGTATTTCTAGTTGCCTTAGCAACAGTTGATGACTTAGGGTCAGTTTTGGTTATTGCTTTATTTTATACTTCAGAAATCTCAACTGTAGACCTGCTTCATGGCCTACTGTTTTTTGGAGTAATTGTTGGAGGAAGCTATATAGGAATACGTAAAACATGGTTCTACACCTTGATTGGAATCGGAGGAGTTTGGCTGGCATTTTTCTTTTCAGGAATCCATCCTACTACAGCAGGGATATTGACTGCCTTGGCCATTCCTGGAAAGGTAAAAATAAGAGAGGGAGATTTTCTATTGAAACTACAAAATTTACGAGCTCGATTCGTGAAAATACATCCGATCAAAGGAAGTTTTATTTCAGAAGAGCAGTTGGACATATTAGAAGAAATCAAGCAAAAATCGGACGATGCGGAAACTCCCTTGCAAAAAATAGAAAGACACTTAGCTCCTATCGTGGGCTTTTTTATTTTACCTCTTTTTGCATTTGTAAATACAGGAATCCATCTCCACGGTAACTTGATCGAAATCTTAGTTCATCCAGTCAGTTTAGGAATATTTTTCGGCCTTGTTGCCGGAAAGTTTATTGGAATAATGGGTTGCAGTTGGATCATGATTAAATTCAAAATAGCAGAATTTCAAGAAGGACTGACTTGGGCCAAAGTAGCAGGAGTTTCCTTGTTAGCCTCAATGGGATTTACGATGTCTCTCTTTATCACTGAACTGGCCTTCGAAAATGAAAAAAATGTATTCATAGCCAAAATAAGCATCCTGTTTACATCAGTACTTGCAGGTATAGGTGGGTTCATTATTCTATGGACAACGAGAAAATCAACAATAGTTAATTCCCTTAGAACAGAATGAAAAAGAGTGAGCTAAAAACAGATCGATTCTTCGTCGCTGATTTACTTAAACAAATCATTCCCTCATATTTACTGGCACTGATTGTTATGAGCTTGTACGTAGTTATTATGCAATATGTTGATCATCAAGTAAATTATACAGCAATGTTTGTGGTAGCTTTTGCAATTCTAAAAACATTTTATTTTACTTTTTTTACGTTTAAGCAAGTAAATATATCTGTAAAACGTTGCCATTATTTCACACAGTACCTGTGGACATTTGGTTTGCTTGTATTTTTAATTATATTTTCTTATTCAACTGATTACGCTTGTTTGTATTTTACTGATTCACAAGGATTTTACGGAATTAAATACAGCCAAGAACGAAATTTTCTAGCACTACTATTTGAATTTTTCTATTTCAGTATTGTCACGTTTGCCTCTATTGGATATGGAGATATTGTGCCTGTAAGTTTACCAGCAAAGTTATTAGTGTTGTTAGAAATTGGTCAGAGTTTCGTTTTGGTTGTTTTTGGGTTATCTAACATCAATAATATTCATACCCTAAGAAATAATGGAGCTTAAAAAGCTCATCATGATAAATACAATAAGATGAAGAAAGTTAAAATAGGAATAAATGGGTATGGAGTAATCGGTAAGCGAGTTGCAGATGCTGTCGCTTTACAAAATGATATGGAGTTAACAGGGGTTAGCGATGTGATCTCAGATTGGCGAATAAAGATGGCTGTTGAAAAAGGATATGCTGTTTTCGCCTTTGATGATAACTATAAAGACCAAATGACTGCTTCAGGCATTTCAATAAAAGGAACTTTAGAAGACCTAATTGCCAATTCGGATCTTATTGTAGACTGTACTCCAAAAAACATTGCTGCTAAGAACATAGAGAAATATTGGGCAGCAAATCGTAAATTTATTCTTCATGGGGGTGAAAAACATGAAGTAACAGGACATTCTTTTAGTGCTGAGAATAATTATGAATCTGCCATTGGGTTAGATGCTACAAGAGTGGTCTCTTGTAATACAACCTCCATTCTTCGCACGCTCACTGCATTGAAGAAAGCAGCTTTACTAAAAAAGGCACGAGGAACCCTTTTACGTAAAGCCACAGATCCATGGGAAAGCCATTTGGGCGGCATCATGAATACAGTTGTAGTAGAACGTGAGATTCCCAGCCACCAAGGGCCAGATGCTCAAGCGGTCGATTCCGGATTAGACGTAATTACAACTGCTGTAAAGGTGCCTCAAACCTTAAGTCATATACATTATTGGAATGTACAGATGACAAGATCAGCTACCAAAGAGGAAGTTATCGAAGCGTTTAAAACTTCCTCAAGAATTGTAATGATTAAATACGAGGATGGTCTTCAGGCCAACAATACCATTAAGGAATGGATGCTGGACATGGGTAGGCCCTATGGAGATATGTATGAAGTTGCCATGTGGAGTGACATGATTAAAGTTATTGATGACGAGTTGTTCTATGCTTATGTGGTAGATAACCAAGCCATTGTTATTCCTGAAACTATTGATGCGATTAGAGCATTAACCGGAATTGAAAAGAGCGCAGAAAACTCAATTAAAAAGACAAACAAATCTTTAAATCTATTAAAATGAAAAAATCAACCTATACAGTTATAATACTATTTACCTTCATTCTAATCTCGTTCAATAAACTCTATGCCCAAGAAAGCACTCAAGCTACAAAGTTGAAGGGAACAGTTAGTTGTAGTGCTGATTCAATAATGTTATTAAGTAACGTAAATATCTATAACCTAAGTAGTAAAAAAGGTACAACAACAGACTCTAATGGACATTTCCAAATTGAAATGAGTAAGAATGATACCATACTATTTTCAACCGTTCAGCATCAAGAATACTTTTACTATTTAGTTGATGGTACTGTGTCAAATGAGGACGTGAATATTGAATTACAGCAAGATACAGTTTATTTGGACGTAGTGTCAATTATGGGTTATAAGTCATATTCAAATTTTAAAAATGAGTTACTAAAGCTTGACTTATCGAAGGATGATGTTTCAATAACCTATCCTGTGATTGATAAATATGCACGACAATATGCAACAGAGGTGCAATCTTATGAGATTAGAGGGCCATTGACATATTTAAGTAAAAAGATTAGAAGACTAAAAAAAAGAGGTCTGTTTAGATAACAATAAATCAAAGTATGTTCGATTCAGATTTTACAAGCTTGAAATCCTTAAACAGCTACCTGCAAAAGTTGGTAGAAGGTAAATTATGGCTCAAAGTTATAATTGCTTTGTTTCTTGGGGTTGGTGTAGGCTTATTACTAAGTCCTAAGAATGGCTTAGTAAGTGAAAGTGTAGCTGATATATTGGGCAATTGGATGGCCTTGCCAGGGATACTTTTTTTGAAATTGGTTCAAATGATCATGATCCCTTTAATTGTTGCTTCCATAATTATTGGCATTGCGAGTAACGACAAAGAAAACTTGAAAAAATTAGGGGCGAGTGTGCTCATCTATTTTATTTCAACCACGATAATTTCCGTAACCATTGGCACAGTCTTATCAATGGTATTTAAGCCTGGAAGATTTCTGCATCAGCAATCTGCCGAAGAACATCAAAAAATAATAGAAGTAGGAAAAGAGAGTTCAACATTAACTTTTGATTTAAATAATGTGCCAACGATTATTTCAGACTTATTACCAGATAACCCATTAGCATCCATGGTAAACGGAGAAATGCTCAGTATAGTAATTTTTACAATAATTATTGGCATTGCTGTTCTTTCTCTTCCCAATACCTTCTTTAAACCAATGAAATTGCTATTAGGGGCAATTCAGGAAATATGCATGATTGTTGTAAAATGGGCAATGTTATTAGTCCCTGTGGCAGTGTTTGGTCTCATGGCTCAATTAACATCAAGTGTTGGATTGAGTTCTCTAGCAGGCTTGGGTTATTATGTACTTGTTGTTTTACTTGGATTATTAATACTTGTTGGGTTTTATTTATTGTTTGTAGCAGTTCTGGCTAAAAAATCTCCTATTGATTTTATAAAGAAAATAAGAGATGTTCAACTTCTGGCATTTTCAACAACGAGTTCTGCTGCCGTTATGCCTTTATCGCTTCAAACGGCCGAGGAAAAACTGAAGGTAAACAAATCAATTAGCAATTTCATAATTCCCATAGGAGCTACTGTTAATATGGATGGTACTGCATTGTATCAAACCATTACTACCTTATTTATCGCTCAAGCTTATGGCTTAGAAATGAGTATTCTAAACATAATAGTAGTGGTAATTACAATAGTTGCTGCATCCATTGGAACGCCGGCCATTCCGGGTGGAGGAGTTGTGATACTTGCTTCAGTGCTAAGCAGCTCTGGCATTCCTGCCGAAGGAATCATCATTATAATAGGTGTTGAACGATTATTGGGAATGTTCAGAACAGCAGTAAACGTAACCGGAGACTTGACTGCTTGTGTAACGTTTGATCGGTGGTACGGTCAGAAAGAAAGTAATACGATTGATTCTAACATTGAGACTACATAAAATGAAAAAACAAATAAGAAAATTTATCAACTCTATAAAAGATGAAAGTTGCCTATAAGAATCTTTTTACCTAACTCTTAACTCATTAAATGGCCAAGGTCGGAATAGATACAATGCTTTTATGCAAGAATAAATTTTTAAATAAATAACACAATAATTAGAAAAAATGAAATATTACAATAGAATTAAAATCATAGGAATAGCTTTTTTAGTGCTCTCAATTAGCGCATGTACAGTAGTAAAACCTGGCAATAAAGCTATGAAGTGGAAACCTTGGGGAAAGGGTTTAGTTGCAGATAAGATTTATGATAATGGGCCAGTTTGGCACTGGCCTTGGGTTGGTGTCGTAGATTACAACATACAATGGCAAACGTTTTCCGAAAAAGTATCTGTCTTAACGAAAGATGAATTACACATAAATATAATTGTATCAGTAACACTTAGGCCTATTGTTGCTGAATTACCAAAATTAGAACTAGAAGTTGGAAGAGATTACTACAGGTCTGTTGTGCGACCAGAATTTATTAGCTCTGCAAGAAACATTTTTGCAGGACATACTTATGCTAACGTATCTCCCCATAGTACAATAATTGAAACAGAGATTTTTAAGGCACTTACCGAAAAAGTTAAAGGTAAATATCTAGAATTTGACAATTTGACAATTGACCATATTGTGTACCCTGAGTTGGTTAGCTCAGCAGTGAATCAAAAACTTGCAGTAGAACAAGATATTGAACAGAAGGACTATGAAATAGAAATTGCAAAAAAGAATGCAGAAATTCAAAGAATCCTAGCTAGAGGTCAAAGAGATGCACAATCAATTATTGATTCAAGTGTTACAAAAAAGTATTTGCAATACAAGTCATTGGAGGTACAAGATAAGCTGGCCACAAGTCCAAACGCAAAATTTTATTTTGTTCCACTTGGGAAAGATGGTTTGCCGATTATTATTGACTCTGGTTCAGGAAATTGATAAAATTATTAAGTGTTAGAAGTAAAGGAAAAGGCTTTTATGTTTAAGTAGATATTCTTACCTCAAGGAAAATCTGCATTGGTTTAGCACTATTGTGACTAAGTAATTGAATTTAAAATTTAAATAATTATGATGGATAAAAAATTAATAATAGCAATATTAGGTTCTATTGTTTTCTTGGGAGCCTGTGGTGGTGATAAACAAAATCAGCATAACGACCATAACCATGATCACCATGAAAAAATGGAAGAACAAAAAGGACTTCATGATAAGGTGTCGCAAAAAATAGACATACACAGTGAACATGAATCTATTCGGGACAATTTTGCTCATCGGGAAATAATAGTATTGAAAAATACTTACCAAGCAGATTCGGTGGGAGTTGAACAACTTCAGCAGCTTGCCCAATCATACCTTCTTTTAAAAAACGCTTTAACAGAAGACAATGTTGAAAAAACCGATCAGGCAATCGTAGAAATGTCAAAAAAGGTAAGAAATGTAAATGCCGTTTCTTTCGGTCAAGAAGCACAAAAGGCATGGAAACAGCATGCTTCGCTTTACACTGACAAGCTTGCTGAAATGAAACACACTAGTAGTTTGCAAGAAAAACGTTCCTATTTCAGTCATATTTCTGAGATTTTTTATTGCACGGTTAAAAGCTTTGAATTGAAACAAAATCAGAAACTCTATGCCATACACTGCCCCATGGCTTTTGATAAAAAAGGCGCTTATTGGATAGCTGAAAACAAGACTATTAAGAATCCTTATTTCGGAAATAAAATGCTCAAGTGCGGAGAAGTAAAGGAAGAATTATAATAATGAATAAGCTCATTAAACATATCGGCGTTTTTACCTCTGGTGGAGATTCTCCAGGAATGAATGCTGCACTTTTTGGCATAGTGAAAGCAGCTTCTATAAACGGAATAAAAATTAGCGGTATTCGTAGAGGTTTTGAAGGAATGATAGATGGAGACTTTGTAGAAATTCATTTGGGCACAATTCAAGAAAAGGTATCTCAAGGCGGTACAATTCTAAAAACTGCAAGAAGCAAACGTTTTCGAACAATAGAAGGAAGAAAAAAAGCATTAAAAAACCTAAAAGATAGAGGATTAGATGCGCTTATAGCCATTGGGGGTGATGGGACTTTTCAAGGCCTATTAGCTTTTGCTGAAATAAGTGATATCCCTTGTTTAGGAATTCCCGGTACTATCGACAATGATTTGTCAGGAGCAGATTATACATTAGGTTTCGATACGGCAGTGAATACGGCAATAGAAAATATTGATAAGATAAAGGATACGGCTGAATCGCATAATCGAATATTTATTGTAGAAGTAATGGGTAGAGACTCTGGTTATATCGCAATACACTCAGGTATTGGAGCTGCTGTTGATGCTATTCTGATTCCTGAATGTCAAGCAGATTTTTCTGCTTTGATTCAAAAAATAAGTCAATACGAAGGAGAAGATGCATTTACGGTAATTGTTTCAGAGGGAGATGAAATCGGTTCAGGGCAAGTGGCTTCTGAAATTAAAAGCATTAATCCATCGGTTGATTTGAGAATTACCATACTGGGTCATTTACAAAGAGGTGGCAGTCCCTCGGCTTTTGATCGGATGTTAGGGATAAGGTCAGGTGTAGCTGCAATAGATGAGTTGCTAAAAGGAGAAAAAAATAAAATGGTCGGCTACTTTAATAATCAGCTGTTACTGACTCCTTTTGATCAAGTTGTGAAACAACATGTCATCAACCAAGAGTTAGAAAAGCTATTAAATATGATTAATAATTAGACCCGATAAAAACAAAATATTGACTTCTTTGAACAAGGGGTAAACAACGAAAATGAAATAAAAATTAAAAATAACAACCAAAATAATAAAAGTACTAAAATGGAAAAACAACTAAAAAAAGGATTTCTCTCTTGTAAAAGAACGTTAATGATGGTTTTGGCGGGATGTGTTTTACTAAACATGCTTTCCCCCTTTTCTGCCATGGCTCAATACAGTTTAGATGAAAAAGTCAGTTTTGTCTATATCAATGGCACTTCCACTTTACATGATTGGACTTCCTCTGCTGAAACAATAAAAGGCTCTTTAAAGGCAGATGTGGAAACAAATCACATTGAAAAGATCAATTCTGCAAAAATAGTGGTCCCTGTAACTTCATTGAAAAGTGGAAAAGAAGCGATGGATAAAAATATGTACGAAGCCTTGAAGTCCGACAATTATCCTGAAATAAGCTATCAACTCAAGAGCAATATTGTTCATAATGGAACTATTACTGTAAAAGGAGAACTAACTATTGCCGGAGTTACAAAAATGGTAGAGACTAAAGTAACTCAAGAAGAAGCAGGAAAACATATTAAAATAAATGGAGAAGTAAAGCTGAAAATGTCAGACTTTAATATTCAACCTCCGGAGTTTATGTTCGGTGCCTTTAAAACAGGAGATGAAATATCAATCAAATTTCACTTTATGTTTTGTGAAAAAATTTAATCCATTCTATAATAACTAAAACCAAAATAAAATGAAAAATACGATTCTATTAAGCAGTATCATCTTACTAATCTTTGTTGGAATAAGTAAACAAGCAGTTGCTCAGAATGAAAGAGATCTGCAATATTTCAGGCCACCCGGATTAGAAGGGGTTAACCAATTTGAAACTACAAAAGATTCCGCTACTGTGCCATTTACCGGCGTAAAAGTTCGTGTAGGTGGCGATTTTGCAATACAGTTTCAGGGTATAGACCATAGTACTGAAAGTACTGATACATTAGCCACTCTTGGAAATAACTTTAACTTACCTACCGCCAACCTAAACTTGGATGTACAATTAGCAGATGGTGTACGCATGAGCTTAGTTACATATCTGTCATCGAGAAACCATTCAGAAGCTTGGGTAAAGGGAGGGTATATTCAGATAGATAAATTAGACTTTATAAGAAAAGACTACCTGAAAGAAGTAATGAAGGTAGTAACCATTAAAGCCGGTATGGATGAAATTAACTACGGAGATGCTCATTTCAGAAGAACAGATAATGCTCGTGCTATATACAATCCTTTTGTAGGAAATTACCTTATGGATGCCTTTACCACAGAACCCTTCGCTGAGCTTTACTTTCAGAAACATGGCTTTTTAGCAATGGCGGGTATTTCCAATGGAAAATTAAATCAATCTGTAGTAAAAGGAACAAAAGAGCCAAAACCCTCAGTATATGGTAAAGTAGGATACGATAAGCAGTTGAATGATGATTTTAGATTCAGGTTAACCGCTTCTCTTTTCAATTCTCCCGGATACGATAACGGTCAGTATTTATACAGTGGAGACCGTGCTGGGGCAAGATACTACAATGTAATGCAGCTGCATGATGCCCAAGGAAACTTTAGAAGTGGACGATTCTCTCCCGGTTTTTGGAAATATTCAGCTTTTCAGCTTAATCCATTTGTAAAATGGAAAGGATTGGAGTTTTTCGGGATCTATGAATTAGTAAATGGCGATCAAAGCGAAACAGCAACTGAAGGTAGCTTTACTCAAATAGGTGCAGAATTACTTTATCGAATTGGCGAGGAGGAAAAGTTTTTTTTAGGAGGTCGTTATAACCAAGTTAGTGGAGAGGACACTAAGGATGCAGCAGTTAAAACCATTGACAGGTTAAACATTGGTGGAGGTTGGTTTATGACCGATAATGTTATGGTAAAGGCAGAATACGTCAACCAAAGTTATTCTGATGATGGTTGGATAGGGACTGTTTACCAAGGAGGTAATTTTAATGGAGTAATGATGGAAGCCGCTATTAGCTTTTAAGGTGTGAGTTAATAGTTAACAAGTCAATATTAAAAACGAGATAAACTTTTAAAGCATGAAAAACATATTAGTACCTACAGACTTTTCCGATTGTGCCAAAGTCGCAGAAGAAATGGGACTTGAAATCGCAAAAAAAGCAAATGCAGAAATTCATTTTCTGCATTTGTTAGCAACCCCCACTGATTGGCTTAAACTCTCTTTGCAGAAGGAAAAACTTTATCCGGAAACAAAAGCGAAAATAGGATTAGCGAGAAACGCACTCAATGAATTAAATAAAAAAGCAGAAAAAGCTGGAATTCAGTCTAAAGAGTTTCTGGTTTTTGACGAAGACCGAGAAGAAATTGAGAAACATATTTCTCATCATCAGCATGATTTTATTGTTATGGGGTCACATGGAGCTAAAGGGTTTAAAGAACTGATAGGTTCAAATACTCAGAAAGTAGTACGGAACTCTCCTGCTCCAGTATTAGTAGTAAAAAACAGACCTGGAAATTTTGAGGTAAAAAATATAGTTTTTGCTTCAACTTTTCAAGAAGAAGTGCATCAATCTTTCCAAAAGATCATAGAATTTGCAGAACTGATGAAAGCAGAAATTCACCTGTTGAATGTGAATATGCCTTTTCACTTTAAAGAAACGGATGAAGCCGAAGCCGATATGCAAGCTTTTCTAAAAAAATGTTCAAGAGGTACTTGTAGCATAAATATTTACAATGCCTTAAACGAAGAGAGGGGTATTCAAAAGTTTGCTGAGTCCATAGAAGCTGATGTAATCGCCATGACAACACATGGTAAAACCGGTTTTATGAAAATGCTCTCACCGAGTATTACCGAAAGCCTGGTCAATCATTCGGATATACCGGTGCTGAGTGTAAACGTTAATGTTAACTAAATCATGAAGCGATTGCAGGAGCTTACTAAAGAAATAAACGAACTGACATTGAAAATTGAGCAGGAATATCCGGAATTGTATCAATACTTGGACGAAAACCCAATGACAATTCCCTGTTGTGAACAGCCTGAATTGAATACGAAGAATTTTTCCGAATACCTAGACAGTTTAAAACAGTTGCTCAAACACCATATCAGAAATCATCAAAAGAAAAATAATTAATGGGATACAAAGAAATATCCATCATAAAAATGAAAGGTGAAAGGGTTGCATTTGACCCTTCCAAGCTTAGAAATTCGCTGGAGCGTTCAGGAGCAAGTGATGTTGTCGTATCTCAAATTATTACAGAGGTGGAAAATATGTTATATGATGGCATTACCACTAGAGAGATATATAAGACCGCTTTCGGACTGCTTCGCAAAAGCTCCCGACCTACTGCTTCTCGTTATAAACTAAAAAAGGCCATTATGGAACTTGGACCTTCCGGCTTTCCTTTTGAAAAATTTATTGGTAAAATATTAGATCATGAAAGCTTTAAAACTCAAGTTGGAGTTATTGTTCAGGGTAAATGTGTGCAGCATGAGGTTGATGTGATTGCCCAAAAAGACAACAAACATTATATGATTGAATGCAAATTCCACTCTGACCAAAGAAGATTTTGCAATGTGAAGATTCCATTATACATCCAATCTAGGTTTTTAGATGTAATGGCTAGTTGGGAAGAAAAACAAGGACATGAGACTAAATTCCATCAAGGATGGGTTGCAACAAATACCCGTTTTACTTCCGATGCCATTCAATATGCAGAGTGTGCCGGCTTAAAACTTTTGAGTTGGGATTATCCACTAAATAATAGCCTGAAAGCGAGAATTGATAAAGCAGGTTTACATCCTTTAACTTCTTTGACAACACTTACCAAAACGGAAAAAACAAAATTACTGAATTGTGGAATTGTTTTGTGCCGAGAAGTGCATCAGAACCCTAAACTCCTTGATAAAATTGGGATTACAAAATCAAGACAAAGTATTATAATGAATGATTCTTTAGAATTATGCAAAAAGAGCTTATAAGAAAAGTAGAATGACAAAAAGAAAAATTAATATTCACTTCCTTGGATCTGCAGGAACAGTTACCGGCTCTAAATATCTTATTGATACAGGTGAACGAAAAATACTCATTGATTGCGGATTGTTCCAAGGCTTAAAAGAGCTACGTCTTAAAAATTGGGACTATCTGCCTGTAGATGTTTCGGAAATAGATACTGTATTGCTTACACATGGGCATATGGATCACACCGGTTACTTGCCCCGCTTAGTAAAAATGGGATTTCGTGGAACAATTCAGGGCACCTCTCCTACCCTAGCCATTGCTGAGATTATTTTGTTGGACAGTGCAAAAATTCAGGAAGAGGAAGCAGAAAAAGCAAACAAAGAGGGATATTCGAAACACCAACCTGCTGAACCCCTTTATGCCATTAATGAAGCGAAAAAAGCCATTTCTAAATTTAGAACCTTTCCAAAAGGTGAATGGCAAGAAATTTATGATAATATTAGGATTAGGTTTCAGTACAATGGGCATATTATAGGTGCTACATTCATCGAGTTAATTATTCATAATCAGCGATTTGTATTTTCAGGCGATATTGGAAGAAAGAAAGACTTGCTTCTAGAACCTTACAAAAAGCCGGAAGCTGCTGATGTCCTTTTTATTGAAAGTACCTATGGAGATCGTTTGCATCCAAAAGAGGATTTGGAATCAAGGTTAAAGGACATCGTACTTCAAACCATTGATAAAGGAGGTACACTCATTATCCCAAGTTTTGCAGTTGAGCGAACACAAACACTCATGTATTTGCTATGGCAATTACAAGAAAAAAAGGCGATCCCTAATATCCCTTTGATCATGGATAGCCCTATGGGAGCAAATGTGTTGGAGGTATTTCATTCACATAGAGAGTGGCACAAATTAAGCATGGAGGATTGTACAAATATGTGCAATAGATTTAAGATCGTAAGAGATTTTAAAGAGACATGGGAAGTAATCGACGATAAAAGATCAAAAATTGTAATTGCAGGCAGTGGTATGATCAGTGGTGGCAGAGTTTTAACCTATTTGCAGCAATACCTCAGAAGAGCTGAAACCACTATTCTGTTAGCCGGATATCAGGCAGATGGCACAAGAGGGAGAGCATTATTGGAAGGTGCTACTGAGCTTAAGATTTATGGAAAACATTATCCAGTAAAAGCAGAAATAATAAACCTAGAGGTGCTTTCAGCTCATGCTGATCAGTCTGAATTGCTGGATTGGATGAGTGAAATAAAAAAGGAACCTAAAAGAATTTTTATCACTCATGGCGAAAAAGAAGGTGCAGAAGCCTTAAAAGAAAAGATAAAGGAGAGGTATGGTTGGAATGCGGAGATCCCACAACTATACGCTATTGAAGAATATTAATTACTAAGAATGAAAATAAATACAACTCAACATTTAAGCCATTTGAAATATAAATACCTTGGCATTCATACACAGAATGAGAATGTGGTTTATATGCATAAGGACTGTCATGTTTGCAGCTCGGAAGGATTTGAAGCACTTACACGAATCCGGGTATTTTATAAATCACAATCAATCGTTGCAAGTTTAAATGTGATTAATTCTTCTATTCTTTCTATTGATGAAATTGGGCTTTCAGATGAAGCAGCTAAGAAATTAAATGTATTGGAAAATGATACCCTTCGTGTTCGTCATTTGGAGCCTATTGAGTCTTTGAGCCATCTAAGAGCAAAGATATATAATCAAAAGCTAAATTATGATGCTTACAGTAATATCATTAGCTCAATTAGCATGGGAGATTATTCCAATGTTCATCTTTCCGCCTTTATAACTGCTTGTGCAGGAGATAGAATGGATATTCATGAAATAGCAGATTTGACCAAGGCGATGATTGCTTCAGGAAAGCAATTAAAATGGAAACAAGAAATTATAGTAGATAAACACTGTATTGGAGGACTTCCCGGAAATAGAACAACGCCAATTGTAGTTGCTATTGTCGCTGCACATGGGCTTACTATGCCAAAGACTTCTTCAAGGGCAATTACCTCTCCTGCTGGAACTGCGGACACCATGGAAGTTATCACCAATGTAAATTTATCTTCTGCAGAAATTCAGCAAGTAGTATTGCAAGAAGGAGGCTGCTTTGTGTGGGGAGGAACAGCACAATTGAGTCCGGCTGATGATGTATTAATTAAGATTGAAAAGGCTTTAGATCTTGATAGTGAAGGACAACTAATTGCTTCTGTACTTTCTAAAAAAGCTGCAGCAGGATCAACTCATGTTGTAATTGATATTCCGCTTGGGCCTACTGCCAAAGTGAGAAATATAGAAATGGCAGAAAAACTAAAAAACTATATGGAGACAGTTGGCCACGCTGTTGGTTTAAAAGTTAAAGTAGTAATTACAGATGGTAATCAGCCGGTGGGTGAAGGTATTGGGCCTGCTTTGGAGGCTTTTGATATTCTCAGTGTTCTAGAAAACAAAACATCTGCTCCGCATGACCTTAAAAATAGAGCCTTGTTTTTAGCAGGAGAATTGTTGGAACTTTCAGGAGAGGTAGAGTCGGGAAAAGGAACTGAAATTGCCAAGCAACTATTAGAGTCAGGTAAAGCCATGGAGAAATTTACTGCAATCTGCAAAGCTCAAGGAAAGTTCGTTCAGCCTGAATTAGCACTTTATAAACATGAAATAAAAGCAGAGAAGTCTGGAACGCTAAAAGCGATTGATAATCGGAGACTCGCCAAACTTGCTAAGCTTTCAGGAGCTCCACAATCGCCTTCTGCCGGTATTTTACTAAAAGCACACTTAGGAGATCAAATCCAGGAAGAAGAGTTACTCTTAACTGTTTATGCAGAATCGAATGGTGAATTGAATTATGCTTTGAACTATTATCAATCACAAAAAGATATGTTTTCAATTGGCTGATGGCACTAAAAGATAAAATATTGATAGTTGGTGGCTATGGTCAAGTAGGCCAAACGGTGAGCGAAGTATTGGGAAAAAAATATCCCTCAAAATTAATCGTTGCAGGAAGAGATAGCTCAAAAGCAAAGGTGTTGATTAAGCGCTTAAATATTGAAGCAACAGCTTCCACTATTGACTTGAATGAAAGTGAACCGAATGAGATTAATTTGAAAGAAGTTCAAATTGCGATTTGTTGCATTGAATTTTTAAAAAATGACAATTTCATCCAAAGCTGTATTCAAAATGGTATTCATTATACGGAAATAGCAACATCTTATGAAGCTTATCAGCGTTTTCTGAAGTACCGAACGGCTATTAATAATGCTGGTATATGTGTTGTGCCCGGAGTAGGTTTAATGCCTGGTATGTCGGCTGTGTTTGCCAAGCGGGCGGTTAGTAAACTAGGGGAAGTACGCCAACTTAAGTCATACGTATTGTTGGGCTTGGGAGAGGAACACGGTTTAGATGCTCTAAGGTGGATGATTCAATATGCTAACCAGGACTTTATGATTAAGACGGACAAAGGTCTGAAACATGCTCATTCATTTACTGATCCTGAAAAAGAACGATTGCTTGATGAAGAAACCTCTAGAAAGTTTTATCGCTTCAACTTTGGAGATCAGCACATTATTCCCCGTATTATGAATGTAAAAATGGCTGAAACCCGCCTGGCTTTTGATATCCCTTTTATTTCTTTTTTGTTTCGTTTAATAAAAGGGTTTGGATTAATGCCGATGTTGGAAAAGATCAATCCGAAGAACATAAGAAAGGCCTTAAACTCTTTTCGAATTGGCACAAAAAAATTTGCAGTTCAAACGCATTGCTATCAAAAGGAGACAGAATTCATTTATCTAATAAAAGGGTTAAAGGAGGCACGTGCTACTGGTCTAATTGCCGCATATACTGTAATGAAGCTGTATCAATCCAGGGTAAAAGGGATTACCAATTTCGAGGATCTGATTCAGTTTAATGAGTTCATCAATTACTTACTAAAATTCGAAATCGAAGTAAAAATCAAAGAAAATGAAAACCATCATATTTAGCTTAAAAGGAAACGAAGCCTTCACAGAATTGCTGGCAGAAAAGATGCAAGCTGATATTGGCGAAGCAGTGTTAAGAAAATTTCCAGATGGAGAGTCATACTCAAGAATACTTTCGGAGGTTAAAGACCGATGCGTCGTTTTGGTCTGCACTTTACATCAACCGGATGATAAACTGCTTCCGCTTTACTTTCTTTCAAAAACAGCAAAGTTTTTAGGGGCAAAATGTGTATGTCTTGTAGCGCCTTACTTGGCATACATGCGACAGGACAAAGTATTCAACGAAGGTGAAGGAATTACTTCTCAGTATTTCGGACAATTAATTTCAGGCTTTGCCGATAGTATTACTACCATTGATCCACATTTACACCGCATACATTCATTGGGAGAAGTTTACCACATTCCGAATAAAGTCATTCATGCGGCCGATGAAATTTCCAAGTGGATAAAAGAAAATATTGAAAACCCTGTTCTGATAGGGCCAGATGCGGAAAGTGAACAGTGGGTCTCTGAAGTTGCTAAAAATGCGGATGCTCCATTTACGGTTTTAGAAAAGGTAAGGCATGGGGATAGAAATGTGGAAGTATCGATTCCGGAAGTTGATAAATATAAGCAAGCTACACCTATCTTAGTTGATGATATCATCTCTACAGCTAGAACCATGATAGAAACGGTTAAACATCTTCTCCAAGCAGGAATGAGGCCACCTATATGTATAGGCATTCATGCAGTATTTTCAGGAAACGCCTATCAAGATTTGTTGGAGTCGGGTGTTGAGAGAATTATAAGTTGCAATACCATTCCGCATCCTACGAATGAGATTGATCTGAGCAAAAGCATTGCGGTTGAAGTAAAAAAACTAATGCACCATACATGAAGCTAGCAGGTTTTATCCTCTTATCCTTTTTTAGCACATTACTATTTGCCCAGGAGAGCAAAGAAATGTTGATCCTTCAAATGGAAGGGAATAACTACCTAAGAGAAAGTTTTGATGAAGCAGGCAAGATTATCAGAAAAGATCTATTGAAAGTAGGTAAACTAAATGAATCAAAAGATCAGCTATCTGTAAAGGTGAAGGTATACAATTACGGCAAAAGCGGGAACATTGAAGATAGTTCAGAAACCAAATACACCTGTAATCCAAAAGACGAAAAAATATTAATGAATATATTTCCTTTTGCAGCATTTAGTAGCGACAAAACAGTTAAGGTTCAATTAAATAGTAAATTTGGACTGTATCCTAGCCCTATGAAAGTAGACTCAACATTAGATGACATTGCTTTTACAGTCTCAATTGAAGGGGGCACCCTAGGTTTTTTCGGGACTAACAGTAAAGGAACAATATCTAATCGAAAAGTTGTGGTTTATGATCCTACTTCCAATGTTTACACTTTACTATCAAGAATAACAATAAAGTCTTTTCTTTTTGGACTCAATTTCAATACAATAAGCTATGCCGTCAAAGAAAAGATTCATTCGAATAAGGGGGTATTACAACAAGTTTTTAAAGAGCCATCAGGAGAATACTTTACGATTAAATTGAAGCAATAAGCCATGAAAAAATTAATCGAAATATCAGCTATGCCACCAAATTACTTGACGAAAAAAGAATGTAAGGAGCAACTTACTGTTTTTCATAAACAATTATTTAAATTACAAAATAGGTTTTATGCTGATGGGCGTTTTGGTATGTTGATAATTCTTCAAGGAATGGACACATCAGGCAAAGATGGTACAATTAGGCATGTAATGAGTTGCATAAACCCAATGGGACTTCAGGTAAAATCGTTCAAAAAACCTACTGAAGAAGAACAGCAACATGATTTTTTATGGCGGGTTTATCCTCACATTCCCGCTAAAAGCATGATTCAAGTATTTAATCGGTCTTATTTTGAAGATATTCTTGTCCCCTCAGTGAACAATACCATAAATGAAGAAAGGATCAATCATCGGTATAAATTAATTAATCAAATAGAAGAACACCTCCTTAAAAACGATATTCATGTTATCAAATTTTTCCTTCATATCTCAAAAGAAGAACAAGCTGAACGAATAAGGGAGCGACTAACAGAACCCCACAAGAGATGGAAATATGATGTAGAAGATAAAAATGCAGCAAAAAAGTGGAACGATTATGAAAAAATATATGATCAGATCATTTCAGATTGCACCCATGTTCCTTGGAACATCATCCCAGCAGATAAACGATGGTATAGAAACTACAAGGTCGCAAAAACCTTAGTCGAATATCTTGAAAAATTAAATTTAAAATACCCTCAACCTAAATAAAATACAACGATTATGGAACAGCATTCACACGAACATATGAATCACAATAAGGAAGACCATGCTAGAATGAATCATGGAAGTGATCACAATTCTAATCCTTCTCATGGACACATGGGACATGACCATCATAAAATGATGGTCGAGGATTTTAAAAAACGCTTTTGGGTCTCCACAGCCATTACTATCCCGATCTTGTTTTTCTCTCCAATGATTCAAGGATTTTTTGGATATGATATTTTACTTCCTGGCAACCCTTATATCCTTTTTGCACTTTCCTCTTTTGTCTACTTCTGGGGAGGTTGGCCTTTCCTAAAAGGATTTTATAAGGAAATAAAGTCAAAAGGGCCCGGTATGATGACACTCATATCAATGGCCATTAGTGTTGCCTACTTTTACAGTTCTGCTACTGTATTTGGCTTAGATGGGGAGGATTTTTTCTGGGAATTGAGTACCCTAATCGTAATCATGCTATTGGGGCATTGGTTAGAGATGAAATCGGTTCTAGGTGCTTCAAAAGCTCTTCAATTATTGGTAAGTATGTTGCCCTCAGAAGCCCATCGGCTTAATGGTGAAACCATAGAAGAGGTGAAATTGGAAGACTTGCTTAAAGGCGATCTAATACTTATTAAACCCGGAGAGAAAGTTCCTGCTGATGGAATCATTTCAGAAGGCTCAAGTTATTTGAATGAGTCAATGCTAACAGGCGAATCTAAACCCGCAAAAAAGGAAATAAATGATAAAGTCATAGGTGGTTCTATTAATGGAAACAGCACGTTAAAGGTTAAAGTAGAACATACTGGGCAGGACAGCTATTTGAATAAAGTGATTAAGATGGTAGATGAAGCACAGAGGACAAAGTCCAAGATGCAAAATCTTTCTGATCGTGCTGCGAAGTGGTTAACCTACGTTGCTCTTGCTATTGGTTTCGGCACACTTACCGTTTGGTTAATTCTCGGTTTTCCTTTTGTTTATGCTTTAGAACGCATGGTAACGGTAATGGTTATCGCTTGCCCTCATGCATTAGGGCTTGCAATTCCTTTAGTTGTAGCTATTTCAACTGCAGTTTCGGCACAAAATGGGTTGTTAATTAGGAATAGAACAGCTTTTGAAGAGTCTCGGAAAATCTCTGCTCTTTTATTTGATAAAACAGGCACATTAACAAAAGGCGATTTTGGAGTTACACGAATTGAATCTGTCAATGAAAAATATAGTTCTGAAGAGGTTTTAAGGCTCGCAAGTTCATTGGAGCAAAGTTCTGAACATCCAATTGCTGTCGGGATTGTGAAGAAAGTTAAAGAGAACAATATCACCATTCCAAAGCTTGAAAATTTCAATTCGATTACTGGAAAAGGTGTAGAAGCTAATGTAGAAGGGAAAAAAATTAAGGTAGTTAGTCCTGGCTTTTTGAGGGATGAAAAAATAACTATTCCAAAAGATGCCTACAGTGATGCTGCAGAAACAGTAGTTTTTGTTTTGATAGATGGGAAATTGGCGGGTTATATTGCCTTGGCCGATGAAATTAGGCCTGAATCTGCAGCCGCAATTAAAGTATTTAAAAAGAATAATATAAGAGTATTAATGGCTACTGGTGACAATGAAAAAACAGCAAAAGCTGTAAGCGATAAACTTGGGTTGGATGGCTATTTTGCTGAGGTATTACCACACCAAAAAGTAGAAATCGTAGAAAAACTTCAAAGTGAAAGCGAATTTGTAGCCATGACAGGTGATGGTGTAAATGATGCTCCAGCTTTAGCACAAGCAAATGTTGGAATTGCTGTCGGCTCAGGTACAGATGTTGCAGCTGAAACTGCTGATATCATTCTGGTCAATAGCAATCCACAAGATATTGCCAATCTAATCCTATTCGGAAAGGCTACTTACAGAAAAATGATTCAAAACCTTATTTGGGCTACTGCTTACAATGTAATCGCAATTCCATTAGCTGCTGGAGTATTGTATTCTTCAGGCTTTGTGTTAGGACCTGCGATAGGTGCAGTGTTCATGAGTTTAAGTACAGTAATTGTTGCCTTAAATGCACAACTGCTAAAAAAGCAAATAAAACATTAATTTAACCCTTAATTTAAAAGCCATTAAATATGAAAAAGTCAGTTTTAACAATTACAATCGCTACAGCATTTTTCTTTACCAGTTCAGTAATTCTTAGTAGTTGCGAAGGAGAGCAGAAACAAAAAACAGAAGAGCATGAGCATGCAGAAGGAAATGAACATGAAAATATGGAGCAAGGGCATGAACATGATGCAATGGAAGAAGATTCATCTTTAAATATGACTCATGCTTGTCCAATGCACCCTGAAGTGAAGGGAAAAGAAGGCGACCACTGTTCAAAATGTGATATGGCGCTAGAGGTGATTTCTGTAAGTAAACCAAAATAGAAGCGATTAGAAGCACATTTATTCAATTAAATCATTTAGAAATGCAAGCCATTCAACATCAAATAGTTTTACTGCTGGGACTTACTTTAATTTCTTTTAGTACATTTTTTGCTCAGAACATTGAAAAAAGGGAGCCCTGCTACTTTGATGAACTCAAGTCAAAACAATCAGTATTACATTCAGAGAACCTTATTCAGAGCTTTCTTTCAAATAAAAAAGCCAGGCAAAATCAAAAAAGTGGCTCGGATACCATTCGTGTAATTCCTATGGTGGTACACGTCATTCACAATGGAGGACCTGAAAACATTTCTATGGCTCAGATTAATAGTTCAATACAAATAATCAATGAAGATTTTGGTAAACTAGCTGGTACCAATGGCGCTGGAAACGGAGTTGATACAAGAGTTCGGTTTTGTTTGGCTAAAAAAGACCCTAAGGGCAATTGTACTGATGGAGTGGTTAGAATAAAAAGTAGCTTAACTATACATCAAACTTCACAAAGAGCCCTGTTAAAGGAACTAAGCTTCTGGGACAATACACGCTATTTGAACATGTATGTGGTGCAAAGCATTAATGGAAATGTTGGAGGTTATGCCTCATTTCCGGGCGGACCAGCCGGAGGAGACGGAATAGTTGTTCGTCATGATTTGGTTGGAAACATAGGTAGCTCTGTTGGAATTGGAAGAACTACTACCCATGAAATAGGGCATTGGTTTGGATTATACCATACCTTCAATAATGGATGTGGAGTAGATACATGCAGTAGCGGGGACTTTGTTTGTGATACACCTCCTCAATCCGCTCCCAGTTATACATGTGCTACACTAAATACCTGCTCTAATGACGTTCCTGACGTAAATGATCTAAAAGAAAATTATATGAATTATACACCAGATACATGCATGGATATGCTTACCAATGGTCAGAAACAGAGAATGCATGCCACACTCGATACCATAAGAACTTTAATATGGAAGCAAAGCAATTTGGTATTTACGGGATGCGATAGCAATTATTCGCCTCCTGCTAATTGTCCTGTAGTTGCTGATTTTGTTAGTCTAAACCGTTCCATCTGTAAAGGGAGTAGTATATCGTTTATGGATAGATCACTCAATGAGGCCACTACATTTAACTGGTCTTTTCCAGGAGGTAATCCATCCTCATCAACCTTACAGAATCCGATAATTAGATACGACAGTGTTGGTAGTTTTCAAGTTAGATTGATTGCTTCAGATTCCACAAGTTCGGATACTATGTTGATTAACAATTATATTACAGTAAAAACCCCTGGGCTTGGCGATTCACTCTCTTTTTATGATGACTTCGATTTAGGAGTTTTTCCAGCAAATGGCTTAACGCTAAATAATCAAGATAGTGGAGTAACATGGCAGATTGATTCTCAGGCATCTGTCTCTGGCAATTATTCAATTAAAATAAATAATCTAATAAATACCAATTACGGTTCTGCTGATGAGATTATATTGCCTTATCTTGATTTAACAACTGCCATAAGTAACAAATACTTATTTATGTCATTTGATTGGGCCTATGCAAAGGCTGATCCTACTTTTTCAGATGAACTGATTGTCAAAATATCTACTGATTGTGGCCTTAGCTTTAATCAAATTTTTTATCGCAGTCAAGGCAGTTTGACTACAGCACCTCGGCAAACAACTCCTTTTATACCCACAGCAACTCAATGGAGGAAGGCCAACATATCACTAAGTGCTTATAGAAATAGCGATTATGTTCAGATCCGAATTATCAATGTTCCCGATGGAGGAAATAACCTCTATCTTGATAACATATATGTGGGTAATAACTTAGGAATCCTAACAAGCTTGGACGACATGGTAGAAAAATCCAATCCGTCCAAAATTTATCCTAATCCTGCCAATGACATGGTTACCATTGATTTTGGAGAACCAAAAAAGGATCGATCACGATTATCAGTAGTAAACATTAACGGAAAATTAATAAGGCAGTTTGATCTTCGAAATCATGAAATGAATGATGGCTTGTTTCACTTTTCAGTAACCGATTTACCCAATGGGTTCTATTATGTAAAACTAGATGATGACTTGAGTAGAAAAGTATTTAAATTATTAGTAGTTAATTAAAAGAAGCGATAAGAGAGATGAGTAAATTGCCATATTAATTTTATGCTGGTGAAGACTCTGTTAATTCTTCAGATAAAACTGGGAGGTGCAAGCATCCGAGGGGTAGTGAAGGATTCTCATAATGGCGAACCTCTTAGGTAAGCTAGAGTGGGTTTGATGGGTTCTGATCAAGGAACGGTCACAGATGTAGAAATTAAATTCATAATATTAGATCAAGGAGAAGGAAATTATACATTTATATTTTCCCTGGAATATCTACATTGCACCTTGTAGCCATTGAAGAATCAAGACACTATTATTGGATTCCATTAAAGGACAGCAACAAACTGACTATTCGAATCCTTGGAAAACACCTAGAGTACCATTAAAACCTATCTTAGGAAAAGAGGTACAATTTGCCTTTATTGCCTTTGCTGGATATGGAGAACAAGGTGATATTGATATTTACAACATATTAATTCGGGATTCTATCACCTCTATTGCTGAATTAAAAATCAATTCATCGATTATGTTGCATCCAAATCCCTTTAATCATATTATTTATAGACCTTAATGAAAAAGATGTTGTCAAAGAAGGTTCCGAATTTATAATTTATTCGATTCTTGCTCACATTGTTCATCATTAATATATCAATTCAAGTAAATTGCAACTTGATATAGCTCAATTAGAAAGTGGTGTTCACTTAGCATAGGTCAATACACCTTATCGCATTCTGAGAGAGTAGATTATGCTTAAATAATAAGGATGTATGGAAATATCAGTTGAACTCACTTTGACACCTCTACAAGAGCAATTTGAAGAACCTATTATTCAATTTATAAAACGCTTACGTGCATCCGGTTTAACTGTTTTGGAGAACCCACTCAGCACTCAGGTGTATGGCAAATATGAGGATGTAATGCAATGCCTAAATACGGAGATTGAGCGTAGCTTTAAAGACTTAGATCATGTGGTTTTACTTATGAAAATAGTTAAAACAGATCGAAGCGATTCTCGAGCAGAATTCTAAATTTTAGTTTCATATTTGACTTGAAATCGGGAAAATAATTTTATACCTTCCCACAGATTTTTAAGCCATGAAACAAACTACATTAAGGTTCGAAGTACAGATGATTCAAGAAGCCATTGAATTTGAGGATGGACGTCAGTTTGATCGCATGGCCAATGTTGAAAAATGGAAAGACAACGTCAAGGTTAGTTCGGCACGCATGGGTGCACCTACCATTGAAGAAATTTACCTTCAAATTGAAAGGGGTGAAGAAATCAACCTTAGCCAGTGTTACATTAAAGATTTCTCCTTATCGACATACCGTAAAAACAAAGGATATGCCGATGACTACATCGTAGAACTCAATTCCTTTCAAGCAAGTCAATCATTTTTTGAAAGCGAAACTGCAACAGATTTTTCTTATTGCAATTTTAAAGGTAGGGTGAGTTCATTTGCGCAAAGCACCTTTAACAAAGCACGTGTAAATTTCAATCACTCCCATTGTGCTGCAAGTCTCAATTTTAATCGAGCTGAATTTTACGCTGAAGAAGTCAGCTTTAAATTTGCTGAATTTGAAGAAGGGGATGTTCGCTTTTCTGCTTCCATCTTTGATTGCGAGAATGTACTTTTCGTCAATACCCGTTTTGGAGAAGGAAATGTAAACTTTAGACAGGCGGACTTTAAATGGTCGAATGTCAATTTTCAATATTCTAGTTTTGATTTGGGCGATGTCAGCTTTGATAAAGCAATTTTTAAGGGAGAATCTTTAGACTTTAGAAAAATTGAGTTTGGCACCGGAAAGGCAGAATTTAGACGTGTAGATTTTGGAAATGGCAACATTAATTTTTCAGAATCCGAATTCAAAGAAGGACGTATTAATTTTCGTCATTCCATCTTTGGAGATGGGGAAAAGAAATTTGAAATGGTTGCCTTTGGCAATAACCAAGTTTCATTTGATGGTGCAAAATTTGGGAATGGCTTATTGTCATTTAAGGGTTCAAGTTTCGATGAATTGATCCTCACCGATTGTTTACTTGCTGGCCATTGTGATTTTAGGGTGGAGCGCGGGAATTTATTGGACCTTTCCTACTCCATTGTTCGTGACATACTTGATTTGAAAGCAGGAGATCATCCCGTAACCTTAAAAACCTGGAAATTCGACGGACTCAAAAACATGGGTAAAATATTCATATCGTGGGAAGAAAATCGCGCCTATGATTTGATCGATTCTCAGAAAGACAGCTCACTAGCTGCAAAAGCGAGCCAATTCAATTTATTGAAAGAAAGTTTTCATCAAAATGGCAAATACAACTCTGAGGATAAAGCCTACGTAGCTTTCAAGCGTTTCGAAATGCGGGCTCATTTACATAATGGTCTAGATCGAAAGGGTATAAGAGCCCTAAGAGCCCGATTCTTTTACGGTTTTCAATGGCTGATTTTCGACAAGGCTGGTCTGTTTGCAACTGCTCCTATGCGCGTCTTTACGAGTATGCTTTTTGTACTCAGCTTTTTTGCTTTGCTTTATATAATATTACCGCATTTTGTACATGCAGAAATCGTTTCTTCTGTAGGCGACCCAGATCGCCTCAACATAGTAGAAAAATCTTTCTACCATTCTGCCATCACATTTTTCACCATTGGTTATGGAGATTACTATCCCTCGGGGCATGTACGTTGGCTCTCCGCTGTTGAAGGTTGGGCTGGTGTATTCTTAATGTCTTATTTCACAGTAGCTTTCGTTCGAAAAATATTGCGTTAATGACCCATCAATGCCGTGCGTCCTTTGGCACTTCAGCAATCTCAATTGAGGGTGGATCCTTTTGAAGAATTTTAGTTCTATTTTCAATGGACTTCATCATTCTGGATGCTTCTCCTCCATCTATTCGTCCTCTTTTTTGTAAGCGCTCGATTGTTTTTGCTTCATAATTCAACAATGAGCGTATCGCTTGTGTTGTTGAAACTGCTTTGTAAACACCAGCATAGTTTTTGCGCAGGTTCCTCAAAAAAGTTTGACCTTCAATGCGATTTTCATTGATTTCACTTTCTATTAAAATTAGTGCATCTTGGTCTTCTTTTCCACTTCGGATCAAGCTCTCTACCAATTTTAATGCTTCTTCTTGAGCCATTACAAAACTAACTGCACAATCATAACTCAAAGTCATTCTGTCCAAATACCAGTCCTTCGCAATTTTTCCTACCAATGGCCAACGGCTCACTTTACTAAGAAACTCAGGAATTTTCCAACTTTCTTCTAAATCTTTTCTATCTGATAAAGGCACTTTCCCCCCTTCATCCAACAGCTTACTGATATTGTCGCTAAGAATACTCACACTGTTCGCACCGAGCAATCCATCCCTAAATTGATGCCAATAGCTACTTTTTTCAGCTTCTAGTAAGCGCTTTCTGAGTTCAGCGATGGCCTCATTGCTTGCCACACCCTCTACTTCCATCTCTGTTTCTTTCTCCGGTAAATAATGATTGACTTCCTCCCAATTCGATTTTTTGATAAACCGGTCTCCTTTCAGTCTTTCGATTTGATTGTGTGTGCTCTCGTATAAATATTCACGAGCATTGACCAGCATTTGTGCCTTTGCTGGAGAGACTTTGGTAAGGCCCAATTTGCCTACAATAAATTTAATTGTAGAAGCATTTATCAACAATGTTAGGGTTACAATCCCAGCGGTGAAAAACAAGAATTGATCCTTGATCTCTTTTGAAATATATTGGTCATCTACACCTGCAACAATTAAAGCCAACGCCAATCCGATCGCACCCCTAAGGGCTCCATACCATACTATGATGGCTTCCTTTTTAGGCAATCCATAACCGGCTCTTTTCATGAACGGATACAAGACTGCGATAACGACAGCACGCACCACATGTATGCCAATGTAAAAAATGGCCAACAGAACAAAATCATTGAGGTTAAATACGGAGCGTTCCGCCACAACTATGCCAACAATTAAAAAGATCAGGCAATTGGCAATAAATCCTGCCAATTCCCAAAACTCATGCATAAAATGCTCAACCTGTGGGCTGATTCTTGCTCTCCCTACACCCCCAATAATTAAACCCAGAGCTACTAAGCCCAAAACACCAGAGACATGAAAGGTGTGTTCTGCTACATAAAAAGTAAGGTAAGCAGTAGCTATGACAAGACTGGTTTCAACCAATGCATCGTTAAAGACATTTTTAATCCATTTGATGACTATGTAACCAAACAAGACCCCAATAAACAATCCGCCAAAGGCTACTCGGAAAAATTCAAGTATTGGACTCCCATCTGAAGCTTCGCCAGTAATTCCTAAAAAGAACACCATGAATAAAACAATGGCAGTACCATCATTCAACAAAGATTCTCCTTCTATAAGCGTGCCTAATTTCTTGCTTGCTCCAAGCTCTTTAAGCAAAGCCACCACTGCAACAGGGTCAGTTGCACTCACAATAGAGCCAAACATCAATGCCAATGCCCATGTCCAATTGTTTAATCCTATGCCTGCGTATTTTAAACCCATTGCCAAGGCAGCAGTCATTCCCAAGGCCATTAATATTCCAGGGACAGCCAGTAATATGGCATTGGTAGACGTCTTCTTGAAGGTATGTAAATCCATTGCATAAGAGGCCTCAAAAATCAAGATAGGCAAGAAGATAAAAAGCAACATGTGCGGATCCATATTGGCTGCAAAATCAATAGACTTGCTGATTGCTGTGAATTCTATATGCAAACCAAACAAGTCGTAGACCGAGAAATATCCAAGCCGATCTACAACACCTAACACAATCCCTAAAATCAGTAGCATGACTGTAAATGGAAAGGGACTTTTTTTGACAAAATGCCGAGTGGCTACACCAATTAAAATTGCAAGAATGATAAATAAAAGTGGGGCAGTATTGTCGTGGTTTCCATGGCCTTCTCCTTCCTCATGTTCAGAATGAACCTCATGCTCATTATGTTCACTGCTTATCTTTTTTTCAACGGAATTCCCTCCTGATTCATGATCGTCTTGCTCAATGGTAATTATTGAATTAAGTTGATGATCAATAAGGTTTTGAGCATAGGATCCTGACACTAAAAAAATGAAAAAGGTCAATGGTACAAAAAAGTTGCACATTAATCTTAGAACCTGTTTGGTCATATCTGGTAAGAATTTGATTGGTTCGATAAAGATAGAAATCTATTTGAAATACAATTCGGAGTATTGTGTCTGATAATAAAATGTCATAGATGAATGCATTATCGTGCAACTTCTCTTAAATATTGAAGAAATTGAATTAAGTTTGTTAACTTAAAGCAATAAAAAATAACAAAATGAAAAAAATTACCTCTTTCCTATTATTCCTTTTAACTATTCTTTCTAGTCCGGCACTATTTGGACAATTAACAGGAACATATACTATTGATTCTGCAATTGTTACTGGCGGATCCAATTTTCAAAGCTTTACTGATTTTGCAGATTCCATCAACACAAACGGAGTATCTGGGCCTGTCACGGTTAATGTTACGATTGGCTCTGGACCTTACAATCAACAGATTGTATTAAGCACAATTACAGGAGTTAACGCTACAAACACAGTCACTATTAATGGCAATGGCGAAACATTAGAATATGATGCAACGAGTACGGATAAACGTATATTTGGCTTAGATGGGGCCGATTATGTAACCATAGATAGCCTTGTAATTAAATCATTAAACGCTACTTATGGTTATGGTATTCATTTGATGAACAACTCAGACAACAATACCATCAAACGTTGTATAATCGATTTAAGTTCAATCACAAGTACCTCATCTATCAATTCAGCTGGAATTTTGGCAAGTGGGTCCATTACATCTACATCAACAGATGGAAGCAATGCAAGCAACACACTTGTGCAAGACAATGTGATAAAAGGGGGCACTTCAGGAGGGCCATACGCTGGCATCTATTTTAATGGAAATGGTTCTGGGAGCAATGGGTTAGGAAATGACATTATTGGAAATGACATCACCGACTGGTACTCTAGAGCCATATACATAGACGATCAAGAAGACTTTGTAATATCTGGTAATGATATTTCTAGACCTACACGAACCACCTCAACCACCCAATACGCAATATACGTGAGTTCAGGATCTACACAAGATATGACCATTGAGAAAAACAAAATCCACAACCTTCAAGGAGGGGATCTAACTCCTACTTCTGCTGCTTATCCAATATATTCTACAAGTAATGATGCAGCAATTGGCAAAGAAAATAAGGTGGTAAATAATTTAATTTATGACCTTGGAGGCACCGGACTTATATATGCTCTTTACAATTCGGGCAGTAACAACTACCATTATTACCACAACACAATTTCACTTGATGATGCAACTGCGACTGCAGGCACAACACGTGGTTATTATCAATCTACTACAACCACAACGGGAATTGAAATAAAGAATAATATTTTCTCTATTAAACGTGGAGGAAGTGGAACTAAACATGGTATTTACATCAGCTCCTCTACAGCCATTACTTTCAATAGTGATTACAATACCATCTACATGGGATCTTCTGGCACAGGTGCCCAACATGTTGGAAGATTCGGAACCTCAGATGAGACTACTTTAGCAGATTGGCAAGCTGTCAATACGAATGCATACGATCAAAACAGCACGGATGCAGACCCAGATCTAACTTCAGCAACAGATTTAACACCCATTGGCTCAGGTGCAGATGAAAGTGGAACGAACGTTGGTGTGATGGAAGATTTCTTTGGAGCTTTTAGAGATACTGTGCCTGACATGGGCGCAATAGAGTATACAGCGCCTGTAATAAGTTGCATAAAGCCTTTTAATCAAACCGTTGTATCAACCACTGATACCTCAGCCAATGTAAGATGGAATGAGGGAGGAACAGCAACTCAATGGGAAATTGAATACGATACTGCAGGATTCACACTTGGAACGGGTATGACCGTCATAGTGAATACGGATACATTTACTACAATTACAGGGCTAGATGATCAAACGACTTATGACTGGTACGTTAGAGCTATTTGTGGACCGGCAGACAGTAGTTTTTGGGTTGGCCCAAATACGTTTACTACACCTTGCAGTCCGCTAGTCGCACCTCTTCAAGAAAATTTTGACGGATTAGCGCTTGTCTCTCCTTACACAGATTTACCGTCCTGTTGGGATCCACAAGTAGGCCCAGATTTTTGGGATGTCACCAATGACATTATAAACGTCGGCCATACCTACCTCCCTAATATAGGTGATCATACAACTGGCACTGCAAATTATATGTGGATAGATGCTTCTAGTAATATACTTGCCAATGCCATGGAATCTCCACTAATTGACATTAGTGGTTTAACAGCACCCTATGCAGGCTTTTGGTTTGCTTCTGACAATACCACCAATAGTATTAACCATACAATTGTACTTGAGGCTTGGAATGGAATTGGATGGGATACAATTGTCACAGAAAGAGGCAACTTTACTGGATGGGTTGAAGTGGCAGATACGCTACCTGCAGGAATCCCAAATGTTACACGCTTTAGAATTAGCGCTGTAGCAGATCCATTAGGTACCAGCTCTACTTATTTTTACAATGATCTTGGAGTGGATGACTTCTTTGTGAAAGAAGCTCCACAATGTCCAGCTCCGAATGGACTATCAGCAAGCTCTATTACAGATAGCTCTGCGACATTATCTTGGACAGAAAATGGCACCACGACTCAATGGCAAATTGAAATTGATACTTCAGGTTTTGCGCTAGGAACAGGCAATCTATTTCTCGTAAATACAGATACCTTCTTGAATGTATCTGGACTTATGGCACAATCTACCTATCAATGGTATGTTCGAGCAATCTGCGGTCCCGGAGATACAAGTGATTGGTCATCGTTCAACACCTTTACAACACTATGTCAAGTTTTCGCAATCCCATTTGAAGAAACGTTCGACGTATTCGTACCAGGATGTTGGGAAGAAGCAGGAGATGGTGACCCAACTACTGGACCGTCTTCCTTAGGCACTGGAAATTGGAGAGATGGAGATTACTTAAATACAGTTGGCAATGGTGGTGGAGCTAGAATCAATCTCTATACAAATTCATTCAGAGAGTGGATACTCTCCCCGACCATCGATTTATCAGGTGGTCCCTATGAACTTGCTGTAGATGCCGGTGTAACCAACTGGAATACCAATGCCGCTGACAATATGGGTTCGGACGATACAGTCCAAGTATTGATCTCAACTGATGGAGGGATGACTTGGACCGACTTGATCACATGGGATGCAAACAATCAACCACCTACATTAGGCAACACTTATAGAATAGATCTTTCTGCTTATAGTGGTTCAAACAATGTATTCGCGATTTGGGCATCTGATGGCACAGTGAATGATGTTGAGGATTACGACTTTCACATAGGCAACTTCAAAATAGATGCGCCAGCAGCTTGTGCTGCTCCATCTTTCTTGGTTACCGATTCCATTTCTTCGGACGATGCCTTCATTACATGGACTACTGGAGGGAACGATACCGCTTGGGTAGTAATTATTGATACTGCAGGGTTTACATTAGATACTTCAGCTGGCGGTTTCGCAGGCGCAAGGTTTGGTGACCAAGTAACAGACACCGCTGGATTTTTTGGCGGAGGTCTACAAGCAAACACTTCCTATGATTGGTATGTACGTGGTATTTGTGCTGCCGGTGATACCAGCGATTGGGTTGGACCTGCAACTTTCACCACATTGTGTGCAACCTTCTCCATTCCTTTCGAAGAGACATTTGACACATTCGTTCCTGATTGCTGGGATGAAGCTGGCGATGGTGATCCAAGCACTGGTCCGACTACATTGGGCAGTGGAAATTGGAGAGATGGCGATTACTTGAACACACCAGGCAATGGTGGTGGAGCAAGAATTAACCTTTTCACTACCGGGTTTCAAGAATGGATTCTATCTCCTGTGATAGATCTTTCAGGCGGTTCATATCAATTATCTGTAGACGCCGGAGTCACAAATTGGAACACAAGTGCCGCAGACAATATGGGTTCGGATGATACAGTCCAAGTACTCATCTCAACTGATGGTGGAGCTTCCTGGACAAGTCTCATCACATGGGATGTAAATAATCAACCTCCAACGCTTGGAGCTACTTATACCTATGATTTAAGTGCCTATTCAGGAACTGACAATCAATTTGCTGTATGGGCCTCTGATGGAAGTATCAACGACATTGAAGACTACGACTTCCATATAGGCAATTTTAAAATTGATGCATTGCCCTTACCATATTATCCAATAGGCATCATCAATACAGAAGATGCCAATGGAGTGGCGGATTCCTTGAATGTAGAATGCTGGACCTCAGGTACTGTTCTAGGGGTTGATCTAGACGGCAATAACGGAATCTCCTTTACCATTTCTGATTTATCAAGTGGCATGCAAGAAGGAATTAACGTGTTTAATCGAAATGACATTAGTGGATACGTTGTAAATGAAGGTGATTCTATTATGGTAAGAGGTACAGTCGGACAATTCAATGGTTTGATTCAAATTGAACCAGATTCTATCATTTTAGTTGATACAAATGTTAATCTACCTTCGGTTTTGCTTGTAGATTCTTTGGGTGAATACACAGAATCAAAATATGTTGAATTGATTTCTGACTTTGTTCTCCTTAATGGAAGCGGCCCTTTTAGCTTCAATATGGATGCGACAAATGGCACAGATACCATTACAATACGTGTAGATTCTGACACAGACATCAATGATAGTTTGTCTGCAAATCCATTGGTGCCAGGTGACACCATTTGTGGATTAACTGGTATAGGTGGGCAATTTGACAGTTCAAATCCGTTTACGGATGGCTATCAAGTATTCCCAATGAGGTACTCTGACCTATCGATTTGTCGATTCGTACCTCCTACGGTAACGCCATATTACCCTATTGGCACCATCAATACTGAAGATGCCAATGGTGTGGCAGATTCTTTGAATGTATTGTGTTTTACTTCAGGAACTGTAATTGGTGTTGATTTAGATGGAGATCCAGGTCTTTCTTTCTTTATCTCTGATTTATCTTCAGGATCACAACAAGGAATTAATGTGTTCAATTTTAATGATGTGAGCAATTATATAGTGAATGAAGGTGATTCAATTCTCGTAAGAGGACCTATCATCCAATTCAATGGATTGACGGAAATCAATGCAGATTCCATTAGCATTCTTAAAACAAATGCAACGATTCCAATGCCTCGCATTGTCACTGACCTTGTTGAATCAAATGAAGGTGAGTGGTTGAGTTTGGACAGTTTGACCATCATTTCGGTCAATCCAACAGGAAACTCAGGAACGAATTATGATGCAACAACAACGAGCGGTGATACCATCACGATGCGTGTAGACAATGACACTGACATTGATGACAGTACTTCTTTTGCGGTGAATGATCTATTGTGTAATGTTCTAGCAGTTGGTGCACAGTTTGACAATTCAAGTCCTTATACTTCAGGATATCAAATTCTCCCAATGCGATTTTCCGACATTGATACTGTTAGCTGCCAAACTACAAGTATTGGTGAATTGAAAGCAAAGACGCAAGATTTCGTCATCTATCCAAATCCAACATCGGGTGAATTTGTTTTAAGCACGAATGGTTTTAACAATACAAGCGTGAAAGTAGAAGTGCGGGACATGAGTGGCAGAATTGTAAAAAGTGAATTGATCAACAACGCCAATCAATCTTTTGCGCGATCTTATCAAATGCATGATAACGCAAAAGGCATCTATTTTATCAGCATATTGGATGGTGATCAAGCCATTCATAAAAAATTGGTAATCCAATAATCATTCAGTACCTAAACCTAAAGGGCCTCGAGATTTCTCGAGGCCTTTTTTGATAAACGGTATATATCCTAAAACTCAAAATAGCTTAAGTTTGAAAAAATTTGACACATGAAAAAAATCTTCTTCTTTTTAGCAACCATCACTGCAATGGCAGCTTGTCAACAAAACAAAACGACGAATCAGGAAGCAGAAGTAAGCACTTCACATCAAAAAACATCCGAGGCCTTTCCCCTTTCAAACCTTGACACTAGCATTTCACCTTGTGAAGACTTTTATCAATATGCAATTGGGGGTTGGCTCAAAGAGAATCCTGTTCCTTCTACTGAAAGTAGATGGAGCAGCTTTAATGTAGTATTGGATGCAAACAATAGAAAGATTAGAACCATTCTAAATGAGTTTTCATCTGGCGATTTTGAAGTAGGAAGTATGGAACAAAAAATTGGAGATTTTTATCGGAGTGCAATGGACTCCTCCCAGGCAGATGCTTTAGGTATTGAACCCCTCAATCGCGAATTTAGCCGAATTGGTGGACTAAAAAAATCAGAGGACATCATTCCATTGATCGCACATCACAGAAGTGTTGGCATAGGCTCTTTATTCGGAATCTATGTCAGTCAAGACGACAAAAACAGCGAAGCATACATCACACATTTGTA
>PAVT01000031.1 GCA_002713165.1 Verrucomicrobiota bacterium
ACCTCTGTCAAACAGCCTCTAAGTGGACTTGGTGTTTCAAATACCATTCGTGGTGCAGTAGCCAATTGGTCCAAAACCATGGCCAATGAACTTGGTGCATTCGGCATTACAGTAAACAACGTGCTGCCAGGGGCCACAGCAACAGAACGTCTGACCTCCATTGCTCAAAATAAAGCAGCTAAGTTGAACAAGACAGAAGAAGAAATTATGCATCAGTTTGAAAGCGCTGTGCCAATGAAACGAATTGGGACGGCTGATGAAATTGCCGCCGCTGCTGCATTCTTAGCTTCTCCTGATGCCTCATACATTAATGGTATCAACTTACCAGTAGATGGCGGGAGAACCTCTAGTTTATAGACCGAATACATTCAAGGTCTAACTTTCTATTTTAGACATAGTTCTTTTGGAAAGGTAGGTTGTAAAACGCTTTTAGTATGTATGTATAGTTATTGGGGGCCGCAGCTGATGAAAATCATTTATGCAACTATACTCATTGTTGACTTTTGATGGCTGCGAATAATGAACCTACAAAACTCTGACATCAATAATTCTAATTCCTGCTATCATTGTGGTGATGATTGTCCAACTGAGGATATTCGTATCGATGATAAATACTTTTGCTGTTTAGGGTGCAAGACTGTTTTTGAAATCTTGGCTCAAAGTGATTTGTGTGATTACTATGATTTAGAACGAAATCCTGGTATTCGAATGAAGAGCAAGAAACCGGGCCGATTAGAATTTTTGGACAATGAAGAAATTCTTCATGAACTGTTGGATTTTCAGGATGAGCACATTGCGAAGGTACAGTTTTACTTACCCCAAATACATTGCAGTGCCTGTTTATGGTTGTTAGAGAATTTGTATAAACTTCATCCAGGAATTACCGCAAGTAGAGTCAATTTTCTTAAGAAAGAAGTATACCTCACCTTCGAACATGAAACCATAAGCCTCAGACAACTGGTAGAGTTGTTGAGTAACATTGGCTATGCACCCCAGTTGACATTACAAGATGTTAACAAACCTCACAAAAAGAACGTGAGTCGTCGACTAATTTATCAATTGGGCATTGCTGGCTTTGCATTTGGAAACATTATGCTACTCAGTTTGCCTGAATACTTTGGATTAGACCAAGCAAGCTTTGAAGCATTTCGTAAGTGGTTTGGTTGGATCAATATCATATTGGCAACCCCTGTCGCATTGTATAGCGGTCAGGATTACTTCAGATCAGCTTGGGTAAGCCTAAATCATAAAAACTTGAACATCGATGTGCCCATTGCCCTTGGTGTTTTGGTTCTCTATTTGCGTAGCATTTATGAAATTATTTATCAAATCGGACCAGGTTACCTTGATTCATTATGTGGCTTGCTCTTTTTTCTTTTGCTAGGTCGGTTTTTCCAAGAAAAAGTATACCATCAACTTTCTTTTGAGCGTGATTATCGTTCATATTTTCCAATATCAGTAGCAAGCTTAATTGGCAACAAAGAAGAGCAAGTGCCCATTGAAGAATTAAAAAAAGGACAACAAATTATTATTCGGAATGGAGAAATCATTCCTGTAGACAGTGTATTGATTGATGGAAATGCGCGAATAGATAACAGTTTTGCCACTGGAGAGGCCAAATTAATTAGGTACAAAAAAGGTCAATCCATTTATGCCGGTGGCAAACAAATGGGGAGTTCCTTGATACTAGAGGTTCTTAAACCACTAAATCAAAGCAAGCTTACTCGCCTCTGGATGGAATATCAAAAAAAAGACTTGGATAAAAGAACATTTTCAAAAATGACCGATCAAATCAGTAAATGGTTTACGCCGATTATACTGATTGTTGCATTTACCTCGCTCCTTGTTCATTGGCAAATCGACTCAGCCTCGCCCATTCAAGTATTTACGGCAATACTAATTGTTGCTTGTCCCTGTGCATTGGCACTTTCTTCACCTTTTACTTTTGGTCACGCCATTCGTTTTTTGGGAAGAAAACAATGCTACCTTAAAGATGCCTCCGTTATCGAGGACATGGCCAAGACCTCACACATAGTCTTTGATAAAACAGGAACCATCACCAATTCTGAGGAGCAAAAATTAGTCTATCATGGAAAGAAACTTTCCAAAGAAGAGTTGAGATTAGTATGGGCTTTAGCAGATCAGAGTAGTCATCCCTTAAGCCGGGCACTAGCGAAAGAACTGTCCAGCAATCATCCCTTTAAAACCGAATTGATAGAAGAATTTAATGAGTATTCGGGACAAGGCATTGAAGGAAAATTATATGGAACAAAAGTTCAAATAGGATCAGCAAAATGGCTTAATGCGGAACAAGTTGACAATAACCAAACCGTTGTCCACATTGCGATCAATGAAAAGCATAAAGGATTTTTCAACTTTAACACTAAATACCGAGAAGGTCTTCAAAGATTATTGAATGAGTTAAAAAAAGACTATACACTAAGTCTACTCTCTGGAGACCAAGATGGAGAAAAAGAAAAGCTTAAAGAATATTTTCCAGAAAAGAGTGCTCTTTTATTTAATCAGAGTCCTGAAGACAAACTCAACTATATTAAAAAGTTGCAAAAAGAAGGAGCATACGTTGCAATGATTGGTGATGGTCTCAACGATGCAGGCGCACTTAATCAATCCCAATTGGGCATTTCGGTAGTCAATGAAGAGGGTGCATTCTCTCCTGCAAGTGACATTATTTTAAATGCTAATCAATTTGCACATCTAAATCAATTCTTATTATTTGCTTTAAGCTGTAAGAAAATTGTGATTGCGAGTTTTGTAATTTCTTTGCTCTATAACCTCGTGGGATTAGGTTTTGCTGTTACAGGCAATTTATCTCCAGTGATTGCCGCAATCCTAATGCCAATAAGCTCCATAAGTATTGTTGCTTTCGCAAGTTTTTGCGTTTGGTTCACTTACCGCTTTCATTTGCACCCTGCCTAGCACACTGTGTAGAAGAGTTTCAAATTATTGCTTTAATGTAAAAGCTGATATATATCATTTTTTAACACCTCAAGCGCAGACAACTTTGTCGCAAATCGACACTATGAGTGTACTTGTCATTCTTATCCTTGTCAGCTTAACAGTCGCAGTTGGTTTTTTATTTGCCTTTATCTGGTCAGTTAGGTCAGGGCAATATGAAGATGATTACACCCCATCCGTGAGAATGTTGTTTGACGACAGCAGCAAAAATAAGAGTGCAACTACTAAATCAAAGAATAAATCATAAGAGATCATGCAAGTAGAAAAATTTAGCTATGACAATAACATTGTTCGAATGTTTGGCAATGCCACAATACTTTGGGGCCTAGTTGGAATGTTGGTCGGCCTTTTGGTTGCTTTTCAACTCATTTTTCCAGCCTTAAATTTTGGCATAGAATACACTGCATTTGGCCGAGTAAGACCATTACACACCAATGCGGTCATCTTTGCCTTTGTCGGAAATGGCATTTTTGCTGGGGTTTACTATTCTCTACAAAGATTACTCAAGACGCGGATGTTCAGCGACCTTCTCTCAAAAATTAACTTTTGGGGTTGGCAATTGATTATTGTTTCAGCGGCCATTACGCTTCCACTTGGGATTACAACATCAAAAGAATATGCAGAATTGGAATGGCCTATTGACATTGCAATTGCACTCATTTGGGTTGTTTTTGGAATTAACCTATTTGGAACCATCTTTAAACGAAGAGAGCGTCATTTGTATGTTGCCATTTGGTTCTACATTGCCACATTTGTCACCGTGGCAGTGCTTCACATTGTGAACTCTTTCGAATTGCCAATTAGTTTATTCAAAAGTTATTCTTGGTACGCAGGAGTGCAAGATGCTCTTGTACAATGGTGGTATGGACACAATGCTGTGGCATTCTTCCTCACAACACCTTACTTGGGTCTGATGTATTATTTTGTTCCTAAGGCAGCAAATCGACCTGTTTTTTCTTATCGACTCTCCATCATTCACTTTTGGGCACTGATATTCTTGTATATATGGGCAGGCCCCCATCACTTACTTTATACCGCTCTGCCAGACTGGGCTCAATCTTTAGGTGTAGTTTTCTCCGTCATGTTGATTGCTCCTTCTTGGGGAGGTATGATCAATGGACTTTTGACATTAAGAGGTGCTTGGGACAAAGTACGGGACAGTGCGGTACTTAAATTTATGGTGGTGGCAATCACAGCCTATGGAATGTCAACTTTCGAGGGACCAATGCTGTCACTTAAAAATGTAAATGCCATTGCCCATTTTACGGATTGGATCATTGCACATGTTCATGTGGGTGCTCTTGGCTGGAACGGCTTCTTAACTTTTGGAATGCTGTATTTCCTTTGGCCAAAACTTTTCAATACAAAGTTACACTCCATGAAGATGGCAAATTTCCACTTCTGGATAGGTACCTTAGGTATCCTTTTTTATGCAATCCCTTTGTATTGGGCTGGCTTTGCTCAAAGTCAAATGTGGAATGATTTTACCAATGAAGGATTCTTAAAATACCCTAACTTCTTGGAAACGGTCACCAACATTATCCCAATGTATGCTTATAGAGCAATTGGTGGTTTATTATATTATGTAGGTGTTGTCGTGATGGTTGTAAACCTTTTCAAAACAGCAAGATCTGGTTCATTCGTAGCCAATGAAGCTGCAGAGGCCCCTGCATTAAAACCCATCCCCTCAAATTATAAAGATGAGAGCTGGCATCGTTGGATTGAGCGTAAGCCTACCCAAATGTTGATTGGTTCTTTAGTCGTCATTCTCATAGGTGGTATTATTGAAATGGTCCCAACTTTTTTGGTAGAGTCAAATATACCGACCATTAAAAGTGTGAAGCCCTATACACCACTAGAGCTGCATGGAAGAGATGTATACATTCAAGAAGGATGCAATGCATGTCACAGTCAAATGATTCGTCCATTCCGTTCAGAAACCGAGCGCTATGGTGAGTATTCTAAAGCAGGAGAATTCGTTTATGATCATCCATTCTTGTGGGGCTCCAAAAGAACAGGTCCTGATCTTGCAAGAGAAGGCAGCAGTAAGTTAAGAAAGCCAAATTCTTGGCATTATAAGCATATGTACGAACCAAGAAGTGTATCTCCTGGGTCAATAATGCCTGCTTATCCATGGCTGTTGGAGAAAAGTTATGACACAACAACTACGGCTGCAAAGATTAATGCCATGATTACATTGGGAGTGCCATATGAAGAAGATTATCCTTCAAAAGCAAATTTAGATGTTGTAAAACAGGCCAATGAAATTGTTGAAGACATGCGCGAGACCCTAGAAGAAGAAGGATTTGATGTAGCTCCTGACCGTGAAATTGTTGCGTTGATTGCTTACTTGCAGAGATTAGGTGTTGACATTGAGAAAAAACAACTTACCGAAAAACAATAGATATGTTAAAGTTCATTAAGCACAATATGGAGACCATCATTGGAATTGAAATCTTTCCAATCATCTCCTTTTTGATTTTCTTTCTATTCTTTATTGTTCTTTTCGTTTGGGTATACCAAATGAAAAAAGCAGAAATCAACGTACTGGCTTCTCTTCCATTGGATGAAAAAAATGGAGAGAACGAATCATTAAAGAGAAACTGAATCTGTCATGAAAAATATCACCTTGAATTCTTTTGAATTACTTGCTTTAAATAACTCTCCACTCTCAATAGAACTCGGAAGCATCGCTGGCATTTCTGATGGAGCCATCCTTTTCATAATGATTGGCTTCGTATTTCTAATGCTTGCAATAGTAAAGGCCTTGGTACGAACTATAGAAAGTATGAGTAAAAACACTCCTCAAAAAGAAGAGAAGTCTAAATCAAAAGCCGCTAAAGTGATAAGCACACTTGTACTTTTGGGTGCTACAATTAATTCCTATGCACAAGAATTAGTGATGCCAAAAGCACCAGAATTTCATCTAAACGATTACTTATTTTGGGTTCTTGCCAGCTTAATTGTCTTTTTAGCGATTGTCATCGGAGTATTGTTTAGAACACTAATGGTGCTTATTAGACTGGAAAAAGGAGAAGATGTTGAAGAAGAAAGGGAGGCCGTTGATATTTTCAAAACACTAAAATTAACAGACAATGTGCCTATTGAGAAAGAGGTGGATGTAATGCTTGATCATGAATATGATGGTATTCGAGAACTTGATAATAGCTTGCCTCCTTGGTGGAAGTATTTGTTTTATGCAACCATCATATTTAGCGTCATTTATTTAGTTCGATTCCACATCACTGGAAGCGGTCAATTAAGCATAGAAGAATACACTGCAGAAATGCAAGCTGCGGCCGAAGCTAAAGCGGAGTTTATTGCCTCAGCGGGAGAAATGATATCAGAAGAGAACGTAACTTTCTTAGCTGATCAATCAAGCATAACCCTTGGCCAGTCCATCTACGCTGGGAATTGTGCAACATGCCATGGTCAACTTGGGGAAGGAGGCGCAGGACCAAACCTTACTGATGACTACTGGATTCATGGTGGTGGAATTAAAAATGTGTTCAAGTCCATCAAATATGGCATCCCATCAAAAGGAATGATTGCGTGGCAAAGTCAATTCAATCCTGAGCAAATGCAAAAGGTAGCCAGTTATATCCTCACACTCAAGGGAAGCAATCCTCCAAATGCAATATCACCTCAAGGAGAGATTTATGTTGAAGAGGAAATACCCACTGAATAGAGTGACTCTGTTAATGCAGAAGTTGCCGACTCCTAAGTGGTCCTGTAAAACTGTCACATGACAAATAAAGAGGAGTATATGGATCAAAGCTTCCGTGACTCCATTGGAACGGTCACGGATGAAGGTAAAAGAAAATGGGTTTTTCCGAAAATGCCCAAAGGGAAATACTACAACCTAAGGACAGTCGTTAGTATTTTTTTATTGCTCCTCCTTTTTTCAGGTCCATTTCTCAGAATCAATGGGCATCCAGTTTTACTCATCAATGTCCTGGAAAGAAAATTTATTCTTTTTGGACAAGTGTTTTGGCCCCAAGACTTCTACATTTTTGTTTTGTTGATGTTATCTGGGGTTCTTTTCGTTGTGCTGTTCACAGTTGTTTTTGGTCGTTTGTTTTGTGGATGGGTATGCCCTCAAACCATCTTTATGGAGATGGTATTTCGAAAAATAGAATATTGGATTGAAGGAGATTACAAACATCAAATTAAACTCAAGAAGAGTCCATGGAACGCAGAGAAAATTCGTAAGAAAAGCTTAAAACATTTGATTTTCTTCTCAATTTCTTTTTTGATTGCCAATACATTCCTTGCCTACATTATTGGTTCCGAAGAGCTCATTACAATCATAACAGATCATCCTCTTGATCATTTGGCGGGACTTATTTCCATCCTCATCTTTACCACTGTTTTTTATTTCGTTTTTAGTTGGTTTCGAGAGCAAGTATGCATCGTTGCTTGCCCCTATGGTAGATTGCAAGGAGTGATGTTAGACAGAAGCTCCATTGTAGTGGCTTATGATTATATCAGAGGAGAAGTACGGGGGAAGTTTAAGAAAAACGAAAACCGAATAGAAGCAAAAAAAGGAGATTGCATTGATTGTCATCAGTGTGTAGATGTTTGCCCTACTGGAATTGACATTAGGAATGGAACACAGTTAGAGTGCGTAAATTGCACTGCCTGTATGGATGCCTGTGATCATATCATGGAAAATGTTGGTTTAGATAAAGGTTTAATCAGATACGATTCTGAATCGGGAATTGTCAATGAAGATTCTCGCATCTTCACTCCACGAACGATTGGCTATTCAATTGTACTTGTATTGATTTTGGGGATAACAGGATTTCTTTTGACAACAAGGTCAGATTTGGATGTCACTATTTTGAAAACCTACGGACAACAATATCAGAAACGTGAAAATAATGAAGTAAGCAACTTGTACAATTATAAAATCATCAATAAAACGTTTGTCGATATTGAGGCTGACATTCGATTGCTTGACATTGAGGGACGATTTGAATTTATTGGGCACGATGATGTGTTAATTCCATCTGAAAGCATGAGTGAGGGAACCTTCTTTCTAGTTTTGAATATGGACGATTTAAAGAATCGTCAAACAAAACTAACTCTTGGCATTTTTGACAAAAAAGGAACCTTATTGGAAAAGGTTAGTACAAATTTTCTCGCACCAGTAAAAATTAAGAAAGAATGAAATGGAATTGGGGGACAAAAATTGCTTTAGTATACACTGCTTTTGTTGGGTTTATTCTATATATGGTCTACATAAGTTTCCTTCAAGATTTTGATCTAGTTACCGAAGATTACTATGCAGAGGAGATAAAATATCAAGAAACCATAGACAAGAAGGCCAATACTGATGGCCTAGCACATCCTATAAAAGCGCAAATTAAGAATGGCCAACTAAACTTGACATTCCCTCCATCGGATAATAATATAAAAGGCAAGTTGATATTCTTCCGTCCTTCTGATAGCGGCTTGGATTTTGAGCACACTTTTGAAACCGAAAGTAAGGATGTGTATGTACCGCTTGACAACTTTAAATCGGGGAAGTATTTAGTTAAATCCGACTGGAGTTCAAATGATCAATCATTTTATCAAGAAATCACGATAGTCATTCCATGATTATGGAGTACCTAGGGGCATTTTTAATAGGTTTTCTGGGCAGCGTTCACTGTCTCGGTATGTGCGGCCCAATTGCCTTTGCTTTGCCCTTAGGTAGAAGCTCAGGGTGGAATAAGTTGATAGGTGGGATCGTGTATAGCTTCGGGAAGATAGTATCTTACTTATCCTTGGGCTTGGTTTTTGGCTTAATGGGTAAAGTCCTTGTATTGATGAAACTTCAACAATACTTATCCATAGTTGTCGGCACTGTACTTATCCTTAGTGTATTTCCTTTATTTAAAGGTATTCTAAACTCAAATTTTAGGTGGTCAAGTAAGTATATTCAGCCTTTAAAGCTTCGTATTTCACAGCAATTTGCTAGGACTTCGGCTGCGTCTCTATTGACTATTGGCTTATTCAATGGACTTCTGCCCTGTGGTTTGGTTTATATTGGACTCGCTGCCGCCCTTGCAATGGGAGAACCGCTTCAGAGTGCTTTATTTATGGGCATTTTTGGATTGGGTACAAGCCCAATGCTTATTGCAGTAATCTTTTCAAAGTCACTCATCAAAAAGAAAGCATATGCTAGCCTCAAAAAGGCAATTCCTTTGATGATTGTATTTATGGGGTGTTTACTTATTGTGCGAGGGTTGAACCTCGGTCTTCCCTATCTTAGTCCAAAGGTATACCACCAATCAGAGTCTGTGGAGTGCCACTGATGGTGGTTTTTTAATCAAGAATTACTTCAACTCTTCGGTTCTGTGCTCTTCCGTCTTTATACATGTTCGTCGCGATCGGCATAGACTCCCCTTTAGAAACAGAGTTTATTCTGTTAGGCTCAAGACCTTTTTTAACCAAATAAGCTTTCACAGCATCGGCACGTTTCTGTCCTAAAGCCATATTGTTAGGCATTGTTCCTATTGAATCAGTATGCCCCTCAACAGTAATTGTTGCATTCACATTATTCTTGAGAAACTCAATGACCTGATCCAATTTTTGGATACCATTTGGATCTGTTCGGGCAAAATCAAACTTCAGCCGAAGAAAATCTCCGGATTTGCCATTCCATCCTTCTGACAGAATTTCTCTCTTTTTTGTTAATGGATCAGAATTGTCCTTAATCTCTTGAATACTCTCTCCTACTGCTAGAATTTTATCACTGTCTTTAATTTCAGAGAAAACAAATTGATCTTTCCTCAAAATAAAATCATGGGTTCTGTTTCCATCAAGGTCTGTTAAATAAATGTCTGAATTGTTCCATTCATCATCGTCAAGGTTCAATGGAACGATTGAATATCGATCGTCATACACCAATTTATTGTACGAAAAGTTGCCATTTTCGTCCGTGTAAATTGTATCGATTGGAAATCCATTTTCATCAATAAGCACCATAGCGGCATCTTTCATCGGAAGGTCCATATAGTTAAACCTCCCCCGAATTTGTTCAGTTTGATTGATGTCCTTTGAATCTGCAAAAACTCCATCCTCAGTCAAAATGTATCTATTCGTACGTTTGCCGTCCTCATTCACAAAGTAGATTTTACTTCCTACAAAATCATCATTATCATCGGTCGTTAATTTTATTACATAAACTGCATCAGGATCTAATTTTTGAAAGGAAAACCTGCCAAAAGCGTCAGTCACTACCTCTGCAACGAGGTTATCTTCCGCATCAAATATTTCTAAGCTGATGTTTTCCCTTGGTAGGCCTTTAAAAAAGAATTCTCCTCCAACTGAATCTAAGTTTGCAAATTGAAATTCCCCAGTGGCCTTTGTGTAATAAATGTTATGATGTCCACTTTCGCGATCGCTTGTAAAATATATTTCATTGTCGTTTGCCAATACAAAAAACTCATCAGAACCTTCAGAGTTGATAGGCTCGCCTAAATTTAATGGTTTAGACCATTTAGTCCATCCATCTGTCAATCTGTATGTCACAAAAATATCAAGCTCTCCTAATCCGCCATGACCATCAGTTGCAAAATATAATGTCTTATTGTCTGCAAGCAATACAGGGCTGTACTCTTCTTTTTGTGTATTGATTGTTGGACCTAAATCTATGGCTTCTCCCCATTTCCCATTTGAATCCTTAATGCTCACATATAAATCTTGATCTAAGTGCTGAGGAGAAGGAGACATTGCAATCAACAATATATTTCCTTCAGCGTTCATATGGAAATCACACCATTTTTCTTCAAAAGAGAGGTTCGGGATTTTTATTTCTACAAATTCCGACCATTTGTCTTTGCCCTCATTATCATAGTAACCCAATTTATCAACGTATTTGTTCTTGTCACTGTAATCTGTCACGAAAGTATAAATTCTCTTACCGTCAAGACTTGTGCCGATAACCCTAGGATGTATGCCTTCTATAAAGTCAGCCTTGAACAAACGATAAGGAGACTTCCAACCACTTTTCCCCTTTTTAGAATACCAAACTGCCTCTCCTTTAGATTTAGCGTCAGAGCCATCTCCTTTTGAGTAGGTGCGATAGAAGTACATCTCCTGTCCATCATTAAATGGAACCATAAATCCTTCCTCATCATTTGTGCTTAGCTCATCAATCTTTTGAGGTTCTTCGAACTTTGGGATCATAAATTGAGCAGAAGAGAAATGACATAACGTCAACCCAATGAAAAAGGCAAATAATCGCAATTGATGTTTCATTTTTATTTGATTAATTGATAGGCCAAATTTAGTTCAAATCCTCTTTCTTAAGAGAACTGGCAATAAAAAAGAGCCGCTAATTAGTTAACGGCTCTTTTAGTTTGAAGGTTACATTAATTCTTTATTTGAGTTCTATTTCTACTCTTCTATTTTGTGCTCGTCCTTCTACTGTTTTATTTGTAGCTACAGGTTGAACCTCTCCCATTCCAAAAATCGTAATTCGATTCTCTGCAATCCCTTTCTCCATCATGTAGGCTCTAGCTGCCCTCACCCTATATATAGATACCCTTAAGTTAATTTTAGCAGTACCAACATCATCTGTGTGCCCTGTTAAAGTAGCCTTGATGTTTTTATCGTTAGCCATTTTATTTGCTACTCCATCTAATTTTGTTTTATCTGTCGTGGAAAGCGACCAATCATTAAAATTGAAATAAAGTGTAAGTGGGTTAGATTTAGCAGTTTCTGGCTTCTTTGTCTCTGACTTTGGTGCTTCAGTCTTTTTTGCTTGACTCTGTTTTGCATCAGTAGCGTTGTCTTTTTTTACTCTTTCTTCATCAGCCACCTCTTCATTAACTACTTTGTCGTTGTTTTGATTAGTTGCTAAAGGCTCATCTGAAGATTTAGGCGTAAACCCTCTATCCTCATCAAAATTGAAGGTGGTTGTACGTTGACCATTGCCATCAGTTAAGTACAAATCAAGGTTTTCTAACTTCACATCTTCTACATCAATAGGGTCAAGACTATAATCATCCTCTAATTCCATTTTAAAGTATCTGAATTCACCCTTTTCATTGGTATAGATCGTATCAAGTGTATAGCCATTTTCATCTATAACAATTAAGCCCGCATCTTGCATAGGCAATTCGTTGTACTTAAAGACTCCTTCAATCATTTCTGTATCCTCCGCTTCATCTGTAAAGACGCCGTCACCAATCATCACTAATCTCTTTAAACGAGTGCCCTCTTCATCCAAGAAATATACTTTTCCTCCAAGGTATTCATTGTTCTCGTCACCCTTTAACTGTACAAAATGTTCTTCTTCAAGATTTATCTTTTGGTATTTAAATTGGCCAAGTTCATCAGTAATTACCTCATCTACAACATCTCCATCAGCATTCATAATTTGAAGTGTTGCCCCTTTAACAGGCAAACCTTGATAAAGAAATTCTGCTGTAACATCATCATGAATCTTCATTACAGACTGTTCAGCAATCTTTGTAGAATAGATTTCGGTATACTTCTGCCCTCTGTTGCTCGTGAAGAAAACCTCTTTGTTATTGCCGATTATAAAATAGGCATCAAATCCGTCTGAATTAATTGGCTTTCCTAAATTAATTGGATTGCTCCAATTTGTCCAACTTTCATCTAACCTGTATGAGACAAACACATCTGCATCTCCTAAACCTCCATGTCCTGTACTCGAAAAATAGAGTGTTTTGCCGTCATCAGCAATGTATGGACTCAATTCAATTTCATTTGTATTGATGGTTTTTCCGAGGTTTTTAAGCGTACTCCAATTGCCAGAAGCGTCTTTCAAGGAAACAAACAAATCTTCAGTGATTGTGGTGTCGTTGGGTGACATACTTACGAGTAATATATCTTCAGAAGGATTCATATAGAATGAATAATATCCTTCGCCAGCCTCAAATCCATCAATGTTCAGCTTCTTTAAATCACTCCATGTACCGTCGCTTTGCATTTGGGTATAAGCAATTCCTTTCGCCAATTTTCTCCTTGTTTGAATGGAATTAAATATATATACCGTTTTCCCATCTTTAGAAGATCCAATAACTCCGTTATTTCCTAAATCATTCATGTGGTCAAATAGGCTATTGGGTTCGCTCCAATTTCCATCGGAGCGATTAGAAGCCCAAACCTCTTGCGCCTTCTTGCGTTCTTTTGACTTTCCTTCAATATAGGTTCTCACAAAGTAGAGGCTTTCCCCATTCAAATATGGTATTGGCATGCTTTCTTCTGCCTCACTATTTAATGCCTCCAGTTTTACTGCTTCCTCAAATTTCGGTTGGATTAATTGTGCGCTTGCACTAAATGTGAATGCAAGGATGCAAACTCCTAAAATAATTTTAAATCGCTGTTTCATAAGTATTCAGTAAAGCTTTAAAATAAGGTCACTCCTAGGAATATTTCATGACTTCCATTGGATCTTTCATTTAAATCAGAAGTCGTATAGTCATAAGCATATCCCATTCTTAATAGATGGTTAATCTGGATCCCTCCCATTATTGAGATAGCATCTTCAGAACGATAAGTTAACCCACCATAAATAAATTGCTTAAAGGTTAAGGTTGCGTTTAAATCAAAACTAGCAGGATTATTTCCCAACTGCTTAAAAAGAATGTTTGGACTCAACCTAAAATCATTTGTCAAATCAAAATTATATCCACCCATCAAATAGTGATATATTTCAAAATTTACTATTCCTCCATCGGGGTTGGTAGAAATGTCCGCAAGTTGTAATTCATTTTGCAATAAATGCTGTGCTGAATAACCAAAAAAGAATTTATCACTGTACAGATAAGTTCCTGCATTTATATTCAATTGATTTGCGTTCTCTCCTGCGACATAAGCAGCATAGGTTGGGTCGTTTTCTTGAATCACTGTTGCTTTTGACTGGTTAAATCCAAAGTTATTCAACCCCCCACTCAATCCAAATGACAATGATATGTCTTTGTATATTGGCAAATGAAGAGCATAAGTTAACATGGCTTCATTCGATTCAAAAGCTCCAAATTCACTCGATACAACAGAACCCCCTAATGCATGCTTCACCATTGGTTTTGATAAACTTTTTGACTTTTTATAAACTCCATTTCTATTCAAAGAACTAATCCTCAACGCTGATCTTTCATGAGTTTTCGGTCTATTTAAAACAGAATGTGCTGTTGCATAAAACGTTCTCGGTGCATCTTTCACTCCAGCCCATTGCCTTCTAAAACCCAATGCCGCATCAAAGTAGTTTTGATTTCCAGCAGCTGCGGGATTTATCAAATAGTGGTTTTGATTCCACATGGTATATTGGCTAATATTCTGTGCCATGGATTCCCCAATCAAACAGGACATAATGCCTAATCCAATTAATAACTTTTTCATACTATTTTGTTTATATGAATTTTTCATGTGCTTATCTTAAAATAGAAACAATTCCGGTTTGAACCTCTGTATCTCCATTGGTTCTAGTTATCTCAACTGAATAATAATATGAGACCCCGCCTGGCAAGTCTTCTCCATTGTATCTTCCATCCCATCCTTTGAAGTTAGTTGATGAGAACACTTCTGCTCCAGCTCCATTAAAAATGATAACCTTGTGACTTGCTACAGACTCATCATCTATATTCTTGATCAACCACAAGTCATTAATTCCATCTCCATCAGGTGTAAACGCTGAGGACAAGGTAATCATGCTGTTCACAGTTACCAATAGGTTATCTCCACCGACACAATTTTGAGCCGAAACCACTCTGACAGCAAATTGCTCTGAATCCTCAAGGAAACTGCTTGTTCTTGTCTTGGCCATAAATGGTTCTTCGACCATAATTGATGGCGTCCATTGATAGGTAAAGCTGTTTTGGGCTGTTGTATCCGTTGGACTAAAGCTTACAATTGCTTCTAACTCTGTTCCATCGTCTTCAAATATTGTCTGATCAGGACCAACTGAAACAATAGGATTCTTAGCGACTCCCATGTGAACAGTATCACGTGAATCAACACAAGTTCCATTTGATATAGTCCAAACGAACCTGTTACTGTTATCACTTAGACCGCTCACTATTGCAGCTGGATCATTGGCATTATTGAAAGAACCCGTTCCATTGAATACCGACCATGTGCCAATTCCTATGCTAGGAGTATTCGCGCTTAATGTAGTTTGATACTCTTCACACAATATCTGACCACTTCCTGCAATTGCAGAAGTTGGTTCTTCATCATATGTTATGAGTACTGTATCGATACTTGATACGCATACGCCATTGCTAATTGTCCATATTAAAGTTTTCTCACCTCTAACATTCGCATCTAAGGTTATATTAGATGTTGGACTTGTTGGGCTAAGAATTGTCACATCAGCATTTGGTGAGGTCCAAAGACCGTTTCCAACAATAGGCGTATTCCCATTCAACGTATATGTATTCACACAGATATTATCATCCAACCCAGCGGAGGCTACCGTCGGGAATGGCTCTCTTGTCACAGTGAACGAACAAGAATCCACATTTCCATTTACATCAGTAACTACAAAGGTATTGGTTGTTGTTCCTACTGGATAATTTCCTCCTGAAGGAATTCCACTTGTTTGAACTACGGATTGAATTCCGCAATTATCTTGACCTACAGGTGGAGTGAAAGTAAAGGTTGTGCTACAAATTGTAGTGTCTCGAGGGCATACTATCGTTGGTATGATTGTATCACTTACTGTCACAGTCGCATTTGCAGAATCAACGTTTCCGTTCACATCTGTTACTACTAAGGTTACTGTATTTGCTCCTACTGAGCTACAATCAAAGCTTGTTGTGTTCAATACTGTGCTTGCAATTCCGCAGGCATCAGTACTTCTATTGTCAATGTCTGCTGCGGTAATACCTGCATTTCCACTGGCATCCAAGTACAAGGTTGTATCCTTGGTCACAACGACAGGATTGATAGAGTCAACTACAGTAACTACTGTTGTAGCAGAATCAACGTTTCCGTTTACATCTGTTACTACTAAGGTTACTGTATTTGCTCCCACTGAGCTACAATCGAAGCTTGTTGTATTCAATACTGTTGTAGAAACTCCACAAGCATCCGAACTTCCATTGTC
>PAVT01000032.1 GCA_002713165.1 Verrucomicrobiota bacterium
TCCTTATGATCATGAAGACATCATTACAGGGCAAGCAACTGCCGCAAAAGAAATGCTTGAAAAGGTATCACTTGAGGCAATTTTAGCACCGGTTGGTGGTGGTGGTTTACTTGCAGGTACTGCACTAGCATCAAAATACTTTGGCAAGGGGATTGACGTTTTTGGAACAGAACCATCAGGTGCAGATGATGCTTATCGATCTTTAAAGGGAGGAACTCACATAACTGAACATACTCCAAATACCGTTGCAGATGGATTACTCACGACCTTAGGAGAACTTAATTATACATTGATTAAAGAAAATGTGAAAAACATCTTGACCGTAGACGATATTGAGATAATTAAAGCGATGCGATTAATCTGGGAACGATTAAAAATCATTATAGAACCATCTTGTGCGGTTCCATTGGCTGCCGTATTGTGCAACAAACCTCTATTTAGCGGTAAAAAAATAGGCATTATTTTAAGTGGTGGCAATGTGGATCTAGACCCTTTTTTCAATGATTATCTTTAAGTAATTCAGGAAATTTTTCTTTGAACCGATTTAATCGAGGTATCGATACATTGCGAACGTAGGGATTGTTGGGATGATTCTGCTCATACTCTTGGTGATAATCTTCTGCCTCCCAAAACTTTTGAAACTCTTTTATCTCGGTGACGATCGGTGCATCGTAAGTTGATGATTCCTCCAAATCCCGCACGACGGATTCGATGATAGACATTTCCATGGCATTGGTGTAGAATGCAATTGATCTGTATTGAGGCCCTCTATCAGGCCCTTGTTGATTGGGTGTGGTTGGATCATGCGAAGCAAAAAACACCTTTACAAGGGTCTCAAAATCAATTTGATTTGGATCATAAAAAACTTGCACAGCCTCTGCATGTTGAGTACTGCCTCGACTCACATTTTCATACCTAGGATTTTCACTTTGTCCACCAGAATAACCAGAAACAGCCTCCTTCACTCCTTTCAAGGATTGATAAATTGCCTCAACACACCAAAAACAACCACTCGCAAAATAAGCAACTGATAACGCTCCCTCTTTTACTTTCTGATCATAGTTGATCACTACCTGCGGCTCTCGATTTGCAGTGGATTGCTCACAGGCTTGAAGACTACTGATTAGTAGCACAAAAATTAAAACAATTGTATTCTTCATCATCAATAAGATTCTTCGTTTGTATTAATGTACGAGGATAATAGATCACCAAATTCAATGCTACTATCCAAATGGGTTTTACTTATGTAAGAGTATTCAGCCAAAGCATGTAATAGATATTCCATCATAAGAAGCTGACCTTTAAGACTTAAATGACCGTATTTCTTCTTGATTAGTGGAGTTAATCCATCGACTAAATTTAAACGTTTCTTATATTCATTGGTCGATAGATCATTGAGAAGATCAAGAGAATTGGTTGAAAACCACTGAACCACTGACCTAAATAATTCAGCTTCGCTTGTAGTGCTTTTCTTCAAATCCTTCAATTCAGGGAAAAAATTAATGGCTTGATTTCTAATAGCTTCTCGAATCAAGGCAAAACTCACCCCAACAGCTCCCTCTTGCTCTCCTTCATACACCATTTCAATTTTACCAATTATCGCAGGAATTACCGAGATCAAATCACTCACTCGAACAACTGCTGTTTGTTCATTGTTTATGAGCATTCTTCGCTCCGCTGAACTCAACAATGTCTCAAATGCCGAGATTGACAATCGAGCTGAAACTCCAGATTTTTCATCAACATAATTGCTTCGTCTAGCCTCGACAGTTATCTGCTCTAATAAATCTTTCACCAATTCCGGTACATCGATCTTCGCATCTTGATCTTTGTGCAGCTTTGCTTGGCTTTGTGTAATCTTTTTTGATGTTTCAATGTCCAAAGGATAATGGGTCATTATTTGACTCTGAATACGGTCTTTCAGCGGGCTTATAATAGAACCTCTGTTGGTATAATCTTCAGGGTTTGCGGTAAATAAGAATTGTATATCAAGCGGAAACCTCAATTGAAAACCACGTATTTGAATGTCGCCCTCCTGTAAAATATTAAACAATGCAACTTGGATTCTAGCTTGGAGATCAGGCAACTCATTGATCACAAATATGCAACGATTTGAGCGAGGTATTAAGCCAAAATGAATAACTCTTTCGTCAGCATAACTCAATTTCATGTTCGCCGCTTTGATTGGATCTACATCTCCAATCAGGTCAGCAATGGATACATCTGGAGTAGCGAGTTTCTCAATGTACCGTTGTTCAGGCTGCACCCATGAAATAGGTGTTTTATCGCCTTCAGTTGCAATTTTTTCTTTACCGTATTTTGAAACTGGCAAGAATGGGTCATCATTGACTTCAGAGCCTTCGATGATGGGAATTACATCATCCAACAAGCGTACTAGAATTCGTGCTATCTTGGTTTTAGCTTGACCTCTTAATCCTAGTAAATTTATGCTATGTCGCGATAGAATGGCTCTTTCTATACTGGGAATAACGCTGTCTTCATAGCCATAGATTTCTTCAAACACCGTTTCGCCAGTTTGGATTTTCGCTATGAGATTGTCGCGGAGTTCGTCTTTGATGGACTTGCTTTGGTAATTGGCTTTCTTGAGGTCGCCAAATGTTTTAATCTTTTGATAATTTTTCATTCAAAATCTCTTTTTTTTGTTCCTTTCATAATCAGAGAAAATAAAATTTCCCAAACCATTCAAATCAGAATAGAAGGCTTTCCCATGATTGGCTTCTGCAAAATCCTCCACAAACTTTTGTAAATAAGGATCTTGCGCTATCATAAAGGTGGTGATGGGTATGTTTAGTTTCCTACATTGCATGGCCAAATTGATCGTTCTGTTGATGATTTTTGGGTCATGCCCCCAACTATTTTGGTAATGTTCTCTGTTTTCAATGATACAGGTGGGTTTACCATCAGTAATCATAAATATTTGTTTGTTCGCATTCTTCTTTCTGCGCAAGAGGTCCATAGCGAGTTCCAGACCTGCAACTGTATTTGTGTGGTAAGGGCCAACTGAAAGATAGGGTAGGTCTTTGATTTCAATCTCCCAGGCATCATTACCAAATACAACAACATTCAAACTGTCTTTTGGATATTTTGTCATGATGAGCTCAGAGAGGGCCATTGCTACTTTCTTAGCAGGGGTTATGCGATCTTCTCCATACAGAATCATTGAATGTGATATGTCAATCATCAACACTGTCGACAACTGAGCAGTATGATTGCTATCTCTAACCTCAAGATCATTTTCCGTCATCATAAAGCCATCAATGCCATGATTGAGTTGTGCTTTTTTAAAAGACTCGGTAAAATCAATCATCTCCAATTTATCGCCGAAGTGAAAAGGTCTTAAATCACCCTCATCTTCGTCCTGTCCTCCCCCTATTTGCGTTCTATGATTGCCTCGATCACTCTTCTTTAATTTACCAAAAATTTGTTCAAGCGCATTTTTTCGAATGATTTGTTCTGACTTTCCATCCAATTTAACATTTCCTTTTTGGTCACGTTTGATGTAATTCCTTTTTTCTAAATCTCTCTTGAAATCATCCAAGGTGTAATCTTCAGTAGTCAAGTCGTACTCATCGTCAAGCTCTTTTAACCAATTGAAGCTTTCATCGAAATCTCCTGAGGTATGCGTCATGAGCTCAAGGAATATTTTTAACAAGCGTTGAAAAGGAGTCTCGTTTGAATTTTCATTCACAAATTGGTGGAATCTTAAACCTTTCATTGTATAAAAAACGTAAAGTTATTCGAAGTGTTTAGAGATATATTCAAAATAATGTCATTGAAAGAACATTTCTATTGTTTAAACTTGTATTTCGATGAGTTATCCTAGAGCTTTTTTGTTTTTTCTTCTTTCTGTTTTTTACGTTCAAACTGCAAAGGCAGTCGATGATCAATATATTGTTGACATAAGCCAAATAAATTCATCTCAGCACCTTGCATCCGAAGCATTGATTTATCACGATCCACTACACCTTCTTTCGGCAGACTCTGTGTTAAAAAACATTGGCATTTACGAGCAAGTATTCAAAGAGGATGAAGACATACCTTATATGGGTTTCACAACTTCCACATATTGGATGAAGTTGCCAATAGAAAACACTGCTTCAGTCAAGAAAACCTTTTACATTCAACTGGTTCGACCATTGACAAACAAGGTTCGCTTGCATGTATTTAATCAGCAAAACGAAAAGATAGTCACCCTCGCAGGAGGAGATCAACTACCGTTTAAGGACCGTATATATCAGCACAGAGAATTTATTTTTCCCTTCACTTTTAAAGCTAAGACGAGATATACCTTGGTAGTAGAAACCACGAGTGATGGAGAGATTTTAAAATTGCCCATAAAGTTTTGGACCGTAAACGATTTCACGCAGTTCACTTCAAAAGAGAATTTTTATTTAGGGCTCTACTACGGCACTTTTATCCTGGTGGTGATTCTTTTTTCCTTTTTTGGCATTGCCCTCAAACAGAAAGTCTATTTGTACTTTGTCTCCTATGTTTTCTTTCTTGGGCTTTTTCAATTTTCGTTGGACGGCATGGCCTATCAATTCTTTTGGCCAAAAAACCCTTGGTTAGGCAATCATGCGATCTTGATTTTAGCAGCTACATCTCTCTTTTGTATGCTCATGTACATTCGCTTAATATTGGATTTTAAACTTCAAAGCAAATGGTACCAGAGGGTATATTATTTCTTTGTTGCCTTAGGGGTCATTTGTTTGGCCTTAAGTTTTACCGAAGGACCAATATATTCTCTCATCTTCCCCGTCTTGAATGCCTTGTCATTGTTCATTATCTTTTATGTGATTTTAGGCATCATATTGCGGTATAAATTGGGCAAACATCCCGATCCTTCCATCAGCATTGCCTTTGCTTTCTTATGCCTAGGTGCTATCTTTTTTATCCTTAGCAATGTCAACATTATCCCCAATGAATTTCTCGCCAATAACGCTCTAAAATTGGGTTCAGGTGCAGAAGTAACGTTCCTATCATTGGCCATGGCAAGTCGTTATCGCAGAACGCAAAATGAAAAGATTGAAGCACAGAAAGAAGCCAACAAAAGATTGGAAGAAATTAACGCATTGAAAAGTGAACAAACTGAGCGTTTAGAACAGCAGGTAAAGGAGCGTACCCAGGAGGTTGTTCTTAAAAACGAACAGTTGTCAGAACAGAATAAAGAAATTATCAACAGTATCAATTATGCAAAACGGTTACAGGATGCCATTTTGCCGTCGGATAAAGTATTCATTCATCTTTTTAAGGACAGTTCTGTACTGTACTTGCCAAAAGACATTGTAAGCGGCGATTTTTATTGGATCGAAGAAACAGAGGACCGCATATTTTTCGCTGTTGCAGATTGTACTGGACATGGTGTGCCGGGAGCTATGGTCAGCGTTTTAGGCCACAATTCACTTAACCGTTGTATCAAAGAATACAATTTGACAGATCCTGGAAAAATATTGGATTCGGTGACTGAATTGGTAGTCAATACACTTTCAAAAAAAGGGATGAAAGTCAATGACGGCATGGACATTTCTCTTTGTGTCTGGGATAAAAAAGATCGGCTCTATTTTGCAGGTGCATACAATCCGATTTATTTGTTGAGAAACGAAGAACTCATTGAATATAAAGCCGACAAGCAACCCATTGGTCGTTACGACAACAGTAAACCTTTTACCACAAAAATTATAAATCTTGAAAAGGGAGACTCATTTTACCTGTTTTCAGACGGATATGCAGACCAATTTGGTGGTCCTAGAGGGAAAAAATTGAAATATGCAAACTTTAAAAAATACTTGCTTGAGTTAAACCATTTAAGCTCTACTAAAATTAAAGATAATTTGCACGAAAGATTCACAGAATGGCGAGCGAATGAAGCTCAGATAGATGATGTTTGTGTCATGAATGTTAAATTCTAAAGTTGACTTCGAACGAAAATCACTACTGCTTGTCGACAGAAATAGCAAAAGGAATAAATTAAGTATCTTGCAAACTTTAAAAAGCGGTGAGATGGCGGATAAAGTAGAATATCAAATGGAATTTGTGGTGCGTGCATCACCAAAGATGCTTTACAAATTCTTAGCAACACCCTCTGGCTTATCTGAATGGTTTGCTGACAATGTGAATTCCCGGGGTAAAACATTCTCTTTTTTTTGGGAGGACACTGAAGAAGTGGCTGTGCTTGTAAGTAAAAAAACTGATAAGTATATTCGTTTTAGATGGGAAGAGGAAGACGATAAAAACATCTATTTTGAATTTAAAATTGAGATTGATGACCTTACGAATGATGTTTCGCTCATTATAACTGATTTTGCTGAAGAAGATGAAGTTGAAGAGTCTAAGTTACTTTGGGAAAGCCAGATAAATAGTCTACTTCATGCCATAGGCTCTTAATTCTATTTAAATTCTCTCATCAGTGATAAATACTAATCATTGAAAACCTCATCAAAGTTTATACTGAAATCGTTTGCGTCGCCATTTATGGCGACTTTTTTAATTTCGATTTTTGTTTTGCTGATGCAATTCCTATGGTTGCGTATTGATGATATTGTAGGAAAAGGCATCGAATGGCATGTCATTTTAAGATTGTTATTCTATGTCGCTGCAAGTCTAGTTCCGATGGCTCTTCCATTGGCGATTTTACTCTCCTCCCTAATGACATTTGGCAATCTTGGAGAGAATTATGAGTTAGTCGCATTTAAATCCGCTGGCATATCTTTAAAGCGCATACTGCGCCCACTTTTTGCACTTGTGTTAATATTGAGCGGTATTGCTTTTCTATTTTCTAATTATTGGCTTCCAGTGGCGAACCTAAAAAGTAAATCACTACTCTATGATGTTAGAGAGCAAAAACCTACCATGGACATACGTCCAGGTATATTTTCCAGTGGTTTGGACAACTTCACAATACGCGTAAGAGACAAAAAAACGATAGATGATATAGAACATCTTTACGATGTAATGATTTACGACCACAGAGCTGGCAATGGCAACCTTTCGGTGATTACCGCCGAGGAAGGCATCATGACCATGGCAAATGACAAGCAATACCTTGAATTAAAATTGTTCAATGGAGAACGATATGAAGAAGATGAAGCTGGAAAAATTAAACGCACCTTTCCTTTAGTGCGTTCTAAATTTAAAGAGAATCTTATCCGCTTTGATCTTTCACAATTTCAACTGAATCGCACTGATGAAGGCCTGTTTAAGCAACATTATAAAATGCTAAATCTCAAACAACTTGACGAATCAATCGCAAAACAAGAAGTCGAATTGGACAGCAGTATCAATTCATTCAATAAAGTTTTTAAAGACGGTTTCTTTATGTACTCCCCTCATGTGGAGAAGGGCTTTAATCAGAAAAAAAAGACCGAGAAAATTAAGTTCGAAACCTTTATTCAACAATTAAACATGCCCCAAAAATCACAATTGTATGTGACAGCCACCAATATGAGCAGGAATTCAAAATCAAGATTAAGTAGCATAAATGGGAATATTTATTCACGTTCTCGATATACTCGTGGCTTTAAGGTAGAGTGGCATAAAAAATTGAGTTTGCCTTTTGCTTGTGTTGTCCTGTTTTTAATTGGAGCTCCGCTTGGTGCTATCATTAGAAAAGGTGGTTTAGGTATGCCAATCGTAATTTCTATATTGTTTTTCCTAATCTTTCATATATTAAGTACAACTGGAGAGAAGATGGCTTTGGAGGATACTCTAAGCGCTCTAGAAGGAGTCTGGTTGGCGTCATTAATTTTATTCCCAACCGGAATTTTTCTAACCTTAAAGGCAACAAGTGATTCACCTCTATTTAAAGCTGAGGCTTATAAAAACATACTTACAAGGTGGCAGAATAAATCCTCAAAAGCTGCAAGCTAGTATATGAAAATTGGCATATTACTTTCGAGATTCCCCTACCCTTTAGAGAAAGGCGATAAGCTTAGAGCTTTTCACCAAATCAAATCCCTCTCAAAAAAGCATGAACTTTATGTATGTGCATTAAGCACAAAAAAAATCAATCCAGAAGTCTATGAGAAGGTCAAACCTCACTGCAAAGAGCTAAATGTTATTCGTTTACACTTTATATTTGTTGGCTTACACCTTATTTATGGACTGTTTTTTAGTCGCTTGCCTTTACAAGTATTGTATTTTTATGACCGTTCAGCAAAAAACAAAATTATTCGATTTTTCAATCGATTCAATTTAGATCATCTTTATTGCCAACTGATTCGCACATCTGAATACCTTAAAGATTTTAAAGATTGTCCAAAGACCTTGGACTATATGGATGCTCTTTCAAGCGGTATGTCAAAAAGAATTGAAAAGAGTCCTTTTTATTTTAAACCATTTGTGAAAATTGAAGCGAAACGACTGAAGCGCTACGAACATTTCATATTTAATCATTTCGACCACAAAACCATTATCTCAGAACAAGATAGAAAGATCATCGTACATGCCAAGAATGACCAAATTAAAGTAATTTCCAACGGTGTTGACTTTGACTATTTTAAGGCTGTTGCTTCGGAAAAGAAATACGACATCATATTTACTGGAAATATGTCGTATCCCCCAAATGTTACCGCTGCCTCTTTCCTCATTCAAAAAGTAATGCCATTGTTGTGGCAAGAGGATGAAACCTTAAAAGTGGTAATAGCAGGAGCAAACCCTGCTAGAAAAGTGAAGCAACTTGCTTCTCAAAACGTAGAAGTAACTGGTTGGATGGAGGACATTAGAGACGCCTATGCGACATCTAAAATTTTTGTAGCACCAATGCAAATTGGCAGCGGTCTACAAAACAAATTGTTGGAAGCAATGGCCATGGAACTTCCCTGTATCACAACAGAGCTTGCCAACAATGCCTTAAACGCCATTCACAATGAAAGCATCTTGATCGCAAATACAGCAGAAGAATTTGCAAACTCCATCGCAGAACTTCTTAAAAACGAAAATAAGCGAAATGCTGTGGCTAAAATGGGAAATGCCTTTGTAAACAAACGCTACAATTGGGACGAAACCACCAAACAGTTGGAAAAACTATTTTTGACGAAATAATCTATTAAAATGAAGGACTTAAAAAAGCTTATTGAAGCAGCTTGGGATGATCGAACATTGCTGAACGAAAAGGCAACAATCAACTGCATTGAAAAGGTGATTGCAATGATTGACGAAGGACAATTGCGTTGCGCAGAACCCACTGAAGAAGGATGGAAAGTGAACGAATGGGTGAAAAAAGCCGTCGTTTTGTATTTTCCTATTCGCAAGATGGAAACCATTGAAATAGGACCGTTTGAATTTCATGATAAAATGGCTTTGAAGGCCAATTATGCGAAAAAGGGTGTCCGTGTTGTTCCGCATGCCATCGCACGCTATGGATCATACGTTTCTAAAGGCGTAATTATGATGCCTTCTTATATCAACATAGGTGCGTATGTTGATGAAGGTACCATGGTGGATACTTGGGCTACCGTAGGCAGCTGTGCACAAGTGGGCAAGAATGTGCATTTGAGTGGAGGTGTTGGATTAGGCGGAGTGCTCGAACCCTTACAAGCTTCGCCTGTAATCATAGAAGACAATTGCTTTATTGGCTCACGATGCATCGTGGTAGAAGGCGTACATGTGGAGAAAGAAGCAGTCCTTGGTGCAAATGTAGTACTCACTAAATCTACCAAGATCATTGATGTAACGCAAAAGGAAGCAATAACCTACCGCGGAAAGGTTCCAGCCCGTTCTGTAGTGATTCCTGGGTCCTATACCAAACAATTTGAGGCCGGAGAATATCAAGTTCCCTGTGCATTGATCATTGGTCAACGGAAAGAAAGCACAGACAAGAAAACTTCCTTAAATCAGGTATTGAGAGATTTCGAAGTCGCAGTTTGATAAGATGCAAAGAATCCTGATCATACAAACCGCTTTTATTGGTGATGTGATTTTAAGCACACCCATCATAGAAAAGCTACATGCATTTTACCCAGAGGCAAAAATTGACTTTGTCCTTCGCAAGGGAAATGAAGGTTTATTGAAAGGACACCCCAAACTGAATCGGCTATTTATCTGGAAAAAAAGTCAAAAAAAGTATAGCAATCTTTTTAAGCTCATTTTACTTATCCGAAGCAAAAAATATGATTGTGTCATCAATGTTCAACGCTTTTTTGCTTCAGGATTGATCACTGCCCTTTCAGGTGCGAAATTGAAGATTGGTTTTGTAAAAAACCCCCTCTCTTTCATGTTTACCAAACAAATTGGACATCGTTTAAGAGGACAACACGAAAGCAGCCGCAATCTCGCCCTAGTGATGGCATTGACAGACGATAAATATGTTCGACCCAAACTGTATCCCAGAAAATCAGATTATGCTTTGGTATCTAAATACCAAGTATTGCCCTATGTCTGCATTGCTCCATCTTCCGTTTGGGCTACCAAACAATATCCTATGGTAAAATGGGTAGAACTTATTCTGTCCTTGGATGACCGCTGGATAGTTTATCTAATTGGGGGCAAGGTGGATTTCAATGAATGTGAGGAAATCCGTGAAATGACTGGCAGAAGCAATGTCAACAACCTTGCAGGAAAAATGGGTTTTTTGGAATCGGCTGCATTGATGGAAAAAGCTGCCATCAATTATGTCAACGATTCTGCCCCCCTGCACATGGCTTCATGCATGAACGCTCGCACCAATGCCGTTTTCTGTTCTACGATTCCATCTTTTGGATTTGGTCCATTGGCAGATGATTCAAAAGTTGTACAGATAGAAGAACCCTTGGCATGTCGCCCCTGTGGGATACATGGCAAAAGTAAGTGCCCACTTGGACACTTTAAATGCGCCTATTCTATTCAGAAAGAACAATTTGATCAGGTGGAGTATCCTTCGATACAATAGAGACTATTCACGACCACGGGCGTATTTGGCAAGCTGACAATTAAATTAAAAGAAAATACAAGGTTTTCTGAACTAAAATCTTTTGAGTATATTTTCTATCAATAGGCAACCATTTTATGAAACATTCGTAATTTAAATAGCATGAAATTCAAATGGTTATATTTAATTACTCTCTTTGTATGGATTGGAAAAGATGTTTATGCACAATCCTACACTGAAACCCAAAAAACTGTTCCCACGGACCGCAACAAAGTGGATAAATTTGGACTGGCAGTGGCCCTTTACGGTAGTTATGCGGCCATAGCAGCTCCTTTGCAAGACGATTCATCCAAGAATCCTGTGCTAAGAGAGATAGGATCAGTATATGTCTTCGAAAAAGATTCTCTTGGTAATTGGAAAGAAATACAGAAATTATCACCCTCTGACAAAGTTCAACAAGATGAATTTGGACATAGTGTTTCTCTATGGGACTCCACTTTAATGATTGGTGCACCATTTCAGAACCTCGACGACACTTCTGGAAATTCTAAAGGAAACGCAGGAGCAGTTTATTGTTATGTACTTAGCGACAGTGGACAATGGAATTTGGCCCAAAAGATTGTAGCCGATGACCGCAGGGCTGGCCAAAATTTTGGCTGGGATGTGGCCTTAAAAGGAAAACGAATGATGGTTTCTGCCTTAAGAGACAACTGGGATGCCAATCGTCGAAATAACCTTTTGGCAGCCGGTTCGGCCTATTTTTTTGAGCAAGATAGCAGTGGGAGATGGGTACAAAGCCAAAAAATCTCTGCTTCCGACCGCAAGGCCAATGCCCGTTTTGGTTTTGCAGTAGATTTTTCAGGAAACTACGCAGTAGTAGGAGCTCCATGGGAGACAGCCGATACGACGGGAAGCACTTTATTGACTAAAGCAGGAGCAGCCTATTTTTTTGCTCAAGACAGTGTTAAAGGTTGGCAAGAAGTGCATAAAATTACAGCTTCAGATCGCGCCATTGATGATCAATTTGGATATGATGTAGGTTTATTCAATGATCAATTGATTGTTTCTTCACCATTTAAAAGGAATATATCAATCGGTACGGACAAGGCGGGAAAATTATATTTTCTAAATAACACGAATAACGTAATAATAGAAACTAACAATTTTTATGCATCTGATATTATGAGTAATTGCAAAACATATTATGGTCTTAGTATAGATATCGAGCACAAGCGTGCTATAGTAAGTTCACTGTCATGTTTGGATTCAAATGGAAATACGATAAATGGTTTTCAGTTGTCTAGAGCAGGAGCTGTCGAAATATACAGTAAAGATAGTACAGGATGGAATTATAGCCATACACGTGTTGCCTCTGATCAAGCAGAAGGAGACTACTTTGGCGCAGCAGTAGCCATGCACCGTAATATGGTCCTGGTCGGTGCTCCTCAAGAAGACCATGATACTGCCGGTCGAAATTTTTTACGCGATGCCGGTTCTGCATATTTTTTTGAAGCCAATTGTGTAAAGAATGCGGCCACGGATGTACAATTTGCCTGCGATAGCTTTGCATGGAACAATGGGCAAGTGTTTTATGCTTCCGACAGCAGTGCACAAGACACATTAATCGATTATTACGGCTGTGATTCAGTGGCTACGCTTCAACTTACTGTGGGCAGCAATGATTCTACCGTAGTGCAAAGAGGAGATACACTCACTGCCCTGCAAAATGGAGCATCCTACCAATGGCTCAATTGCGACAGCAATTATCGGGCAATTGCCGGAGCTACAGCACAAACTTTTGTGGCCCCGCTTAATGGCAATTATGCCGTAGAAATCAGCAATGGTTTTTGCACGAAAGTATCCGATTGTATTTATGTTAGCATCACTCAATTGGAAGAAATTGAGACATCCCTAAAGCTCAGCATTGCACCCAATCCCTTCAAAGAAAGCCTTGAATGGCAATGGGAAGGAGCAGAAGCCTTACACATTGCCATTTACAATCTACAAGGTCAATTGGTTTATGAAGCCTTGCAAAATCCTGGTAAGCAGCAAATCAATAGCACTGCATGGCCAAAAGGCCTGTATATTTTGCGGTTTCAATCCAAAGAAACTCAGGGAGCAGTAAAATTGATAAAGCAGTAATAAGAAATTAGTCTAAAAGCAAGGAGTCTAGAGTGTTATGAAATACAGGATACTTGACCAAATCATTGTGGTGCCCCCCTTCTATGCTGATTAAACTGCTAGAAGATGCATTGATAAAACGCTGCTCCAATAAAGTAGATTGTTCATAAGGCACGATCAAATCATCTGTTCCATGAAACAAAAAAACTGGACATTGAACATTTGGTGCAAAAAGGTATGTTGGGAAGTTGTAACGCAAGTATTTGTCTAATGTATAGAAAATAAAGCCATCCACCAACATCTTTTTAAGGCCGTAAAATGGTGTTTCGAGAATCAAATATTTTGCATTTCTGTTTGAGGCCACATAAGTGCCAAATGTGCTGCCCAAAGAGCGCCCATAAATGATGATGGAGTCAGCATCATAACGCTCATTTAAGTAGTCATAAGCAAGTAATGCATCTTTGTACATCATGTCTTCATCATAGATCCCTCCGCTCTTCCCATAACCCCTGTAGTCCAATAAAAACAGATCATAAGGATACTTTCTTAAAGGGCATGTTAATCTGGCCCACCGTTTTAGGTTTCCTGCATTTCCATGAAAATACAAGATAACGCCTTTTGGGTTTCTCTTTTTGAAATGCAATCCATTCAATAGAATACTGTCTGGAGTCTGTAAATAGATCTCCTCAGAGGGTGTTTCATATTGAAAGATATGGTTTTTGGACAGTGGAACTGATAAAAAGAGGATCCGTTCCTGAAAATAAAATAGGAGAAATACGGTCAAGGCCATGAGCAAAGTTCCGGAAAGAAA
>PAVT01000033.1 GCA_002713165.1 Verrucomicrobiota bacterium
GCATTCCATAATTTATTCGAAAAGTTCCTCCCCTGCTCACAAAGTTGTTCTTTAAACAACAAGTCATTTCCTGCAGGTGCACTAAGCAACATTCCAACGCGCACTCCATCGGCACTGTGCTTTTTCATCAAATCAATTGGATCAGGAGAATTGCCCAATTGCTTGCTCATTTTTCGACCATGATCATCGCGGACCATTCCGGTGAAATACACATTTTTGAAGGGCGGAAGATCTTTGTATTCATAGCCTGCTATAATCATTCTTGCGACCCAAAAAAACATGATGTCGGGTGCGGTAACCAAATCATTGGTGGGGTAATAATAGGCGATGTCTTTGTTGTTTTTATGCTTGAAACCGTCAAATACGGAGATAGGCCACAACCAAGAAGAGAACCAAGTGTCCAAGACATCTTCGTCTTGTTTTAAATGCACAATGGTCATCGAAAGATTGCCGCTTTTCTTTCGTGCCAAAGGCAAAGCTTCCTCCTTGTTTTTCGCAATGACGTAGTCATTTACACCTTTGCCATAATAATATGCGGGAATTTGATGTCCCCACCACAATTGCCTGGAAATGCACCAATCCTTGATGTTTTCCATCCAGTGTTTGTATGTATTGACGGAATTCTTGGGATAAAATTTTATGGTATTGTCCAATACATGATCTAAGGCAGGTTTTGAGATCTCCTCCATTTTCATAAACCATTGGAGAGAAAGTTTAGGTTCAATTACAGCATCTGTTCGCTCAGAGAACCCAAGTTTATTTTGAATCTGTTCAATTTTTACCAAATGGCCTTTGGCCGTCAGTTCTTCGATGATTTCTTTACGCACATCAAATCTATCTTTGCCTATATAGAGTTGTGCTTCTTCACTCAATGTGCCGTCATCATTGAGTATGTCAATAGAAGGTAAATTGTGTCTCAAACCAATTTCATTGTCATTGACATCATGCGCAGGAGTGATTTTTAAGCAACCCGTTCCAAATTCAGGATCTACATATTCATCTGCGATTATAGGCACTGATCGTTCAATGAGGGGGACTATCACATTCTTTCCAATGAGATGCTTGAATCGCTTATCGTCTGGATGTACACAGACTGCCGTATCTCCTAAGATCGTTTCAGGCCGAGTAGTTGCAATTGTAATTGACTCCTTAGATCCTTCAATTTGATAGGAGAGGTAGTATAATTTAGAATCTATCTCCTTGTGAATGACCTCTTCATCAGAGAGCGCTGTTTGGGCTTTGGGATCCCAATTGATCATTCGAACTCCGCGATAGATTAACCCCTTTTGGGCTAAATCCACAAAAACATCAATGACAGCCTTGTAAAGATCATCTTCCAAGGTAAATCTGCCTCTTTCCCAATCACAAGAAGCTCCTAATTTTTTCAACTGATTTTGAATCGTGCCTCCATATTTATGGGTCCATTCCCACGCATGTTCCAAAAATTCATTACGGCTTAAATCAGTTTTATGGATGCCTTCGGCTTCAAGTTTTTTGACCACTTTCGCCTCTGTCGCTATTGATGCATGATCAGTACCAGGAACCCAACAGGCATTCTTTCCCAACATTCTTGCCCTGCGCACCAATACATCTTGTATGGTGTTATTTAACATATGGCCCATGTGCAATACACCTGTAACATTTGGCGGTGGAATGAGTACGGTGTATGGCTCTCTCTCATCGGGTTGAGATCTAAAATAACCCTTATCTTGCCATTCTTTGTAGCGTAGATCGTCTTTTTCGTTGTGGTTGTAATTCTTTGGTAATTCCATGCAGAAAGATTGAAGCGACAAAGATACCGAGACCGTTAGGAGTTACAGTCATTCTCAATTAAAAAAGAGATGTTAATGAACTGTTAATTGTTTTTTTGGGTAAGAATACTGCTTAGATTTGTATCGTACTATTAACCTAAATTTCAAATTATGAAAAAATTAACAGCAACTCTTGGAATTTTCCTAATGTTCATCGCTTCTACCTTTGCTCAAGAATCTGCAAGTGCAATAGAAACAGCAGGAGCAGAAATGACTTTTGAATCTGATGTCATCGACTACGGTACCATTCCACAATTTGCAGATGGTGTTCGCGTTTTTAAATTTACAAATACTGGAAAAGCTCCCTTGATTATCTCAGGTGCAAAAGGTTCATGTGGGTGTACTGTTCCTACCTGGCCTAAAAAACCAATCAATCCAGGTGAAAGTGCTGAGATTAAAGTTAAATATGCTACCGACCGATTAGGACCGATCAATAAATCAGTCACCGTAACTTCAAACTCTTCGGAGCCTACAAAAGTGCTTCGCATTAAAGGTAATGTGATCAAGAAAGAAACAACACCTGTTAAAAAGGCATCAGAAATGACCCCAACAGCAGGATAATTATACACAACCATTAAAAAAAAGCCGCTTTTGCGGCTTTTTTTATGCTCCTTTTTGTTCTAAATAGGATTGTAAAATCATCGTTGCACTGACTTGATCTATAAGTTTTTTGTTTTTCCGGTCTTTCTTTTTGGCTCCTCCACGAATCAACGCATCCATAGCCAATTTTGAAGTAAAACGTTCGTCGATGCGGACAATTGTCACTTCCGGAAGTTTCAACTTTAGTTTTTCAATAAATTTCAAAATCTCAGTTTCGATGGCTGAAGGAGCATTGTTAAGCCGCATTGGTTGACCAATGACCAGAGTATCAAGCCCTTCTCTTTTTATAAAATTATAGATAAATTCCATCAATTTGGAGGTATCAACAGTGGTCAGCCCACTTGCGATAATTTGTAAAGGATCGGTAACTGCTATACCGCACCGTTTTCCCCCATAATCAATTGCTACTATCTTCGCCATAATAGGACGAAGTTACAATTGTTAAATAGACTGATTATAGGAATCAAATAGGAAAACACCCCACAACTCACTTAAATCAATGTGTACTTTTACCTCAGAAAACTAGCATATGTATCCTACCCTTTCTGATGCCTTAAAAGATTTATTGGGCCTTGACATCCCTCTTCCGTTTCCCACTTTTGGTTTTTTTGTAGCCATTGCTTTTTTAGTGGCGGCCTATTTCTTTACAATAGAATTAAAGCGTAAAGAGCGATTGAGGTGGTTATTCCCCATCAAAGAAAAGATAAAGATTGGGGAAAAAGCTACGTTTACTGAAATGGCTGTCAATGCAGTCTTTGGTTTCCTTCTTGGCTTTAAAGTGGTGGAGATGTTTCTCGATTACGAAGCATTGGTCGAAAATCCACAGGCCTTTCTATTCTCGTCAAAAGGGAATTTTTTAGCAGGTCTAATCGGTGCAGCGCTTTTCGCCTACTTAAAATACAGAGAAAAGGACAAAGAAAAATTGGAGCAAGCCAGATGGATTGAAAGAACACTATACCCTCATGAGTTGGTTGGTAATATGACCATGATTGCTGCTGTTGCAGGAATTCTTGGAGCTAAAATTTTTCACAATCTTGAAAATATAGATCAGTTTGCTGCTGATCCCCTTGATGCTTTGTTATCATTCAGTGGCTTGAGCATTTACGGTGGATTGATTGTGGGTGGAGGTGCCGTACTGTATTATGCTTCAAAACAAGGCATGCACTGGACGCATGTTGCGGATGCCTGTGCACCTGGCTTAATGGCTGCTTATGGGATCGGTAGAATTGGCTGCCAAGTCTCCGGTGATGGTGATTGGGGAATGCCCAATGACAGTCCTAAGCCAGAATGGATGAGTGGCCTTCCCGACTGGATGTGGGCATACGACTATCCAAACAATGTACTGGGCGTTGATCTGAAAGCTCAATTTGCCAGAGAAGGATATGAAAGCATTCACGGCTTGGCATGGCCAACTCCTTTTTATGAAACCATCATGGCAGGGATAATTTTCCTTGTGCTATGGAATTTAAGAAAACGGCTAAATGTTCCAGGAATGATTTTTAGCCTATACCTTCTTTTGAACGGGGTTGAACGATTTTTCATAGAAAAAATTAGGATCAATCCAGATTATCATTTCTTAGGAATAGAAGCAACACAAGCAGAAATAATCGCTGTGCTACTATTTTTATTTGGAATCGTTGGGCTGTTTTATTTCAAACAAAATAGTGAAAAGTATATTCCAAGGTTAAAAAAAGAAAGCTGATGAACTTGGAGACCTTATGCATGGATGTGGTAGAATTGTCGCGTGAAGTAGGCATTTTTATCAAGATGGAAGAAGGTAAAGTTAGGGCCTCGGACATTGAGGAGAAATCTAGAAATTCTTTGGTCAGCTATGTAGATAAAACAGCTGAAGAAAAGTTGGTGAAAGAATTGACGCTTCTTTTACCAGAATCAGGTTTTATAGCAGAGGAAGGAACAAGCCACAAGCTTGGTAAGCGCTATAATTGGATTGTTGATCCTTTGGATGGTACCACCAACTTTTTACACGGTATCCCGACGTATTCGGTAAGTGTTGCTTTGAGAGAAGGAGATAAGATCATTCTTGGAGTGGTGTATGAAGTGAACCGCGATGAATGCTTTTATGCATGTAAAAATGGAAAAGCCTTTTTAAATGGCAATCAGATAAAGGTCAGTTCTACCCATGAACTAAAGCACAGTCTCCTTGCAACAGGCTTTCCATATTATGATTTTGATCGCAGCGATGCATATTTTGAATTATTGAAAGAGATGGTACATAAATCTCGCTCAGTACGTCGCATTGGCTCAGCTGCTGTTGATATGGCTTACGTTGCCTGCGGCAGATTCGATGGCTTTGTTGAATATAGCTTGAATGCTTGGGATGTGGCAGCAGGTGCCATTTTAATTCAAGAGGCTGGAGGCATAGTTACCGACTTTAAAGGTGAAAACAACTGGCTTTATGGAAAAGAAATGCTTGCTACAAATGTTTTGCTCTTTGAAGAGTTTAGCACTTTAGTAAAAAATAAGATGGGTGCTTAACGCTTTCTTGCCTTCCATTTGGAAGTAGTACCAAGAGCACTTTTTTCATTCGAATTGACCACATGCTTCTTCTCCTCGAATACCATCGTAGCCAATATTGCAGCCAATTGGGCTTCATCATCCATGAATGTGTGTAAAAATTCAGGTTTGAAGTGATCTTTTACGAAGTTGGTGTCAAAATCACCTTCAATGAATTTTGGGTGTTGTAGTGCAAATCGACAAAACGAAAGTGTTGTCGAAACTCCGTTGATTTCAAATTCATCGATGGCCCTGATCATTCTTAAACGGGCCTCTTCCCGGTCTTTCCCAAAAGTGACTAATTTGGCAATCATAGGGTCATAATGGATGGGGATGGTCATGCCCTCTTCAAAACCATCGTCCACTCTAACACCAATTCCTTGCGGTCGTTTGTAGGTTTTGAGCGTACCAATGTCTGGCAAGAAATTATTGAGTGGATCTTCGGCATACACCCTCACTTCAAACGCATGCCCCTTTATACTCAAGTCTTTCTGACTAAACGACAAGACCTCGCCTCTTGCTATGTTAATTTGCTCCCTCACTAAGTCGATTCCAGTGATCTGTTCTGTAACTGGATGTTCAACTTGCAACCTTGTATTCATCTCCAAGAAGTAAAAGTTCTTGGATTCATCCAAAAGGAATTCAACTGTGCCTGCACCAACATAATTGCAAGCGCGGGCTACTTTTACAGCTGCTTCACCCATCTCTTGTCTCAACTCCTCAGTCAAGACTGCTGAGGGCGCTTCCTCAATGACTTTTTGATGTCTACGCTGTATAGAGCACTCTCTTTCGAATAGATAAACAATGTTTCCATGGACATCTGCTAAAATTTGAATCTCAATGTGTCTTGGAGAACCTACAAATCGTTCAATGAATACAGCACCATCACTAAAAGAAGAAATTGCTTCAGAAACTGCACGGTCCATCTGTTCTTTAAAATCTTCAGCCCTCTCTACGACCCGCATTCCTTTGCCACCGCCTCCAGCGGATGCTTTTACTAGAATGGGAAAACCAATTTCATTGGCGATTGTGGCTGCTTCTTCCACATCATCAACGGCTTCATCGGTGCCTGGCACCAATGGAATGTCGTATGCTTTCACTGCAGCTTTAGCAGCAAGCTTACTTCCCATAACCTCCATGGCTTCAGCTGAGGGGCCAATCAAGGTGATGCCTTCCTTTTTCAATTGTCGAGCAAAATCTGCATTCTCAGATAAAAATCCATAACCAGGATGAATCCCGTCTACCTTAAGTTTTTTTGCTACCGCAATGATTTTATCTCCCCTCAAGTAGGATTCTGCCGAAGCCGCTGGACCTATATTTACTGCTTCATCCGCATACCTTACAAACAAGGCTTCACGATCAGCATCTGAAAAAACAGCTACAGTTGAAATGCCCATTTCTCTAGCAGAACGCATAATTCTCAGAGCAATCTCTCCTCGATTCGCAATTAAGATTTTTTTCATGCTATCCCTTTTGGGCTAAATTAGGGATATTCGGTAGGAGAAAAAAGAAGGTACTTTTGCACAATAGGCAATCACGATGAGAAGATTTTATTCCAACAATATCCAAGAAAATTACATCTACCTTGATCTTGAAGAATCTAGACATATAGCCAAGGTGCTGAGGCTGAAAACTGGGGACAAGGTTGAAGTCATCAATGGTTCTGGTCTTTGTTACATTGCTGAACTTACCACGGTAGATCCTCGTGCTTGCGTCTTAGTCATCAAGGACACCATAAAAAGCAGTGGAAACGAATATGGCATTCACTTGGCCGTAGCGCCAACAAAAAATATCAATCGCTGGGAGTGGTTCATCGAAAAGGCTACTGAGATTGGTGTAGATCAAATTACTCCTATGCTATGCACCCATTCAGAACGAAAGGCATTAAAGTTAGAACGGCAAGAGCGCATAGTGATTGCAGCCGCGAAACAATCGCACAAGACTAAATTTCCTCAAATATCTTCCCCGACAACTTTCGCGGAAATTGTCAGCAATACTCAGGCTGAAGAAAAATTCATTGCACATTGTTACGAAGAAATTCCTAGACAATCTTTGATTAAACTGCACCAAAGCTCTAAGAAGGTCTTAATTTTGATTGGACCTGAAGGTGACTTCAGCAAAGAAGAACTAGATATGGCACTAAAGAATGGTTTTCAATCCGTTGAATTGAGCAAAAGCAGACTAAGAACAGAAACAGCTGCAATTGTGGCTTGCAATACTCTGCAAAATGTTTAGGAGGTGTGCCGTCGGTCTTTTTCTTTTTATGGCTTTAATCGCAAAAGCTCAAGAGGGCAGTTATCAAATTGCAGTTTTGAAATACAATGGAGGCGGAGATTGGTATGCCAATTTGGAAACCTCTCTACCAAACCTGATTGAATTTTTGAACGATAAAGTTGAAATGAATGTCTGGAAAGAACAAGCCATTGTTGAAGCTTCGAGCAGCGAACTGTTTGATTATCCTTTCATTCATATGACTGGGCATGGCAACGTTGTTTTCAGCGAAGAAGAAGCCGATAATTTACGCACCTATTTAGAAGGCGGAGGATTTCTCCATATCGATGACAACTATGGCATGGATCCTTTCATAAGACAACAATTGAAAAAGCTATTCCCCAATGAGCCCCTTGTAGAAATTCCCTTCGACCATCCAATATATCATCAGAAGTACGACTTTAACAATGGTCCTCCAAAGATTCACGAACACGATGGCAATGCCCCACAAGGCTTAGGCATCATGCTGAATGGAAGATTAGCCGTATTCTACACTTATGAATCCGACTTAGGGGATGGTTGGGAAGATGCTGAAATCCACCAAGATTCTGAAGCCACTCGAGAAAAAGCATTCCAAATGGGAGCCAACATCATTTCTTATGCCTTTTCAGGTGAATGAATCAAAAGATATAGAAGCATTTATAAGTGAGCATCTAATGTCAAGCATACATGATGTTGCTCTGAAACTTTCCAAGCGAAAAGACCTGCCAATGGAGTATATTCTCCAACAAATCAACGGCAGAAAAAAACAGCCCTACAAATTCCCCTTTCTTAAAAACTATCCTGATTTCATCTACCCTAGTTCAAGAGCATTATCTCAAGCCTCCTCAGAAAGTACAGCATGTTTTAAAGCCAATTTAGTGCAAGGAAATCGAATGTTAGACCTAACGGGAGGCATGGGGATTGACAGCTACTTCTTTGCCCAGCACTTTTCAACAGTAGACTATATTGAAAAAAATGAAGTGCTATGTCATCAAGCAAAAAAGAACTTTGAAGCTTTGAACATAGATAACATCCGCTGTCTAAATGAAGACGCATTCCAATTTTTAGAGAATGAAACAACTGGATACGACGCTATTTATATAGATCCTGATCGTAGAGAATTGAAAAGCAAAGGAGTTCAAATTGAAGATTGTAGTCCCAATATGATCGAAATCCTACCTAAACTGTGGACTGTTTCCAGAAATATTCTTGTCAAATTTTCTCCTTTGTTGGACATCTCTGAAGGCATTAAAAAGTTATCTGATGTAGAACATGTATACATTATCGCCGACAAAAATGAAGTAAAAGAGGTACTGTTCCAAATGACAAGAGGACATGCATCTGAACCCTTGATTCATGCTATAGACATAGGCCAAAAAATGAAGTATACATTTCAAGCTTCCAGCGAGAAAAGAATGAACATTGATTACTGTGATCCTCAAGAATACCTCTATGAGGGCAATGCAGCGCTAATGAAGGCAGGTGCCTTTAAGTCGCTCTCGAATTCATTTAACATTTGTAAAATTGCTCCCCAAACACATTTGTATACCGCTGACAAATTGATCGAAGGCTTTCCAGGTAGAAAATTGATCATTGATACAGTATCTAAACCTAAAAAACAAGATGTCTCGGCGGCAAGCATCGTTTGTAGAAACTACCCTTTATCAGCAGATCAGCTGAGAGCGAAATTCAAGATTCGTGAAGATTCCAAACGATTCCTATATGCATGCAAACTGAAAGATTCATCATTGTGTTGGATTACCGCTACAATGCTTTAATCAATTTTCTTTGGCAGCAAATAATTGATCAACCCTCTTCCATAAACTGCAAGGGCTTTTAGTTCGTCAATTGTAGCCAAACGCTGACGTTTAAAAATGATGATTCCGTTGCCATTGGATTCGAGGTGATAAATTGGATGACTCTCAAAAAACAATACAAGTTCATCACTGAAGAACTGTTGGATCGCATCCTTATCTTCCCCTTTTAGCCAATATTTATTTGAGAATTCTTCATGATGATCAAGGTTTATGTCTTCAAAACCCGCAAAACTGGCGATCCTGTCAAATATTCTTTCTTTGTCTAGACGAAACTTGGGAATGTGTTCTCTTAAAGAGAGATATAAAATAGTTTGTTTGTAAGTCTCCTGTGCGATGAAGCCACCTTCTGTGAATTCAATGTCCATCAAATAAATCCTTACCCCCATTTCCTCACCCTTAAAAACATTGTATGCTTTTGTTATCCGCTTGTATTTAAAGAATACTGTTTTTTCTAACAATGGGAAATCGCCTATTGCATCTGTCTTAAATTCCCAATGGATAGTTTTCGCAAAATCTTTCAACTTTTGTTGTCGTTTGGTGAGGATTGGTTTTTTGTTAATTACTGATGTGAGTCGCAAAATCCTTCTTGCGGCAAATGGATGGGAAGAAGTTGGCTCATGGATGTCTAATCCTACGACCTCTATAGAACCACCTGTTTTTTTATAATTCTGTCCGAAATGATAAATATGTTCCTGTACTGAGTGGTCAACGAAATTGGTAAGTGAGAAATCCAAGATTAAATTCTTCCCTGCCGGAATGGATTCTAAATGCTTTTTAATGGCCAGAAAGTTCAAAAAGCTGGCGTAGCTTTTTATACTTAAATGCAATGCCCCATCACTTTCTTCATAAAGCAGTGTATTGGGTCTAAACATCAATTTTAAAAAGCCGATGCGATCTTCCGTCTGTATAAGTTGAACAATCAAAGCAACAATTATCCCCACAACAATTCCAGCAATAAGTCCAAAAATCAAGGTGGTGATCAAAGTCGAAATAAAGATGGCAAATTGATCTTTTCCTGCTTTGTAATTTTTTTTTAAAATAGAGGGTGAGGCCAATTTATACCCGGTGTATACTAGGATAGCAGCCAATGCCGACAATGGAATGACATTCAGTAGATTGCCAAAGAGGACTACAAAAATCGCAACAAATATTCCGTGAAATAAATTGGACAGTCGACCGCTTGCACCCTGATGAATATTGACAGAACTTCTGGCAATGACCGCAACTACTGGCAATCCTCCAAAACAGCCAGATAAACTGGTTGCAAAACCCAATGCCTTTAAATCTTGGTTCACATCTGAGCGTCTTTTTCTAGGGTCCAACTTATCCACGGCATTAATGCTGAGCATAGATTCCAGTCCGGCAATAAAAACAATAGCAATCACTGAACGCCAAAAGATCCACTCATTTGTTTTTTCGAAATTGGGAAAATGAATGGCCTCAGATATATTTTGCGGCAAATGAAGCAACTGTTCTTGAGCGATTGGAAATGGAACTTCTAAGAAATGGTAGATTCCAAAAAATGCAATTGAAAATAGCAAAATCCACATTGGTGCAGGAACAGAGGAAATGAAACGGTATCGCCAACGACTGTGAAGTGCCATAATTGCAAGTGAGACAAGGCCTACAATTGCAGGCCACGGAACCTCTCCCCTAGTAAATTCTTCTATCACAGTGTTCGGCAAATCGATGAAGGAAACTATATTGTTGCTTGAGGGAATGTGAAATGCCCCAAATAGAATGTGAATTTGCTTGGCAATGATAATAAGGCCAATTGCTGATAAAATACCGTTAATGCTTGCAGATGGAAAAAAATCTGAAAACCTGCCCATTCCAAAGTATGCCAATAAGACCATTACCAAACCAGCCACAACTATTGCAGCCAAGGCATGAGGGTATCCGCTGCTAAGATTGCCGTTTCCCATAACTACAACTGCAGTAAGTATGGCAACAACCAATCCATTCCCCGGACCCGCAATTGTCACAAATGACCCGCCCCTTAAAGAAACAAATACCCCTCCAACAAAAGCCGCAATAATTCCTGACATTGGTGGAACACCAGAGGCAGTTGCAAGACCAAGTGATAATGGCAAGGCAACAAGTGAAACGATAAAGCCAGCCAATAAGTTTTTCTTAATGGTTGAATAACGATCACCTTTGTGCCCAGCTCCATTCATTTCTTGACAATCATTAAATCGCATGGAGTATCAGACAACACATATTCCAAGTCGTGAGGAAAGATACGATCAAGCACCCCTAATTTTTGTTCTGGAGCTGGAAGTACCAATAGGCTCGCTTTGTTCACCTCGGCATAATGGCCAATAGAATACCCTTTTTTGCCGAATATACATTGCAACTTTAGTGCTGTTCGATTTTTCACCTCCAGTTCCTTAAGCAATTCAATCAGTCGATTGTTTTCTTTGAGTTTTAACTTCTCTTTTTCATCATTCACTTGATGTAAACTGCGCTCGTCCGTAATTCTTGTATTAATCTTCTTCGGAGCTACCTCTTCAACAATCGTTATATCGCTCACCCCAAACCTATTTGCAAAATCCACCCCTATCGCTAGGGTGTTTTTGATGCCCAAATGTGAGGAAGATCCGCTAATAACAACACTTCCCAGACGATTCTCCAATCTTTTTGGATTGGTGACCAGAAGAATAGAGCAGGGTGGATTTCTAGAAAGCTTCCTCGCAACAGAACCACTGTAATACCTTAGTAGATTTTCATTTTGCAGCGCCCCCAGAATCAGCAAATCAATGTTCTCTTGATGACACATTTCACGCACAATACGAACTACCTTACCGTTTTTCCACTTAATGGAAGGCTGATTTGTTTCGAAAACTTTTTCTAAAAGTCCTGCGAAATCGGCTTCCTTTTCTTCGGTTCTAACACCGATATGAAATATCAGAATTTCGGCATTGAATTTATGTGCAATCCTCTTGGCTTCAGAAAGCAAGGCCTCTGCTCGAGGAGAAAATGCCAATGCCACTGCTATTTTACTGATTCCTTCTTTCATCGAGGCATAAATTACACATCCAATCTATTTTTAGAAAACAATTGTACGCTTTACCCCCAGTTTATACTGTCCCAGTATTTTCCTTGATGTTTTCGAAGAAAATAATAGTGAATGTTGAACTTAAAGCGTGAGTGATTTATGCGCGTTGGTAAGGGCCCTGTTGATTGCCCATAATTTGTGATGTTCCTTAAATAGCGGGCTGACAACTCAACCCTTCCAATTTTATACCCTAGGCCAAACTCATAGCCAATGACAAAAGATGCAAATTGATTTTCGGCATTGACGTATGTCTCACTGTTTCCTTGTTTAAGACCTGCCCAATGTCGAATGAGGAAGGTTGGACCCATTAGAAACTGTGTTCGTTTCATCTTTGCGACAAACTTTGGACTAAAAGATGATTGGTACAATACATATTGATTGATGGTTAAGGTTCGAAATGTATCCAACCGAAGGCCTGTATCCAATCGAGTAAAAGTATTCGTGACTTGAAGATTACCCCCACATCGACATAAATCTGCCTCTAAAAGAAAGGAAGGAATAACATGAAAAAAAGTAAGGTTTTGATTTTTGGGAGGACTTTTACGCAGTTGGATGCCAAAATTGAAGCCACTAATGCTAAGACCGTCTCTTACAAATAACCCATTACTCAATTCATTCTCCTTTACAGAAAGACTGGAAATGTCATAACCAAAATGAATTCCTGCCTCATACAATTGAGCTTTTGAAACAAATCCAATTGCGAGTAGAGCTATGAAAAAAACTACTTTTAATTCAGTTAAAACACCTTTCATTTAAACAAAAGACTTTTTTTAGAGCGCTACAAATCTAAGTTTTAATCCCTTCTTTTCAAGTCATTGTCAGTAATTGATGAATGAGGCATTAGATTAATTCCCCTAAATTTGAGCACTATTTTTTTCGCATGGCATTTGAATTCCACAAGGACAAAGAAACATATATAAAATACCAACGAGAGAATGCGTTGAATTATGTTATTCCTTTTATAGAACGCAATCTCAAACTAAAAAAAGGAATGCGTGTCATGGAAATCGGTTGTGCCGAAGGAGGGGTACTACAGGCTTTTATTCAAAAGGGAACTCATGGAACTGGTGTTGAGTTGATGCCTTCACGATATGAGGATGCTAAAAAATTATTGGCGGAGGAGATCGCCAATGGACAAGCTGAAATCATCAACAAAGATATCTATGATGTCGATGTGGGAAAGGAGTTTCCTGAAAGATTCGACTTAATTGTACTCAAAGACGTGATTGAACACATTCATAATCAAGACAAGGTGCTGAAAAGATTACGTGATTTCCTAAAAAAGGACGGTCACATCTTTTTTGGTTTCCCACCTTGGCAAATGCCTTTCGGAGGTCACCAACAAATCGCTAAAAACAAAACCCTGAGCAGGCTGCCCTATTATCATCTTTTGCCAATGAAACTCTACAAAGGGCTTCTAAAATCTTTTGGGGAGAGCGAAAGAATTGTGGATGATCTGGCGGAAATAAAAGAAACCGGAATTAGCATTGAACGCTTTGAGAAACTCATTGGGAAGCATCATTACAGTATAGGTGAGAAAGAATTTTATTTGATTAACCCAATCTATAAATACAAGTTCAACCTCAAGGCAAAAAAACAAGTTTCACTAATTTCAGGAATCCCATACTTGAGGAATTATTTGACTACCTGCGTTTATTATCTCGTTAAAAAAGAGGCCTAATTATTTTAAGCCTCTTTCTCGTTTGAGTTTCTCTACTTCTCTTTCGATTGCATTCCCATTGTATTTATAAACATTCAGATAATGCATCAACACACCGAAACCCCATCCTAAGGTTGCGTAAATTGGCCAATAACCATCATAGTTTCCATTGATGCCTCTTGTAAAAAACCAAAATAGCCAAATCAACAAATTGATCACAGCATAGGTGCGCAGATGCTGTTTAAAACTGACCCGTTCTTCTGCTTCTTTGTACAATTTTTCATCTATCTTTTCTATCTTATTCATTTCTATGTCTAAATGTAATACGAAATCCAACACTCGTCAAGAAGCCATTAGAATAGATTGGCTTACCAGGGAGTTTATCTGCGACAGCATCAACACCCATACCCCCAGCTTCAATAAAATAGCTGAATTCAGGAATAAAATAAAATTCAAACCCAAACAACCCATAGCCACCAATATATAAATCTTTTGAGGTCAAATTAGAGGAAGGCAATAAGCCAACGATGCCCCCTTCTCCATAAAGTGCAATATTCTCATGTATCATTGCTCTGTGACCGAAAACACCTAAACTAATATTGGTATATGGCGTCCATGTGTACTCTAGTGACTTACTATCAATATGTTGAAAATACATCATATTCGTTCGTAATCTGACCGCAACATTTTCATTAAATATATATGGAGAAGTCAATTGAAGACCAATACCAAAATCATTTTGGTATTCATTCAATTGAAACCCTATCTCGTATCCTTTTTCTTGTGCATTTATGTTTATAGTCGTAAGAAATACAATGATAATGCTCAATTTTTTTAATTTTAGCTTTTGAATTTTACAGATACTTTGACCCTTAATGAAAGATGTAACTTTGTATGAAAGGGCTATTGAATAGGTTTTTAATACATTCATTTTATTATTTATTTATTTATTAGTTTTTTTAATTGTTCTACATATAGTTCAAATGCCTTCAGGCCAATTTTGGTGATGTTTGCCTCGGTAAGCGGCCGTTTCCCTTTAAATGATTTCTTTATTTTAATGTATTCTGCTTTCTCAAGTTTATCAAGCTGAACGCTCAAGTTTCCGGATGTAGCACCAGTTTTTTCTTTGAGGAAATTAAAGTCTGCTTTTTCCGTACTCACCAAAATGGACATGATGGCCAACCTGAGCTGTCCATGCAATAATGGGTCTAATGTTTTAACCATTCTTTTGATTTTGAGCAGCTAATAGGTGTCCCGGAATAATGTAAGCGGTCAAGATGGCGACGGCGATAAAAATCAATTGTTCTGAAAAAGGGTAATAAAAAGAGAGAATAGCACATATCCATGCACAGACACCACCAATCATTAGTGGCTTGAATTTTAACATTCTTCCACTTGCGAAAGTCCCAAATCCATAAAGTGCCATCAGAATAGGGTAAGTAGCCTCATATCCTACTACCCACATGCCTGATAAGACTACAAACAGTGTGATGATAAAGCCTAACCAAAGAGATCCCAAAAAATTTTCTAGGTGCGACTTAGCTCCTCCTTGTTTTCCTTTCTTAAATCCTACAATCATGGATAGTAAGCCGGCTAAAGTCATCCCAATAGGCCAAGGCAACCAATGCAAATCGGTTTGTGCAACATTTAAAAGGTAATAGTTAATGCCAGCGGCGATAAAAACTGACCAGCCCCAGATTAAATAAAAAATACTACCCTCACCAATGTTTCCTTTGGCTGTTGCAATCATTTCCTCAATAAATTCTATTTGTTGTTCTGCTGTTTTCATTTTAATTATTTTATAAATACACTGCAAATATAAATTAGTTTATTATATAAACCTTATTTTTATAAAAAAAGCCTCAATAAGAGACTTTATTATTGTTAGGCCAAGACTTCTGAAACCTTATCAGCAGCCTCTTGCAAAAGAATGGCTGAATGTACTTTTAAGCCTGATTCATCTACGATCTTCTTGGCCTCTTCTGCATTGGTGCCTTGCAATCTTACAATTATAGGAACAGGTATGTCTCCAATGTTTCTGTATGCATCTACCACACCTTGCGCCACACGATCACACCTTACAATGCCTCCAAATATGTTGACCAATATAGCCTCAACATTAGGATCTTTTAATATAATACGAAAAGCCTTTTCTACTCTTTCGGCATCAGCAGTGCCACCTACATCTAAAAAATTTGCCGGATTTCCACCGCTCAACTTAATAATGTCCATCGTTGCCATGGCCAAGCCTGCTCCATTTACCATACAGCCTACATTGCCATCCAAGTTTACATAGCTTAACCCAGCTTCACCAGCTTCAACCTCCGTGGGATCTTCCTCACGTACATCGCGCAATTCAGCCAGGTCCTTGTGTCTGTATAATGCATTGTTGTCCAATGTTACTTTGGAATCAACAGCAATTACTTTTTCATCAGAAGTCTTAAGTACAGGATTGATTTCAAACAGACTTGCATCAATCTGCTCATAGGCTTTGTACAATGCAAAAACGAACTTCACCATCTCTTTGAATGCTTGACCTGAAAGTCCGAGGTTAAAGGCGATTTTCCTTGCTTGAAAAGCTTGTAATCCAACTGAGGGGTCAATTTCCTCATGAAATATTAGATGAGGGGTATTCTCTGCAACCGATTCAATGTCCATTCCACCTTCTGTAGAATACATAATCATGTTTCTACCATTTGCACGATTCAAAAGCACACTCATGTAATACTCTTCTGTATCAAACTCTCCAGGATAATAAACATCTTGAGCTACCAATACTTGGTGTACCTTCTTTCCTTCGGCAGATGTTTGAGGCGTGACCAAGTTCATTCCAATAATCTCTGAAGATATTTCTTTTACATCTTCTAGTGATTTCGCCAACTTGACACCACCGCCTTTGCCTCGTCCACCAGCGTGAATTTGAGCTTTGATCACCCACCATTCTGTTCCAGTTTGTTCATTCAACTTTTTAGCAGCATTTACAGCTTCCTCAGGCGTTTGTGCAACAATCCCCTCCTGTATGGATACTCCAAAGGATTTAAGAGTATTCTTTGCTTGATATTCATGTATGTTCATGCCTCTGATTTATTTCAATGTTCGGAAGTCAAAAGTAGCCCTTTTGCCTCCAATTAAAAAGCAAATTCTATGGCTTTAAATATTTACTTTCGTTTAAAATTTAGCCGATTGATTCGTGTAAAAAACATCAAAAAAAGTTTTGATCATCTCGAAGTTTTAAAGGGAGTTGACTTGGAAATTCAGAAAGGAGAAATTGTGTCGATCACAGGGAGCTCAGGTGCTGGCAAAACAACCTTACTCCAAATTATGGGCACATTGATGCAAGCTGACCAAGGTGAAGTGTTGTACAATGATCGAAATTTAAGTGGATTGAATTCAAATAAATTAGCCGCATTTAGAAACCAAAACATAGGGTTTATATTTCAATTTCATCAATTACTGGCAGAATTTAATGCCATTGAGAATGTGGGCCTAGCTGCAATGATTGGAGGGAAATCTAAATCAGTTGCCTTTGCAGAAGCGGAGAAATTACTTCTCAAATTAGGGTTGAAGGATCGACTACTGCACAAACCTTCTGAATTGTCAGGAGGCGAGCAGCAACGGGTGGCCACTGCAAGAGCATTGATTAACCAACCACAAGTAGTATTTGCTGATGAGCCCTCTGGAAATTTAGACAGTAAAAATGCCCAAGAGTTGCACCAACTTTTCTTTGACCTTAGAAAAGAAAGCAATCAAACCTTTGTCATTGTTACGCACAACGAGGAATTAGCCATGATGTGTGACCGACAATTACACATGGTGGACGGAATCATCACGAAATAAAAAAAGCTCCCGAAGGAGCTAAAAAGTAAATCTGTAAGCCGGGTTCTGTTGCCCAAAGGCATTCTATCATTTATCTAAGCAGTCTACCCTCCAGCAGAGCGAGTAACTCTATGGCTGGTTTATTTGACCTTGCAGCCCATAAGGTTTTCTTTGCCTCCTTGGTTACCCTCAGAGCGGTAGGCTCTTACCCCACCATTTCACCTTTACCACATGGCCAAAGCAATGTGGAAGTTTAATTTTCTGTAGCACTCTCTGTTGCTGCTATTTAAGCAACACCCTTACTTTCATAAGGTATGGCACTCTTTGCTGCCCGGACTTTCCTCTGTAAATAAATACAGCGATAGAACAATTTACTGTACAAAATTAGGAGAAATCATCCTGATTAAAATCGTGAATGATTAATTCTGTTGCACCAAAGCCGAAGTCGCGATAATCTCCGTCAAAATATTCGATCCCACTGTAATGATGATCAATGAAATACCGCATCTCATGACGCAATCTGCCTTTACCAACACCATGCACAAAAATGATTTTTCGTTGCCTTTTATGAATAGCAGCTTCAATGCATTTTTTGATTACTTCAAGTTGAAAAAGCAATGCTTCATGCTGTAGCACAAAATTTCTTTTTGGTGCAAGCGTCTCTATGTGCAGATCAATTAACCATTTGTTCTTGTGGTGTTGAATTGGAAGTTCGAAGGTGTTTGGTTCTGTTGAAACAAAACTATCATAAGCTTTATGAGCAGACAATTCAAACTCAATACCGTCATCCACAGGCTTTAGCAATTGACTGCGTTGATAACAATATTCAAAGCCATCTTCACATTCAAAAAAGACCTTCTCCTCCTCCAATCGGGTCACTGTCCCTCTTAGGTTCTCATCAACCACCATTACCAAATCCCCTATCGTTAGATTCACTTTCTTTCTCTTAAATTGCAAAATTAAATATACCTCCACAAATGCCCGAAAGAAAGAATCCATGGACAAGGTTGAAGGAATCCACTGTATATGAAAATGATTGGATCCGCGTCGAGCATCATGACGTTTTGAACCCCTCCAAGAAACAAGGCATATATGGCAAAGTTCACTTTAAGAACATCGCCATTGGCATAATTCCGGTAGATCATGATCACAACACCTGGTTGGTAGGTCAATATAGATATCCATTGGACAACTATTCATGGGAAATACCTGAAGGCGGAGGACCGCTATATGTAGCGCCTTTAGATTCCGCAAAAAGAGAATTGAAAGAAGAAACTGGCATCTTAGCTGATCGCTGGAAAGCCATACAGGAGATTCATACAAGCAATTCTGTTACCGACGAATATGGCATTATCTTCTTGGCTGAAAATTTGTCCTTTGGGCCATCAAGGCCGGAGGATAGTGAGGAATTAAAAGTCAAAAAGGTTAGGCTGAGAGACGCTCTTAAAATGGTTTTCGATGGTAAAATTACAGACAGTTTGAGTGTTGCAGGTCTTCTCAAATTGAAAACTCTCGAACCTTCATGGTTTTAATTTCAAAAATAAAGCCAATGAAATTTACCGCCACTGTTTCGATTGAATTCAACTGTGGGTGCAGGAATTTTTATGTGGTTGAAAACTTTGAACACCTTTCTTAGCCAAGTTTTATCAGTTTCAATTTTTTCTAGATCAACATCCAAGCCAAAATAATATTGGCGATAAGGTTCGCTGATAAAGTCTTCAAAGCTTTTACCTTCAGAAGAAATCATCTGATTTACACCAAACCCAAAGCTATGCTCAACCATTTACATTTAGGAAAGGCTGTCCAATCACTAAATACAGTTGAGAGCCAATAATTTTGACCATTATATTCTTTGAAAATGCCTTCTAAGGCATTAACTCCGAAAACAGAGGATTGGTTAGATTGAATAGTCGATCTTTGATAAGAATATTTAAGGTGAAGTAGTTGTTTATATATGCCAATTCTTGCACTGATAAAAGACCTATCCCAATCGTGTTGGCTTTAAAGGCTCCCGATAAAAAACCCCATAAGCTGCTATATCCATCCATCACTTCTATGATTTAAAAACAATGGAGGGAACGCTGAACTATATAAGATTGCTTTTTTTCGATCAATCATCTAGATCTGAATTGTTCAGCAAGGTAAAATTCATATCAGACAGCGAATAGGTGGAAAAGATGAGGCCAAAATTGTCCATTTGAAATCATAGGGTTTTGTCGCTAATTGCACGAAATTTCGATCTTTCATATTTGGCATGTTATAAATTGGTATTGGGCAATAATAGGCACTCCATAAGTAGCATTTAACCCTACTTGATAATTTCAGAATTGTTTTTCAGACAATTCTGATGGTTGCTCCAGCCCCTTAAGTGAAAGACACAAGAGCACCAAGATAAAATGGAGTTGATGCTCCTAAAACTGCTAATCCGCCTTGATAATGCGTTCTGTTTTTTGTCCTATTTCTCCAATAATCGTCAATTAATATACTCCATTAGAGAACTTTTTAAAGTCAATTTCAACCTTTCCTTTACTTCTTTCCTGAAAAGAAACATTTCTAGAAAAAAGACTTTCGCCAAGGCTGTTCATTGCAATCAATTGGTTAATTCTATACTTAGAATTATCAAAGTCAATAGATAAAATACTGTCTACCAGATTGGGCATAATTTTCAATTCTTAAAAAGCAGTATTTTCAGTTACTCCAACACCAGTAACAGGTAGACATAAACTGGCACCTATATAACTATTCGATTTTATCAGTACAGTAAATAGTACATATTTAGGAGTACGATATGTTTTCATATCCCCATTGGCCATGACTTTATTCTCATCCTTACAATCTAGCCACTGAAGTTAACAACTGTTTGATTTGAATTTAAATAAAATCCTCTTTTTGTGATAGACAAGTCGATATCTCTGATCAAAAGATCAAAAACTACTATGAAGTCACAATCGATAGAGTTGTTTAGTGTTTGACATTAAAGACCACTCTGTGTCAAGCGCTGATCGGTCTGGTTCCATCTATATTCAAAACATGAGGTGTCTTTTATTTAATTACTCTTAGAACTGTAAATATGAAGTAGTATTAGAATTATAGAATCACACCCTAATGAATATTTGGTGTTGCTGTGCACAGTCTGCTTGCAAAATTCACCAGTTCCCCTTTCGGAAAACCAATGAAAATTATATTTCTATTTCTCACATGTTTTAATTTGCATTGACTGTCTCTAAGACATAATTCAATGCCAATTATGTGATGGTTTTTACTTTGTCAGCCAGATTGTGAATATAATTTCCGTTGAAA
>PAVT01000034.1 GCA_002713165.1 Verrucomicrobiota bacterium
CGCATCTTCATTATCTACATAGTGGTCGTTGTATCTGAAGTCTTTATTGCCGGTATTGTATGGTGGGTCAATATATATGACATCAAATTTTTCACTTTCCTCTTCCAAAAGATGCAATGCGGCAAGGTTGTCACCTTCTATGAGACGGTGTTGGCAAATAGCTGTCCTATTGAGTGTTTTTGAAGGAACTTGCTTGAAATGCAACTTACCGCTAGCGATCTCTTTTTCAATTTTTTCTTCTTTATTTTCCCATAATAATCCAGTCTGTGCTTGTAGCTTTAAGATGGATTTATGGTCAAAGTTCAAAATTGAATGCTTTAGGGAATTTAGGATTACTTTTCAGCTATTTTACGTCTTTTCTTTTCTTGCATAATCAGACTTAATTCACGTCCTGTTTGTCCTGAAATGGAGGTGTTTTCATCTGCACGTCGAATCAGATAAGGCATCACATCTTTAATAGGGCCGTAGGGAACGTATTTCGCCACATTGAATCCTGCATTCGCAAGGTTAAAACTAATGTGATCACTCATGCCTAATAATTGAGAGAAATAAATCGAAGGCTGATCTTTGGGGATAGCATGATCCTTCATCAACTCGGTTAATAGAAGGGAACTTTCTTCATTATGTGTGCCGCAGCATAGCGCAATGCGTTTTACATTTTCAACACAAAATACTAGCGCTTCATTGAAGTCGCAATCAGTGGAGAATTTGTCATTTTGAATTGGCGATGGATAACCTTTTGTGGCTGCTCGTTCCCGTTCTTTTTCCATATATGCACCTCGAACAATTTTTACCCCAAGATAGAAATCTTCATCTGAGGAAACTTTAAACAATGATTTAAGATAGTTTAAGCGATCGTGTCGATACATTTGAAGGGTATTGTATACAATTGCGCGCTTTTTGTTATATCGTTTCATCATCAGCAATGCTATTTCGTCAATGGCCTCCTGGATCCAGCTTTCCTCAGCATCAATCATTAATGGAATTCCTGCCTCGTATGCGTTTTTGGCAATGATGTCAACTCTATTTCTGCCTTTAAGAAAACTGATGTTTTCATCTTCATTTATACCGTTCCCTTCACTTACTTTTTTTAAGAGATTAAAAGGAATCAATCCAGTTAACTTTATGACACAAAAAGGAACATTTGTATCCTTGCTTGCCTTTTCAATAGAGGCGACTGCTTTTCCTAAACAAGCATCGAAATCTTCATCCACCTGCTTGCCTTCAACAGAATAGTCTAAAATAGTTTTAACGCTATATCGCGCCAATTCTTGAATGGTTTTGTCACATTCTTCAATTGTTTCTCCTCCACAAAAGTGATTGAATACTGTCCAACGAACAACGGAATTAAGAGGCAATCCAAGTTTGAATCCCAATTGTAATAAATTGGTCCCTAGATTGTTTAACCAATTGATAGAGATTAGCTTAAATACAAAGTAAGCATGTTGAAGATCTTTATTGCTCTTTGCTGCGAAGGCAATCTTTGTATTGTTAAAAGAGATCATCCGAAGGCGGCATTTTCAGTTTCAAAAGCCCTGTCGACTTTTTTAATCAACCCTTGTAGCACTTTTCCAGGACCAACTTCGATCAGTATAGAAGCTCCATCTGCAATCATCTGGTGCATTGTTTGCGTCCATCGGACACTAGCAGTGAGTTGTGCAATTAAATTTTGCTTGATTGTTTCCGGATCCGTAATTCCTTTTGCTACAACGTTTTGGTAAATTGGGCAAATCGGTGTTTGAATCAAAGTCTCATTGATGGCCGCTTCCAATTCTGCTCTTGCAGGTTCCATAAGTGGAGAATGAAACGCTCCCCCAACGGGAAGCAATAGAGCTCTTTTAGCACCGGCTGCTTTAAGTTCTTCGCAGGCTTGCTCAACGGCTGGTATAGATCCTGAAATGACCAATTGTCCTGGGGAATTATAGTTAGCAGGAACAACAACACCTTCTATTTGTTCGCAAATTTCTTCCACATCTTTGTCTTCCATGCCCAATACTGCTGCCATAGTAGAGGGCTCAGCTTCACATGCTTTTTGCATGGCATTGGCTCTTTTGGAAACTAGCTTCAACCCATCTTCATAACTCATGGCTCCACATGCCACCAAAGCTGAAAATTCTCCTAGGGAGTGACCTGCAGCCATATTTGGGTTAAACCGATTGCCCAAACTTTTGGCCAAGATCACGGAGTGCAGAAAAATTGCAGGCTGGGTTACATTGGTTTGCTTTAATGCCTCATCGCTACCCTCGAACATAATCTTAGTGATTTCAAATCCCAAAATATCATTTGCAGTATGAAAAAGTGTTTGATTGTCTTTTGAGTAGTCGTAAAGGTCTTTGCCCATGCCTGAGTATTGAGCTCCTTGACCTGGAAATACATATGCGTTCATAATTAAACTTTGAAAGTTAAATGTAAAAAAAAAGCCTGTCCAAAAGGGCAGGCAATATTATTGATTTTGATTCAATTCATTTATCGACGGTCACCAAAAAAACGCAACAAAAACAAGAACAAATTGATGAAGTCTAAATATAAGGTCAAGGCACCCATAATGGCTAGTTTGTTGGTAGACTCACTTCCATATTCAACACCAGATCCTATTCTTTTTAATTTCTGAACATCATATGCTGTCAAACCAGTAAAAATGAGCACGCCTAAGCAGCTCACGATAATGTCGAGCATGGTGCTTCCTAAAAACATATTAATCACCATGGCAAGGATGATTCCGATCAAGGCCATCAATAGAATGGATCCAAACTTTGTCAAATCTTGCTTGGTGGTATAACCTAAAACAGCCATTACACCGAAGGTGCCTGCGGTAATGAAAAAAGTTGAAGCAATGCTAGAAGCAGTATATGCAAGCATTATAAAGCTTAAACTCATGCCCATCAGGGCCGAATAAGCAATGAATAAGAGTAAGAGGCTGAATGAAGAGAGGCGATTGAAAGAGAACGACATGATCAACACAAAAACGATGGGCGCGAACATGACTATATAACCGAATGCCGTCATTCCACCTGTTTGAACATTGATCAAGTAACTCATTAAGCTCTCTGATTGTCCGAACCAATATGCAATCACTCCTGTGATGGCCAAAGCTCCAGTCATATAAGTAAAAACGTTGGACAAAAAGGATCTGACGTCTGTCAGTGAAGCACTCGTTGCTACACTGTTCATTTCTGGCTGAATGTTATTGTTAGTAAAATCTCTCATTTTTTTAATATTTATTGAACGAATGTAATCATAAATCGTACCGAACACTTTCACTGCAATTATGTCAGAACGATTAAGAAAGCTTGGCAGAAATCAACTGAATAAACTCTTTTCGTGTAGAATCTTTTTCAAATGCTCCGGTAAAAGAGGATGTTGTTGTGACTGAATTCTGTTTTTGTACTCCACGCATTTGCATGCATAGATGTCTAGCTTCAATGACAACAGCTACCCCCAATGGATTCATCGTGTCTTGTATGCAATCTTTAATCTGATCTGTAAGGCGCTCTTGAACCTGAAGCCTTCTTGAGAAAGCATCAATCACGCGTGGTATTTTGCTTAAACCTACTATCCAACCGTTGGGTATATAGGCCACATGCGCTTTTCCAATAAATGGCAACATATGATGCTCGCACATCGAATAAATCTCAATGTCTTTGACCAATACCATGTGGTTATGGTCCTCTTTAAACATGGCTCCCTTTAAAATAGCAGCAGGATCAATGTCATACCCGTGGGTGAGAAACTGCATGGCTTTCGCTACACGTTCTGGAGTTTTCACCAGACCTTCACGATGGATATCTTCGCCTAACTCATCGATAATTTGCTCATAATGCTTTGCTAAGGAAATTGTTTTATCACTGTTGTAAGCGTCTACACGCTCGTAGGATTCAGGTTCCTCTTGATAATGTGGGTTGTTATTTTCCGCCATAGTATTCTACATAATTGTTTTCTGTCTCTTGAAGCTTAATCTTATGCAATTGCCCACCGATTTCTTTAACTTCTTCCTCCAATTGGTCCCATATCGCAATGGCTATATTCTCAGTTGAGGTCATGATGTTTCTCATGAACGGCACATCTAAGTTCAAGTTTTTATGGTCTAAATGGACAATTACTTTCTCCTTGATTAGGTCCCCAAGTACTGAAAGATCTACTACAAATCCAGTTTCTGAATCAACTTCACCTCCAACTGTTACATGCAATACATAATTGTGTCCATGCCAATTTGGATTTGAGCATTTTCCAAAAGTTTCATAATTCTTTTCCTCTGTCCAATCTTTTCTAGACAATTTATGTGCAGCACTGAATCGCTCTCTTCTAGTAATGTAAACCATTTTATTTATTTTGCTGCAAATATACATTTGCGAGCAAGCATTGTGATGCAAACAGACGACTTTAAACTTAGTTCAACTTACCAAGGTCTCTTTAAAAACAAGAAAGTTAAATTTTCATATTTAACATGGCGGTCTTTGGGTTGTTTTATTCAAATATGAACCGCATTGCGCAAGGAAAGCACTAAATTTGAAACATAAAATTAAACTATGATTTCGAACATTGAACCACAATTGATGTGGAAAAATTTTGTGGCACTGAATGAAGTGCCAAGACCTTCGAAGAAAGAAGAACGTGTTATTGCCTTTATCAAGAATTTTGGCGAAAAATTGAAACTGGAGACTATTGAAGATGAAACTGGCAATGTCTTAATTAAGAAAGCAGCTAGTCCTGGAATGGAGGATCGCAAGACAGTGATTTTACAAAGTCACTTGGATATGGTTCATCAGAAAAATAATGATACTCAATTCGATTTTGATCAAGAGGGCATCAAAATGTTCCAAGAAGGTGATTGGGTAAAGGCTGAAGGGACCACCCTTGGTGCAGACAATGGCATAGGTGTCGCAAGTATTATGGCTTTGTTGGAATCAAAAGACATAGACCATCCGGCAATAGAGGCCCTCTTTACCATTGATGAGGAGACAGGTATGACCGGTGCATTTGGTTTGCAAGCAGGGTTTCTGAAGGGAGAAATTTTACTCAACCTAGATACCGAAGATGATGATGAACTAACCATCGGTTGTGCAGGAGGCATCAATGTGAGTGGGCAAGGTGATTATGAGCTACAAAATAAACCTGATAGTTTTGTGAGCTTAGAGTTGGTTCTGAATGGACTTTCTGGAGGTCATTCTGGCATGGATATACACAAAGGATTGGGCAATGCAAATAAATTGATGAATCGATTGTTGATGTCAATTGGACAAGAAACAGAGTTGCTGCTTCATCGCATTGAAGGAGGCGGACTGCGCAATGCTATCCCAAGAGAATCTAAAGCTTGGGTTGCTGTAAGCAATCAGTCCAAGGCAGAAGCTGCAATTGTTGAATTAGGAAAAACACTGAAAGCAGAATACGCTGAAACAGATCCTGATTTGGCAATAGAGGCAAAAGTTGTCGAGATTTCTGATCAAGTCTGTTCATCTGTTTTTGTGAAGAATTTTACCGCCTCCATTTATGCAATTCCTGTAGGGATCTATCGTATGAGTCCTACAGTAGCCGGCATGGTTCAAACGTCTAATAATTTGGCACAAGTAAAAATGGCCGATGGTAAATTTGAAATTCTTTGTTTGTGTCGTAGTTCAGTAGATTCAGAGAAATTGGATGAAGTCAATGCCATTTCATCTGCTATGGCAATCATTAATGCAAAGGTTGATGCTGACGGTGATTATCCTGGATGGACCCCAAGACCTCAATCAGATATTGTTGACATCATGTCGAATTTATACAAGGAGATGTTCAACGCGCAACCTAAGGTAATGGCTTGTCACGCTGGTTTGGAATGTGGCATTATTGGGAGCCATTATCCAAATATGGATATGGTTTCTTTTGGTCCAAACATAAGGGGTGCACATTCACCAGATGAGAAAGTTCAAATTTCATCTGTTCAGAAATATTGGGCGTTTTTGTTGGAGACCTTGAAACGAATCCCCAAATCGGATTAAAAAATGAAAATATTGATTGTAGCTGCCACTGAGGCAGAGGTTTTGCCTTTTTTCAAAAAAATCAAGCAAATACCTCAGAACAGCTTTCAATTCATGGATCATGAATTTCATTTACTGGTCACCTCTGTAGGCATGGTCGCTACAGCTTTTGAATTGGGTATAAAATTAGCACAAGAAAATTTTGACCTCGCCATTAACGTTGGGTTAGCAGGGGCGTTCAACAAGAGTTTATTGTTAGGAGAGGTCGTCACTGTTCAAGAAGAACATATTTCAGAGCTTGGAGCGCAGGATGACGCAAAATTTCAGTCTGTCTTTGAAATGGGCTTGATCGATCCCAATTGTTCCCCTTATGAAGAAGGCATGCTGCATCCTTATGTAAAAGATGTGAACATGAGAAGATGGGGCTTTACTCAAGTAAAAGCAATTACAGTAAATAAAGTACATGGCAAAGAAAGTACCATTGAACGTACTATCAAACAATACGATCCAGACATAGAATCTATGGAGGGTGCTGCCTTTTTTTATGGTTGTAGAAAGGCAAAGGTGCCCTCAGTACAACTGCGGGCAATTTCAAATTACGTAGAAAAGCGCAATCGAGATAAGTGGGAAATTAATTTGGCTCTTCGGAATTTAGCCGAGGCACTAAAAATCATGATCCATAAACTGGCATGAAAAAGATCACTCTAGGCATTTCGCCTTGTCCAAATGACACCTTCATTTTTGATGCAATGATCCATCAAAAAATTGATACCAAAGGATTGGAATTTCTTGTAGAATATCATGATGTGGAAGAATTAAACATGAAAGCCTTTGATGGGCATTATGATGTAACAAAATTAAGTTATCATGCCTTTTTGTATTTGCTCGATCATTATCAATTGCTTCATTCAGGCAGTGCATTAGGTAGTGGCGTAGGTCCTTTACTTGTTACAAATTCAACTCAAAAAATTACTGATTGGAAAAGTACTTCTGTGGCCATTCCTGGGAAGTATACTACCGCAAATTTTTTATTGAGTATTGCCTTTCCAGAAATCCAAAACAAAGTTGTGATGGAATTCTCTGAAATTGAATCCGCCGTGATGGTTGGAAAGGTAGATGCAGGTTTAATAATCCATGAAGGAAGATTTACCTATGCACAAAAGGGCCTGATCAAGGTAATGGACATGGGCCTATTTTGGGAAAGGCAAACAAGTAATCTCATACCCCTTGGAGGAATTGCAAGCAAAAGAACCTTGGATAAGCCTACTTCAGAAACCATAAACCAACTGATTCGTTCAAGTATAAAATATGCCTTTAAGGATAGAGAAAGTTCAAGAGATTTCGTGAAATTGCACGCACAAGAAATGGACGACACTGTGATTGATCAGCACATTGACCTATATGTCAATAAATATAGTTTAGATTTGGGAGCAAATGGACTTGCTGCCATAGAAAGAATGAAAAGGGAGGCCATTCAAAATCATTTGATTCCAAACACACAAAAAGAAATGTTTCTATGATAGTAGTTACTGGTGCCGCAGGTTTTATTGGAAGCTGCTTGGTGAGTTATTTAAATAAAAAAGGTAAAGTCAATCTTATTTTGGTAGATGAGTTTGAAACAACAGAAAAATTCCCAAATCTTGAACGAAAAGGCTACCAAAAGAAGATACATCGCAATGATTTTCTTGAATGGTTTGAAGCAAATGCGCAAAAAATAGAATTTGTGTTTCATATTGGCGCTCGCACTGATACAACAGAGTTCGATGTTGCCATCTTTGATGAATTGAATGTAAATTACACTCAAGCAATCTGGAAAATATGTTCAATAAATGAAATTGGTCTAGTTTATGCATCTTCAGCTGCCACTTATGGATTGGGCGAGTTTGGTTATGAGGACAATCATGACGTCATAGACAAGCTTGTTCCACTAAATCCATATGGCCGTTCAAAGAATGATTTTGATAAATGGGCACTGACCCAAGATAATTCTCCTCCTTTTTGGTGCGGACTGAAATTTTTCAATGTTTATGGTCCAAATGAATACCACAAGGGAAGAATGGCCTCGGTGATTTTTCATGCATTCCATCAAATCAAGGAAAATGGGAGCATGAAATTGTTCCAATCACATCATCCTGACTACAGAGATGGTGAACAAAAAAGGGATTTTATTTACGTAAAAGACCTTATTGATGTATGTTATTGGATGTCTGAAGCGCGTCCTCTGAGTGGTCTGTACAATTTAGGCTCAGGGAAAGCAAGAACATTTATTGATTTGGCTAAAGGCACTTATGCCGCATTAAGCAAAGAGGAGAACATCACTTTTATTCCTACTCCTGAAGACATCCGTGACAAATATCAATACTTTACGGAAGCGAACATGTCAAAATTGCGGGCTGTTGGCTATGAGAAACCTTTTACACCACTAGAAGAAGGAATTAAAGATTATGTAGTCAATTACCTGAACACACAAAACCATTATTAAGCCCATTTCGTTGAGGTTCTTAAAATTCATACCGGCCTTTGCACTGCATGGCATTTTTGTCTTGCTCATGTTAATGTCAGTGATTTTGTACAAAGAGCGACTGTTTGCGGATGCTTCGTATTATTTGTTCAAAGCTATCAATTCAGGGTTTTTTCATGTTGAGCATGGGCGATTGGTATTGGGCATCTCACAATTAGCCCCATTGCTAGCTAGTTATTTGCATTTTCCAATGCAGTGGGTTTTAATCATAGCTTCAATGGGTCATGAGTTATTCTATTATTCCATTTTTCTATTCCTGTTTTATCGATTAAATGATCGAAGAGGAGCCATAGCAGTGCTCCTAATCCACCTGATTGGACAATTGTGGTTGTATTATAGTCCTATGCTCGAAATCTGTTATGGTGCTGCCTTGGCAGTATTGTTTTATGCTCTGTTAAGCAAAGAGAAATACAAAAGTGATGTGAGTTTGGTGTTGCTATTGTTGATCCAATGGTTCGTTATGACAAGTCATCCAGAAAACTTTATCTTGATTGCAGTAGGGATTGGATACGATTATCTAAAAAGAGGTTTTCAAAAGAATATCCATCTCACAACCTTTCTTTTTCTATGCATAGGTTTCTTGATAGAAATCAGCACTTTTAGTGCCTATGAGGTAGGTCATGCGAGTCAATTGATGACCAATGAAACAGTAGGGAATTTCAAGAATTTGTTCAGCATTCCTTATTGGAGGGGCATAGAAGAGACTGCAAGGAACTTTTACCCGGATTTATTGATCCTTTTTTTTGTAGCCTTTTACAGCATCTTAAAGCGCCATGCCATAAAAGAATTTATCCTGTTTATCGGAAGTGTCGCGCTGCTACTACTTATGGTGCATGCCACTTTTGCCGCCAATGATTTTAACCGTTACAACGAATCTTTACATTCTCCTTTAGTCTTTATCATTGTCTTTTTTGCTGTATATGAAAGTTTCCACTGGAAGAAAAAACATCAAATGACATTTTTTGTGCTGTGCTGTGGAATAGCTCTTCTGCGCGTCTTTTGGATCTATGATTATGGAAAACCATTGCGTTTGCGCATGGCTCAAATGGATCGCTTGGTGGACTACGCTCAAAACATTGGAGGTAGTAAATTTTTAATCAATTCCGACAACTATCACTCAGATTATACTTCAATAACATGGGCAAACCCAATTGAGACATTGTTTTGTTCAGCCATCGACGGAAAAGAACAGAGTTTGAGCATAGCCACAGAAGGGGAATATAAATTCAACAAGAACCACAAATTCTTGAACGATACCAACTACATCTTTCGAAGGTTTGAAATTGAGCCCATTGACTTTCTCAATGGTCAGTATTTTGTTTTTGAACAAGGACATTATCATTATTTAAATTCTGCACGCCTAGAGGGTGATATTGCAACATTGAGTAAAAATGTGTCGGTTAAGCAAGATTGGCGGCATGTAAAAGAATTCTATAAAACCGGGGATACAGCGCTCATTCGACTTCATTTGCACAATAAAAATGATGTATATCTTCCATCTAAAGAGGACCAAAAACTCTATCTATCTTATCATTTATATCAAAATGATGAACTGATTGAATGGAATGGAATTCGCACACTTCTCGAGGTAGACTTACGAGGAGAATATTGGCAAGACATGCGTATTGCATTGCCAGAAGAAGCCGGCTTGTATCAAATTGTACCTGATATTGTAGTAGATGGAAAAGGTTGGTTCAATTTAACTGAAGGTACTGAAATCGCTGTGATCTATTAGCGGTATTTAATCAAGCAATGCAATGCATGCCATCCATCTTTCCAGCCAATTTTTTTCCCTTCCTCATAGGTCCTTTGTTCGTATGAAATACTCACTTCACCAAAACTCACATTCGGGACTTTGCCAAGTTTTAAGGTAATTTCTGGCTCAAATCCAAATCTTTTTTCTTTTAGCTCAAGCGATTGCGCAATAGAGGTGCGTATCAATTTGTAACAGCATTCCATGTCCGTCAACTTGAATTTCCCAAGAACATTGGTCATAGATGTGAGGAAGTGATTGGCCATCCATGCCAAATTGCGTTTCGCCTCATCCTCAATAAACCGACTACCATAAACAATGTCTAGATTTTCATCCATGGCTTTTTCGAGCAATTTATTAATGTCAGCAGGATCCAATTCAAGGTCAGCATCCTGAGGAATTATATAATCTCCGGTCGCTTTTTTGATTCCTAGATGAAGGGCAGCACCTTTTCCTTGATTGACTGCTTGGTGAACCAGTTGAATGTCAGCCTCACTTGTATTGGTGATAAAATCTTCAATGATTTTTTTTGTGTTGTCTGAAGATGCATCGTTCACAATGATGATCTCTTTAGCAATGCCTTGATACAGTTTTAAATCCACTAGGATTTTCAGTACTTCCTTAATGGTTCTTTCTTCGTTGAAGGCAGGAACAATGATTGAGAGCTTCTGCATTTGTTGAATTATAGTTCCTCTTTTAGGCCAATTAAAAACGATCGGATTTTTTTGAGAGAATCTACCATTTGCAACTGGTTTACTGTTTCTTCTTTGTTCTCTCTGAGTTTCTTTTTAGCACCATCAAGGGTAAAACCACGCACCTTGACCAAATGGTAAATCAATTTTAAATTGTCGATGTCTTGCTTACGGAACAATCGATTTCCCTTTTTATTCTTTTTGGGCTTAAGAATGTCAAATTCTTTTTCCCAGAATCGAATCAAAGAAGTGTTCACGTCAAACATTCTGCTTACTTCTCCGATAGTATAGTATAATTTTGAGGGATCGCTATCCAATTTTTTTCTTCGAAATTAATGGAAAAAGTCTAATCGAACGATTGCGTCTGGCTTGAAGAGAATTCGATCATCTGCTCATACTCCTCAGGACTTAGGTCATTGAAATAGAAATTTACCGGATTGACCTTCTTTCCGTCTTTGATTACCTCATAGTGTAAGTGAGGAGCAACGGAAGTTCCGGTATTTCCCACATATCCAATAATTTGTCCTCTTTTTACCTCTTCGCCACGACGAACATCAAAGCTTTGCATATGAGCATAAAGTGTTTGGTAACCATAACCATGATCAATCACAATGTTGTTACCATAGCCTCTTCTGCTGCGTTCTACGTGCACTACTTTTCCGTTGCCAGTCGCATAAATTTCAGTCCCCCTTTGGGCAGAAAAATCCATGCCAGTATGGAACTTACGTCTTTTATAAATGGGGTGCATACGCATGCCATAACCTGAGGCCATGCGCTTCAAGTCTTTGTTGGCTACTGGTTGGATGGCAGGGATGCTGGCCAGCATTTTTTCTTTCGAGATTGCCATTTCATATACATCATCATAAGACTTAGATTGTATATATAATTGCTTAGTGATTTTGTCCAATTTCTTAGAACTCTCTATAATGAGGTCTGAATTTTTAAGACCGCTTAATTTTTTGTAACGATTGACTCCACCAAAACCCGCTTCTCGAATTTCCTTGGGGATAGGGTCTGTCTCAAAAATAATGCGGTAGATTTCATCATCTCTGCGTTGGATGTCTGCCATTACTTGATTAACTTGGTCCATACGGTGATTGAGTAAATCGTATTGTGCTTTGAGTTGGCTGTTTTCCTTTTTCAGCAATTTCTCTTTGGGGGAGTCGATAGTTTTGGCAGCCAAAAGGTACATAAGGAAGCCTACAAACAAACTTGCGGTAAAGAATGTTGAGAAACGCAACAAGCGCTGCTTCCAATCCAGTTCGATGCGCTCATAGCTGAGCGTTTTGGTGTTAAATCTATACTTTGCTTTAGACAAAATCCTTGCTTTATTAGTTAAATTTGATCCCGCAATTCGAAGCGCTAAATTAAGCTTTTGCGCCTGAAGAGCATGATACAAAGGTGATTTGCTTTGTTAAATTTCCTTATCGTAACCGCAAAAGTTTTCAACAACAATGACTTCAAAAGAGATACGTACTGCATTTTTTAATTTCTTTCAATCGAAACAGCATCAGCTAGTTAAGTCTGCACCAATTGTGGTAAAGGATGACCCAACCTTGCTGTTTACCAATGCGGGGATGAATCAATTTAAAGAGTATTTCTTAGGCAATAAATCCTCCAAATTTCCCAGAATTGTGGACACTCAAAAGTGCTTGCGCGTCTCGGGAAAACACAATGATCTGGAAGAAGTAGGCGTAGATACCTATCATCATACTATGTTTGAAATGCTTGGCAATTGGTCCTTTGGTGACTTCTTTAAAGCGGAGATGATTCCATGGGCATGGGAATTCTTGACCGAGGAGTTAAAGCTGGACAAGGATAGATTGTATGTGACTGTTTTTGAAGGAGACAAAAA
>PAVT01000035.1 GCA_002713165.1 Verrucomicrobiota bacterium
ATTACAGCAGCATATCCATCGACTTTGGTGATGGCAATTCAACCTCAGCCTTAAATTCAACTCATCGATACGACACCACTGGAATACTCTTTCCTAGTTTGAATATGACACAAGCTTCTACAAATTGTAAGGTGACTATTCGAGATACCTTGTACATCTTTGATGTAAAAGCACGCATTTCAGTAAAACCCCTTTCAGGTTGCACTCCCATTACCAGCACTTTGGTCAATAAATCGGAAGGATACAGCAGTTATCTATGGATCGTAAACAATAATACAGGTCCTGCATTGGATAGTTTCGAAACAAGCTTTAATCAAGCAGGTATATACCCTATACAACTCATTATTGATTCCCCAGAAGGTTGCAAAGACACGATTAATAAAGACATTGAAGTATTTCCTCTACCTGACATTGTTGCCATTAAGGATACTGGACTCTGCATTGGCGACAGCATTGAATTATTTGCTAGTGGTGGTATAGACTACCAATGGAACCCCATTGAATTTTTATCTACACCAAAAAGTGCGAGAACTTTGGCGTTTCCAGACACCTCTACCCTATACTCTGTAAACGTTACTGATAGCAAAGGATGTAAGGCCAGTGTACAAGTTCATGTTGATGTACAGCAAGTCCCAAGCCCTAGTTTCCTTAAAGACACGAACTTAATTATTGGAGAGAGACTGCAATTAAATGCTCGGGCTGGTTTTAATTTGATATACAGATGGCGTCCACCAGATGGTTTGAGTTGCACCAACTGTTCTGATCCTATTGCACAACCCCTCAATACGACAAGATACTATGTCAACATTTCAGACCCATTGGGCTGCTTTAGTGTTCAAGACTCTATACTTATCGAGGTTAAAGAAGCCTACAGCTTGGATGTACCAAATGGATTCAGTCCTAACAATGATGGTGTGAATGATGTCATCTATGCCAAAGGTTGGGGATTGAAAGAATTGATTGCCTTCCGCATATACAATCGATTTGGGGAGATGGTGTTTGAATCAACTGATTTTAATGTTGGTTGGGATGGAAAATACAAGAATGAGTTGCAAAATATTGAGACTTATGTTTATACTGTTGAAGCTTTGACCTACGGTGATGAGGTTATCAGTAAAAAAGGAAACATTAGCTTATTGCGTTAATGGCACCTTAAACAATTCTGAGGTAGAAGTATACAAAAGGTAAGCGTTCACTTCTTTGTTGTGGATTTGACGCACCAAGCTTTGATAGGTTCGCATTTGATCCACATGCTTTTCTGACTTTTCTCCTGTTTTGTAATCGAGTAAAGCAATTTTATCTTCAAAAATGACCAAGCGATCTGGTCTTAAACAATTGCCCTCTCCATCATATATATCTGCCTCTATTTTGCATCGATATTTTGAATCAAAAAATTTATGCAATTCCTCCATCCGAAACAGTTTCTTCATGAGCAATTCCAACTTCTTCAAATCATCAGTACTTATTATTCCTTCCTCGTCAAAACGCTGAAGCAACTCCTGCCATTCATTGATATTGTTGAGTCGAGCTAAAAACTCATGCACCAATATCCCAAAAGACTGTTGCTCATTGTTTTCGATTGCATTCGCTGAATTCTGTCCGCTTGCAGCAATGCGGAGCTTTCCTCTCCAGGACGAAGTTGTATAGGTCAGCACCTTTGAGTCCTCATCCTCCGATTGTTTTTGTGTCTGTTTCTTTTGCACTTTTTTACCAAAACAGAACAAGTCGTCAGAATCTCCATTGTTTGCATTAACAAAATCCATCAGCAGTTTATTCAGACTCATACTCTTGCCATTGTTAATCTTCTTGCCCAATATGTACAGTCGCGCCTTTGCACGAGTAAATGCAACGTAGGCCAAATTGACCATGTCTACCTCTTTTCGTTTGTATTCCTCTTCATAAACATCTGCATAGATAGAAGCTTCCAAGTCCTTACTAAAGCCCACAATTAAGTGCTTGATTTTGGGATTTTTTTCTAAACGATTTTCAACCCACAGAAAATCTGTTCCCCCGCCACTGCTTATCACTGAATCGTTGGCAAAGGGATAGATCACCACTGAATATTCCAAGCCTTTGGATTTATGCACTGACATCATGGTTACTGCGTTTTGTGCCTCAGTTGCAGGAACTGAAAATTCTTCAGCGTACGTGTCCCACCATTCCATAAATTGACCAATGCCCTCTCCTCTAGTTTTGGTATAATTCAAAATAATTTCTTGAAATTTCAACACGAATTGATCGATCTTATCCGACAAGTTAAATTTTCTGATTCCATACTCTATCAGCTCATACAATGAGATGGATGTCGCAAAATTGATGTCAAAATTGAAGTTATCAAAGAGCATTTTGGACAGGGGATGGCCATGAATCAAATAATCTCTGTAAAGTTGATCTTCCTGTCCTAAATCTGGAGAATGCTTCGAAAGAAATTTAAGCAAGGCTTGTTTGGAGGTCAAATCGTCTGATCGATGCACATAGCTCAATACATTCATTAAAAAGGATATTGTATCAGATTGTGTCAACTTTAAAGCATCCGAAGAAACGACCTCTATTTGCTTTTCTTTAAGGTAGCCAGCAATTTCGCTTAAATCCTTATTGTTCCTTGAGAGAACCAACACATCTGCTAAGCTGTATCCGTCTTCTAGGCAATTTAGAATTGACTGGTAGACCCATTCGACATTGACTTGCCTAAACTCTGTCCCAGATGTATCTGTAAATTGGATGTTCACAAAACCCTCATCATTTGCGTGATTGGGAATTTGTTGTTGACTTTCAAATATTTGATTAAGTTCCGCATTGTTTGCACCCAAGCGATCTCGCACAAAGTCAAAGAATTGATTGTTAAACCCAACGATGTGTTCGTCGCTGCGATAATTGACATTCAAAACAACTTCATTGTAATGCGGTGCCATGGCTTGTAAGCGGTCTTGATGCCAAGTATATACTTCAGTTGCACCAACCGCATGAGGCAATTGTATAAATTGCTCCACCTCACCCCCTCTAAATCTATAAATGGCCTGTTTAGGATCGCCAACCAAAAGGTTTAGGTGGCCTTTACTCAATGCTTCTTCAATCAATGGAGCCAAATTGATGAATTGAAGCATGGAAGTATCCTGAAACTCATCCACCATAATGTGCTGAAAGTATTCCCCTATTCGTTCATAGATGTATGGTACTGCTTCATGAATGACCACTTTTGCAATGAGTCGATTAAAATCAGAAATATTCAGGATATTTTTTTTCTTTTTCCATCTATATAAACGTTGCTCAATCGCCTGTAAGAGACGAAGCTGATAAATGCGTTTAAGCACGACAATGTTGGCCTTGTATATGGGGTACTGCTCTTCTGCAAAGGCAATTGCACGTTCTGCTAAAATGCGAAGCTCCTCGCGAATATTGTCGATGGCCAATGCTTGATCTTTGCTTGTTTTAGCAGCGGTCCATTTATCCTCCTCTAATGTTGTTTTGACATAATTATTCGGCAACATACTGTTGGGATCACCCTTGTACAGTTTAAAAAAATAATTGCCAATTCCGCTTTTTCCTCTGTAAAAGGAATGATTAGAAATTCCATTTTTCTCAATCAAAGTCCAAGCAAGCTTTCCAATGTTTTGGAGCTTTGATTCAACGGCTGAATTTCGTTCTGATATTTCTTTTATCAAATTCTCAAAATCATTGTTGGATGCTGATCGAATGGCTTCTAAATATGGGTAAGACTTTTCGTTTAAGCTATACAGTGAAAACTCAATCAAGTCCTGATGCAACTTCCAACTTTTTCCATCAGTCATTTTGTAATGGAGGAAAGTGCGAATTTGATGACTGAGGCTTTCTTCCTTGCCGAAATCATTCAACAGGAGTTCAATGACCTCGGAGAGCATGATTTTTTCTTGCAACTCTAGATCAAAATTGTGCGCAAGTCCCATGTCTCTAGAAAAGGTGCGTATTATTTTATGGGCAAAGCGATCAATGGTAGATACGTTAAAATCACCATAATGGTGCAATATGATCGGATACAAATGCTTTGCACGTTTTACAATCTCAGTGCGTTCTAGATGAAGTTCTTTTGCCAAGAGTTCCAACATTTGATTTGTTTCCGCTTGCCGCTCCTTAAAAGCACTGATCTCTTTTAGTTCCTTTAGAATGCGAGACTTCATTTCTTGACTCGCTTTATTGGTAAAGGTGATGGCTAAAATTCGACGAAAAACGAAACTGTTAGCCGTTCCAAGACAGAGGAGTAAATAATTACGCACCAAGGCGAAAGTCTTGCCGGAGCCAGCAGAGGATTTAAATACTTTAAAGTTGGCCATCAGGCTTGGTATATTTTAGCTGTCCGACAATTTCGTTTGCAGTGGCAGAACTAGACTGATTTGCATTGATCCAAGTAATTTTTGTGCCCCTTTTCTCCATGCGTCGAAACCATGTCATTTGCCGCTTAGCGAATTTACGTATGGCTTGACCCAATTGTTGGATTAATTGTGTTCTGTTCAACTCTTCCTTTAAATGCATGGATAAATATTTGTACTCTAGGCCGTAATACTGCAAATCTTCATGACTCAATCCCTTTTGCAACAAGCCTTCCACCTCCTCAATCAGGCCTTCATTCAGTCGCTGTTCCAAGCGTATCTCAATGCGTGCATACAATTGCTCACGGTCCATTTTTAACCCAAAAATCGGTCCATAGGCTACAGGAGAGGATGGACTTTGTTGCATTTTTTCTGCTGTGGCCAATTCGATGGCCCTTATGGTTCTTTTGCGATCGGTTAAATCGGTGGTATTGTGCAAATGTGGCTTTAATTCATTTAAATACGCATTGAGTTGTTGCTGAGTATGGGATTTTAATGCATTGCGCAAAGAACTATTTTCAGGAACCTCCAGCAATTGTTTTCTTGCCAATGCTGCCTCCAAATACAAACCACTTCCTCCACACAAGATGGCTTGATGGCCTCTTTCTAAAATCCCATTATATGCGGTATAAAAATCTTGTTGGAATTGAAAAAGGTCGTACTGTTCACCAGCCTCTAGTATATCAATCAGATGATAAGGAATCACCTTCCCATTAAAGGAATACTCTGCAAGATCTTTTCCGCTCCCGATGTCCAGCCCTCTATACACTTGTCTACTGTCTGCACTGATGATCTCTCCATTCAATTGAGCCGCCAACTGAACAGCGATTTTTGTCTTCCCAATTGCAGTGGGTCCAAGTATAGTAATTAAGAACATAAAAAGGCAACCATATTCAATATAATCGTCTAATATACGATCAATGCGATTGATAAAAACAAGCAATTATGATCTCAATAATTGTTTCTTTTAAATGCCACACTCTTGAAAAAGCAAACTAAATTCTTATTCAACTATTTATTTCCACTTGTTCTAATTGCAGCGCTCTTTTTTACAGCGTGTGACGATGATGACAATTTTGTAGCACCAATGGGCAGTTATCAAGCTAGCTTCAACATGAAACAAATGGTCAATGGTATGGCTTTGCAAATGAACACTTCAAATAAACCGTACACGACAGCTAAAGGGCAAAAATTTAATGTTGATCTTCTCCAATACCTCATTTCGGACATTACCTTCTTTTAGACCTTAGGTCAACTGTTTAATCCCTTCGTGGAAGTCTGTACGGTTGAGCTCACGCATTTTTTCCCTGTTTAAATTGGCTACGGGATTTTCTGTAATGGTGTGCAAAGGTAACACCTCTCCATCAACTGTTCGTTTGTAGCACTTCAACTTGTCTTTAAAAATGGATGATTTGTAAACTGACTTTCCAATCAACATTCGAACGCACTCTTGCACACCCTCCACAATGGAAGGATGAGGGTGAATCATATGTGCCAATTCATCAATCCCTTTGTTCATGTACATCAACAGCGCTACTGCTTGGATGGCACTTGAGGCATGTTCCCCTACGGCCCGCATTCCTAATATTTTCATGTCTTCGTCGTCAGAAACAATGATTTTGAAAAATCCATCAGTTTTGCGCATTGCTATCGCACGTGCTATTGTGGAGTAATCTACTTTTGATACACGAATTGGAATTTTTAATCCTGCAGCTTGTTGCTCATTGATTCCTACTGCCGCCACTTCAGGATTTAAGAACATGATGGTGGAAATATTTTCGTAGTGAATGGGTTTTACAGGAAAATCGGCAAACATTTTTACCACTGCATGCCTTGCTTCTCGTTCTCCAACATTGACCAACGCAAGATGTCCAGAAACATCACCTACTGCGTAAATGTTAGGAATGTTTGTGCGTGTGTCTTCGTCGCCGATGTGCACTCCTCTTTTACTCATCTCAACTCCGGCATTCTCTAGCTTTAACTTTTGAATATTTGGTGTTCTACCAATGGACAGCATAGCTTTTTCTACCTGAATGACCTCTTTGCTTCCATCTTTGTTTTCAATCTCATATTCAATATGATCTCCGCGATTTTCCATACGCAACAACTGTGCTCCCCTATGAATCACAACACCACTGCTCTCTAAATTGGAAGCCACCATGTCTGAAACATCTTCGTCCTCAAAAGGTAGAATTCTGTCCGCTTTATCAATGAGGTATACTTTTGTTTGTCCAAAATTGGAAAACATAGTTGCAAATTCACAACCAATGACCCCTGCTCCTAAAATGACCATGCTCTTGGGAAACTTATCCAAGTGCATGATTCCATCAGAGGTAAGAATCGTTTTTTCATCAACATCAATGCCCTTAAGTTTCCTTGGACTGCTCCCGGTGGCGATAATGGTGTTCTCTGCCTTTACAGAAAATGAATCTCCATTTTCTTTTGAAATCAAAATCTCAGTAGAGGAAATGAAGCTGGCTTCTCCCTTTTCATATTGAACCAAACTTTTCTCAGCATGAATGATGCGCAAATGACAAGACAATTGAAACTTTCGTTCAAAAAGTGCTTCATCTATGATTTCCCGTACTTTTTCGAAGGTCAAGTCGATGCGTTTATCTTCGCCAATCTCATCGCGTACCGTGCGTATTTTGTTGGACAACTCCCACATGGTTTTCGATGCCAAAGCACCGTCATAAATGCCATAACCTCCTAACTTCTCTTTCTCCACCAACAGCACTTTTTTGCCAAAGTCTACGGCACGCATGGCTGCTGCATAGCCAGCAGGTCCTCCGCCAATGACACATAAATCGTATTTATCCATTCCCATCAAAGGATTTAATTTGAGTGCAATCTAGTTCAAACATTTGCATATTTATTGATTTAACTCAAGCAATAAAGTTAAACCCATTTTCTTAACAACGGCAAGGCGATTTCGTTTAACAAAAAAGCCCCAATGGTCGCATTGGGGCTTTAGCATAGTCTTTTGTTGTTTAGTTTACTTCCACCAATTCAACCTCAAAAATTAGTGTATTGAAAGGCTGGATGACTCCTCCTGGTCGAGGATTTGCTCCGTAGGCCAATTTCGAAGGGATAATCAAGGTCGCTGCACCACCTTCTGAAATCTGCTGAATGCCTTCATCCCAACCTGGGATCACTTGTCCTTGGCCTAAGGTAAATGTAAAAGGAGCGTAGTCCCTTCCAGGATTGTACACGCCATTTTCCTTTGCAGCTTCTTCATCGGATGTGTCGAAATATCTACCGTCGATCAAGTAACCTTTGTAATTGACACTCACCTCTTGCCCTGGTTGAGGCTTCGGTCCATTTCCTTTTTTTGTGGGAAGAATGATCAATCCTGAAGCCGTAGGCTCAGCAGTGATGTTGTTGGCAGCGAGGTAGTCTGCCAAAGCTTCCATTTCTTCTACCTCTCCGGCTTTGTTCGCCTCTGCTTGTTGAGCTTCAATCTCTTCCATGGTTTCTACCTTCTTTACAGCCAAAGTAAACTTCAACATGCTTGCCGAATCAATGAAGGGGGGCGTTTGAGGATATCCTGCAGATTTCATGTAAAAGGTATCGGCATTTACCATCACGGAGACAGAATCTCCCTCATTCAATCCTACAAATACGCCCATGAAATCACCTTCGAATTTTCCTGAATCTGCACGCATTTGCACAGGTCTAGGATCTTGAGAAGAATCAAACAAAACAGAATCATCTTCAGTCGTGTAATTCATATATAATGTAATGATGTCTCCTGCATTTACCGTTCTTCCTTCATCATTTTTTACATGGTATTTAATAAAAAGACCTTTTTCAACTTCATCGTAACCTGGATACTTTGATGCAGCCTTCTGGTCACAAGAAATAGCTGCCAATACGAGTGAGAATATCAAACACCCAAAAAACACTTTTTTCATCAATTTCTGATTTTAATTAATTCAACATCAAATATAACTGCGGTATAAGGAGGCACAATGCCAGCGAGTGAACCTTGTTCTCCAAAAGCGCGCTGCGAAGGTAATATTATTTTAACGCTTTCACCTTCTCTCAAGCCCACTAATCCAAGATGTAATCCCTCGATCAATTGAAAATCTTGTCCGTAGGTAAAAGTGGGAGCAGTCTCCTTTTTGTAAGTATTGTCAAATTCATAACCATCCAAGAAACGCCCTCTGTATTGTATGCTTATTTCATCGCCAAACCTCAAGGGGCTGCCATTGGTTGTATTCGTGATTTTCCGATAAATGTGTTCAATCTTTTCAAAACCTTCATTTTGTTGCATATAGCGCATCAATGCAGCTTGCTCATCAATTTCGCGCTTAGAAAGCAATTGCTTCATTTTGATGGCTGCACTGTCGTTTGAATATGCATCAACGATTCTGAAATTCAGAAAAACGACCCCAGTGTCTTTTTGAAGAAGCTGGTAAAAACTAAAGTGCTGATTCAGAAAAGAGCGTTTCAAACGGTAGGTGATGCTGTCCCCAATATGATGGCTGCGCATTGCGCTATGGAGCTTATTGTCTTCAAGAGCAATGAAATACGGATAATTAGGCACGTAATGTAAGGTATCGTTCGCTGCATTGGTCACGTTCATCAACAAGCATAGGGTGTGTGCACTCTCAATGGACAGGCCATCGTCAAATTGATGTTGTTTGAATGCAACCTCATCTGATATTTTTTGATACTCAGGAACGCTTTGTTTGCACGAAGAAATCAACATAAAAAAAAGAAGAACAATAATCACTCTCATCTTATCGCAATCAAGTGCACATCATAAACAATGGTGGCTTGCGGTGGAATCTGTATTTGATCTCCGGTTATTCCGTGAGCCATGTGTGCAGGCAAAATAAAAATGGCTTTATCCCCTACCTTCAATTGCTTGATCCCTTCGTGCAATCCCCTTTCAACATCGTCAAAATCGACCAAGAATTCTTGAAACTCTCCTTCTTCTGTGGCATAGATTTCCTCGCCATCCAGCAATGAAAGTTGGTATTGCACAACTGCGATGTCACCTCTTTTGGCCCGTCTAACCTTGAGGCTATCTGTATCATATATATAAGTGCGCAATCCTGTTCCACTCTTTTGAAATAGCACACCCAAACTGTCAATGTAGGCATCTATTTTTGCTTTTTCTTTTTGCAAATAGTTCTGATGAGAGGCAATCATACTCTGCTTAAATTCATTTTTGGATGAAAAAAGAACTTCGTTGTCAGCTTGGTTTTTTTGATCTTGGCAGGCCAAAAAAACAATTGCCAACAGAAAAATCACACCACTATGCATTGAGTTTTTCAGCATATAATGGAATTACTTTTTTTAAGGTATTCAATGTTTCCTCCACAGACGATTTACTCATGCCACCGGCCGCATTTTGATGTCCCCCGCCCGAGAAATATTTTCCTGCAAGTTCATTTACAGGAAAATCACCTTTAGATCGGAATGAGAGCTTCACCTTGTTTTTGTCTTCAGTAATTAAAATCGCAATTTTAACCCAATTGATGGATAAAGGATAATTGACCAAACCTTCGGTGTCCCCTTTTTGAAAATGAAATTTACTCAGCTCAACTTCTGTCAGATAGATGATGGCTGTTGAATATTCTTTTAGAAAAAGTAATTTTTCATTCAACGCATACCCTAGTAGTTTCAACCGACTTTCAGAATAGTTATCAAAGACCCTTTGATGAATTTGAGCTCCATCCACACCCAAATGAATCAGCTGCGAAGTAATGGAATGCGTGGATGCAGAAGTAGAAGAGAAACGGAAAGAACCGGTATCCGTGACAATTCCGGTATAAATGCATTCGGCAGTAGCCGTGTTGAACAGTTTGTCAAAACCCATCTTATCAAACAACTCATAGACCAACTGCGCTGTAGAGGAAGTATGATGATTAAGGTAATGATAGGTTGCAAACATCTTTGGCTCCCTGTGGTGATCTATGTTGATCAAGGTCGCATTTCTGTTCATTCTGATGTGCTCAGCCATTGCTCCCACCCTATTTAAATCATTGAAATCTAAACAAAAAATGATGTCAGCCTCTTTGATCTTTTGATTGCAGTCCTCCTGCTCCTGATCATACACTTTAACCTCATCAAAACCAGGCATCCAATGCAGAAAATCAGGTGCAGGATCTGGAATGATAGGTACCACCTCATGCCCCAATTGGGTTAACAAATGAGTCACCGCCAATGAAGCACCAATCGAGTCACCGTCAGGCGATTGATGTGAGACTATCACTACTTTAGCAGGTTGTAAAATGCACGCTTTAATTTTTCCATAATCATCCATCCTTCAAAAGTATGGAATAAGCTGCGATGTGCATTTGTTGATGTTCATGTATACACTCTCTAAATTAAGTGTTATTTTAGAACTTTAATTCATCAGTATGGAAAATAGGTATTGGTCATTAGACATTTTATGGAAGGTGCTGTTGAGTTTGATTTTACTCTTTTTTGCCTTGTTTGAAGCACGTGGCATACTTATTCCATTTGTCTTTAGTGTATTTATAGCTTTGATTCTAAATCCAGTAGTTAGCTTTCTCAACAGAAAAGGACTGAATCGAGTGCTTGCCATACTCCTCACCTTGTTGAGTGTCGCCGCATTGTTTGGAACCTTGCTTGTATTAACAGGCAGTCAAGCCAAAAATCTTTTCATTGATTTTCCCTTATTGGTAGAACGCTTAAAATTATATATTGAAACAAAGGGAGCACTTTTGCAATCTGAATTGACCATTTCCAACAACGACCAGCTCGAAATGCTTAAGCAAACCACAAACGGCATACTATCCACTGGTTCAAGTATTTTTTCTGATGCACTTTCTGTAACAAGTGACCTCTTCACATTTATCAGCCTTGTACCCATTTATATATTTTTTATGCTCCTCTACAAAGACAATTTAAAACGTTTCTTGGTCGTCATAGGTGAACGCAATAAGAACAGTAAGTTGTTAGATGTAAGCAGAAGCATAAATTACATGGTCCGTAATTATATAGCAGGATTATTGTTAGTAATTAGCATACTGGCCACGCTCAACACCATTGGTTTTTTAGCCTTGGGTATTCAATATGCTGTATTTCTAGGGGTGGTCTCAGCAGCCCTTTCAGTCATTCCATACGTTGGCAACTTAATTGGAGGCACTCTTCCCTTTGTTGTTGCATTGATCACAAAGGACTCTTTTTGGTATGCGATCGGAGTAGTCGCCGTGGTTGGATTTATTCAATTTTTGGAAGGTAATTTCATAACACCAAAAGTGATTGGCTCGAAAGTAAACATTAACCCTTTGGCTGCTATCATTGCATTGATTATAGGAGGAACACTTTGGGGAATCATTGGAATGATATTGGCAATCCCTTTAATTGGTATGGTGAAGATCATCATGAGTAATACGACTAGTTTGCAGCCGTATTCTATATTATTGCAAGACCAAGAAGCAGAGAATGGTTAGAACTTTGCACAAGGAACGATGAATTTCCTGCTCTTGCGTTTTTTACGTTTACTCGCAAATTCATAAATCAATGAAAATTCATGTGCTCCACCCGTTTCTGAGATTAATCTAGAAACAGTGACATCATAGCTGTAGCCAATCCTTAAGTTCCGATCAGGCACACTATAACCTACCAATATAATGAAGGCATCATTGTTGGCAATGCCCGCTTCATACCTCTTAAACATTGGAATTCCGCGATACCAGAATCCAAAAACAAAGGGTTCATGATTGTAGTATGCGCCTAAATCTAATTGATCAAATTTTTTCTGCGTTTCATAATGCAAGGCGACGGTTATATCCTTTGCAGAAAGGCGTTTCACTAAGGGTCCTGAAAGTTTAAAACGGTAACCTGATTGAAAGGTAAATTTCATCGGTAAGGCACTAAACGACTCATCACCCAACAAACTTTGATTGGGTTCATTGATGTGGTTCATGGAAGCACTTACCCAATAATTAGCAGCATAGAGCAAGACGCCCGCATTGATGTCTGGATAGCTTACATTATCATCTCCAAACGCATCCACATCAAGCGTTGTAGTATTTTTACTCTCTAGCTGATCGTTGAAAACCAGTTTGTTGAAATCAATTCCTCGTATTGAATATCCAAATTTTAATCCAGGCTGAAGGTACAAGCTACGGTTTAGACGAAAACGATAGGCATAGGTAAAAGCAACTGTATTCGTAGTCAAGCCAAAAGAGCCAGCCTCTTGCCTACTCATAACTAGGCCAAATCCACTGTTGATGACATCCGCATTGTAATCGTATGAGGCCTGAAATGACTGAAATGATCCTGGTATGCTTGGCCACTGATTACGGTAGTTCATCACAAATCGATGTTCCAATGTGGTGCCTGTGAATGCTGGGTTTGAATACAATGGTGAGGCATAAAATTGGGAAAAACGAATGTCTTGTCCCAAAAGTTGAAAGCTAGATAAAAACATCAAAACGAATATCTTAGTCCTACTTCTCATTCAATGGTTGCTTTTTGAAGATAGTACGTTCGTTTTTGCTCCTGCATCAATTCTTCAGTTGTAAACTGTTCAATTACCGTAAAAGGTTCAAATCCCTCGGCTTCAATCAAGACCTCATATTCTACATTAGGATTCACCAAGTAAATGAATTTACCTGTTCTTGGATGGCTAAGGTAAACTCCATCCATCTCTCCAAATTCCAATTCCAATACAGATACATCAGCAGCTACAGCACTATCGCTATGCTCAACCAATGTTCGTGCTTGTATAACTGATTGCCTGAGTTCTCTCTCTAAATAATCAATCATGTACAAGTCATGCCTTCCAAAACCACCTTTTTTGTCAGAAGCATAATAGCCATGCTGTTCATTTGCGGATATCATGAAGTGAATGTCGTCTCTTGTGGTATTGGTTGGGTACCGCATATTTTGCGGTACTGTCCATGAGTTCTCTGTTTTTTCTGATACAAAAACGTCAAATCCACCCATGTTCTCATGACGCGTAGAACTGAAGTACAAGCTTTTTCCATTGGGATGTATGTAAGGCGAATCCTCATCTCCTGCAGTGTTGATGTTAACTCCTAAATTTATTGGTAGGCTCCAATCTCCTGTGGGTAAACGTTCAACTTTATAAATGTCAAATCCACCAAACCCTTCAGGTCGATTCGATGAAAAATACAAGGTGTTTCCATCCAAAGAGATAGACGCACTCCTTTCGATGGTGTTTAACCCATTTATTTGTGCAGGCAATCGCACAGGAGTAGTCCAAACGCTATCATAAAATAAAGATTCATACAAATCCCCCCCAATCAAGTTTTCATTGGTTCGAAACAGGAATAAACGGTTGCCATCAGCAGAAAGTCCAACGGAAGCATCATTTAATGGTGTATTCACATAACCATTGAGCAAGCTAGCATCTGTCTTAAAAGTTCCATGCTCTCTTTTGGCGATATACACATCCTCGTATGGTCTGTTGGTAGGGTCCAACAAATTGTCCTCATGCATTCTTCTTGAAGTAAAAATCAAGGTGTTTTCGTCTGAGGTTAACAAGGGCACATATTCATCATTTTCTGTATTGACTGCACTGCCTAAGTTTACAATATTTACCACCTCGGGGTCAGATAAATAATACTGAGCTGTGATGATGTTTTTTTCTATGATCGAGATATGGACCTCTGAGATGGTGGATTGATCTTTTTCTCTCATCTTCTTAAATCGTTCAATGCTATTTGAGGCTTCTTTCAGTTGCTCTTCCATCAAATAAATCCTTGCCAAATAAAAATGTGCATCTGAATTAAAGGCACTTCCCTCTTTTAGAAATGACTTTGCGTTTTGATAGTCTTCTAATTGAAAATGGCAATGTCCAATGTAAAAATCCAATTCTTTAAACGCTTTGTCTTTATCAGTCAACTCCGAAAATAAATCCAAAGCTGTAGCAAAATCTCCATAGATATAATATGACTCTGCTTCCCAGTAGGTGTTCTTTTGAGCCTTACTCCAATTTTTCGATTGAGCATTCAATTGGAATTGACAGATCAAGCCAAGAAAAAGGATATATGTGATTCTTTTGTACCTCATCGTAGCAACATCAGCTCCCCTACTTTTTGTACGGATGTCCCATCCGCAAATTCTGCCCTTACCTTCCAAACATATACATCTTGTTTGCTCAACTCACCACGGTAATATCCATCCCATCCTACATTGACATCCTTACTCACAAAAATCAACTCTCCCCATTTATTGAAAATGTTCAATTCATACTTTACTGTTCCAGAAACTTTCGCATAGAACACATCGTTGATTTGCCCCAAACCTGGATTTAAATTTACATTGCCTCCATTCGGTCCATTTGCACTTGGTGTAAAAGCATTAGGCACTTCAATGCGTCCTTCCAAATTGGCCAATATCAAATTGGGTGCTAATGCTGTATCACTGCAACCATTGACTGAAATTGCAATGAGTGTCACTTGATATTCTCCAGGTGTTGTATATAAATGGGTGGGGCTTTGTTCTGTAGAGGTATTGCCATCACCAAAATCCCAAAAATAGCTGTCTGCATTTACCGACCTATTGGCAAACACAAGCGGATCATTGGGAACAAACACTTCGTCCTTGTTGGTAATAAAGTTGGCCGTAGGCCTTCGAAAAACACGGATGTAATCCTGCTTCAGTATTTCATCTGACTTTCTTTTTGGCCCTACTCCTATGGCACGTAATTTAACTGCATACACCCCTTCTCTAAAATATTCGTGTGTTGGGTTTTCTTGCGTTGAAGAGGTTCCATCTCCAAAGTCCCATTCATAATCTACTCCGTAAATCGATTCATTGATGAAACTCACGGTCAAAGGTTGGCATCCACTAGCTGAATCTCTAAATTCTGCGATGGGGACAGGCACATCAATTTCAATGAGTTGACGTACAACATCACTGCAAAATGTTGAGGAAGCTGTCAGGCTTATTTCATATTGACCCCAAGTGGCGTATTGATGAGCGCCAGGATTTTCCAAAATCGAAGTTGTGCTGTCGCCAAAATCCCAAACATAATTCCAATTGCCAGCCTCAGTATTGTTTGTAAAACCAACTGTTCTATTCGGAAATACTTGAAAAGCAGGCGTTGCTACAAAATCAGGTATGGGGGTGGGCCGTACTCGAATGTCTTGAAAAGCCGTATCGTAACAATCGTAGACGGATTGCGCAATTAAACGTGCAGTATATACTGAATCTTGGCTGCCTGTATTTGTATACTGATTGTTGGTCACAATTCCATTGCCCAATCTTCCATCACCAAAATCCCAATGGTAACTTATGGCTCCAAACGATTGGCTTCTAAAATCAATGTCCAATGGAGAGCACCCAATGGTATCAGAGACAAAATCTGCAATCACCTGAGGTTTTACCCTAATGTTTCTGCTTAGCGTATCGTCACATCCGTTGTTGGTAGAAACAATCAATTGGCTTGTAAAATCCAAGGGCACAATTGACAGTGTATTGAAATAAGTATGCTGGGTAAACTGGGCGCAATTGCTCAGCTGATTGCCATCGCCATATATCCATAAACAATTGTCTGCAATCGTTGAACGATTTTCAATAGAAACCCTCAATGGTTGACAACCCTCATTTGTATCCACCACAAAATCTGCGGTAGGTTTAGGATAGACCGTGATGGGCAGTAGTACACTGTCACTGCATCCGTACACACTCAACACCTTCATCTGCGTGGTAAATGTTGTGTCACGACTTGTGAAGTTTAAGAAAGAATGGGTGGGATTTCGAAGAACGTTCGATGCACCGTCTCCGAACGTCCAAATGACACTGTCGGCTCCACTTGAGTTGTCATTAAAACGAATGCGCAATGGATGACACCCTGCCGTATCTGAATTAAAGGCGGCTCGAATATCAGGGTTGACCCGAATACGTTGAACTGCAGTATCGGAACAAAGTCGGTTACTGAAAATAATTTGTCGTGCATTTCTGAAAAGGGGTACAGAAGATTGAGTATTGGTATAAATGTGCTGGTATTGCACAAAACAGCTGTCAACTCTTGCCCCATCTCCAAAGGTCCATATGCAAGAATCAGCCAGCTCTGAGGTATCTGAGAAAGTAATGGGCAATGGATGACAACCACCACCGACATCAGTAACAAAACCAGCGATTGGTTTTGGATATACACGAATTGTTTGACTGATGCTATCGACACAAGAATAGCTCGAAACGACACGAAGCTTTGTGGTAAACACCGTGTCAATCAGCCGATCATTTTCAAACAAATGCCGAGGATTGATCCGCTGACTGCTGTCTCCGTCACCAAAGCTCCATTGATAAAATGCAGCACCCTGAGACTGGTCCCTGAAGTTAACGGAGAATGGAGTGCAAGCAGCAGAGTCTGCCTCAAAGTCTGCAATTATCTGAGGATTGACACGAATGTCATTGAATGCTGTATCCGCGCAACCTTCCCGAGTATTCACTATCAGTCTGCTTCGGTAATCAATGGGCAAGAAGGATGTAGTATTGGTATAGGTATGCTGTAAAGAGGGCAAACAATTAATATCGACAACGGTGTCACCAAACAACCAAGTGCACGAATCAGCCAATGAAGATGAATCTGAGAAAGTAACTTGAAATGGATGACACCCTAGATTATCTGAAATCCCAAAATTGGCAATGGGTTTTGGATAAACTGTGATATTTCGAAATGCGGAGTCAACACATCCCTGAAGTGAGGTTGTGATTAAACGAGAGCGATAATTTTTAGTGCTCGTAATGGTATCTAAAAAGCGATGATTTGGACTTATTGCCATACTGGAATCTCCATCACCAAAATACCATTGATAGCCAGCGGCACCAGTTGAGGCATTGTTGTAACGCAATTTGTAAGGAGCGCAGCCAACGGAATCGGAATTGAAAGCTGCAGATATAAATGGGTGCACACGTACCGTTCTATCGATTGAATCTATGCAACCCCTGGTGGTGGACACAACAAGATTGATGCGGTAAAATGCTGTTTGCAGGGTAGTGTTTGTGAAGGTTTTTATCAAGGGAACAGCGGCTGATGTAGATGATGTACTGTCCCCGAAATCCCAATTGAAAAAATTGGCCCCTATCGAGGAATTGACAATGCTTACCGGCAAAGGTTGACATCCTACATTCGTGTCCAAAGTAAAATTAGCAGTTGGACTTGGAAAAACGCGCACATCACCAAAAGTTGTATCTAAGCAACCAAAGCTATTTCGTGCAATTAACCTTACTTGATAATCTCGATCGTTGGTGGTCGTGTTTACGAAGGTATGCGTGGGAGTTGGTCCATTGGCTGTATCTGTATCTCCATCGCCAAAATCCCAACGGTAACTGACTGCTCCAACTACAGATGGAAAACTTACATTCAATGGACTACAACCTGAATCAGGTTGAGCAGAGAATGAAAACTGGGGTTCAGGATATACCGTAATGGTATTTCTAGTTGTATCTCGACAACCATTTGCCGATTCAACGATTAAACTCACCTCATAATTGTTGATAAACAATGTCTGGTTCTGATAAATGTGAGTAGGGTTTTCGGTGGTTACAATGGGGGAACCATCGCCAAAATTCCATCTAAAATTGAGGTTACTTCCTTGAGTGGTATTTGTAAAATTGACGGTTACCGGTCCGCAATCAAGCGTATCATCAGATGTAAAAGATGGAATTGGAACAGGAAAAACTTGAACAGAATCATACACAGTATCTGCACAGCCAAAAGCAGTTTGAGCTATAAGTCGAATCACAAATGTGGTGTCTGTGCTTCCGGCATTTGTAAAGGTGTGGAAGGTGTCCCTTGCATTCACAGATGCACTGCCATCGCCAAAATCCCATTCAAAGCTGACTGCATTTATTGAGGATTGATTGCTTAGGTTCACTGTAAGTCGAGAACAGCCGGATAAAGTATCTGCGTTAAATGCAGCTGTCGGATTGTTCTCAACCACAACATTTAAGAATGCAGTATCCATACAGAAACCATTGTCTACAATTTGGGTGACCTGATAGGTACCAAAGGCTGTATATAAATGGTTAGGGTTTTGAGCGGAACTGCTGTCACCATCTCCAAAATACCATTTGTAAGCAGTAATAGGCTCCAAAGAATCGGTGGACTGATCTGTAAAGCTGGCATTCTGATTTAAACAAACGGTATTGACAAAAAAGCCTGCTTGAGGCCTCTCCCTCACACGGATGTCTCTGCTAATAGTATTGGAACATCCCTCAGGGCTTGAGACCGTCAACTGTACCGTATAAGTACCGGGTGCGTTATAAGATTGAATGGGTGGATTTGGCCCATTAAAGGTATTTCCATTGTCAAACACCCAATTGTAGGTAGAAATAGAGCCTGTAGAATTGTTTGTGAAGGTTACTTGCATGCTGTCACAAACGTTGTTGTTGTCGAAATTGAAATTTGCAACTGGAGATGGCAGTACATGCAATTGCACTTCGGCCGTATCGTTGCACCCTTGTGCCCCTGCAACCCCAACAGCTATTCGAATTGTGTAATCTCCTGTAGTGTTGTAGGTAATGATTTTGTCGTTTGCATTTAAATTCTGAAATCCTGCTCCTTGACCAAAATCCCATTGGTACTGATTTGCCCCTCCAACAGAGGCATTGGAGAAAGTGACGCTTTCTCCTTCACAGATTGTATCCCTGTTTGATGTGAGGACTGCCGTTGGTGGGTTTGTGATCTGAATGGTCAAGGTAGCTGTGTCCAGACCACAAAAGCTACTGTCAATCAATGTCACCGTATAGAATCCTAAACCTGGATAAGCAATGGGAGGAGGATTGATAATGGGTGGGTTCCAAGGCCGCCAATCAATAATGGAATCTACACCTACCCCCCAATAATCACCAAAATTCCATTTTTCATACCGCTGGTTGGTATTGCCTTCTGGAAAACAATTTCTAGTGGTATTGTTGGTGTATTGAACGGTATTTTCAGGAAAACAGAGCAAGGTAGCTGAGGCAGTAATGGCTGCATCGTCTACATCCCAAACACGCAAAGGTGAAAAGGTATTGTTGGAAGAACCACAATAATTGGTTGCTGTGAGGACGACGTCTAAATTGCAGCTTTGTGTTCCTATGCCAGGCAAGTAGGTATGGGTAATCGTATCTCCTAGATTGGTAGAATCAAAACGTTGAATGGGAGAACCATCGCCAAAGTCCCACTCAAAAACCGTTGTGCTTGAAATCTGCGTACTGCTGTTGACGAATCTAAATTGAACTGGTGTACACCCAAAATTGTCATCTCCCGCAGGCAATTGAATTGATGCCAGAGGATTCCTTTCAATCACAACTACGCCATTCACCACGCACGACGGATTTGGGCCATTGTCTGTAATCACGATGTTGAAGGTATCAGTGGTTGCCATATATGTATACTGCACTACACTGGGAGGTGTAAGTGATGCTCCTGAGGTAATTGCACTTCCATCGCCCCAATCAATGGTGTAAGGTCCTATGGCAATGTCCGTTTGGATAAAAACCGTAAAATTTCCACCTGTGCAACTGATAAAATACGGATTGTTGCTAGCAACACCGTTGCCATCATTTACCTGAAAACATTGTGAATAAGCCTGATAAGCAAATAAGGTGATGAAAAATAAAGTGAATAAGCTTTTCAGGCGCATATTTAAATTACGTTGAAAACGATAAAAGGGTTAAGTAATCATAGAGTTTTTTATTGCGCCATCTTCGACGCTTCGGCTTGACTCAACATTCTTTGTTTGATGTATTTTACCGGTGCACTTCCATAACTTAAAAACTCTTCATGAAATTTCTTTAAATCAAAATCTGATGATGTTTTTCTGAGGGTATCTCTCAATTCCCGAATCTCATGATAACCCGTAAAATAACTGCACAGTTGCACTTGCGACAAGCGTGCTCTTCTCCATTTGCCATCTGCTTCCGATTGCTCTTGGAAAGCCTCTTTGACCAGCAACTGCATGGCTTCTTCCTCCGTAAAATTCAACACGTGAATTCCATAATCCAAAATGGTATTGCATACGGTCCTTAAGTTCCATTTGTAATACATCAAGCCAATTTCCGGAGTTCCTGCACCATATTCATTTTCCAACATCATGCGTTCAGTATACACTGCCCATCCTTCTACCATAGCTCCGTTGCCTAGGATGCTTTTAATGATGCTCGGAGATTGGTTACTATATACCAGCTGAGCATAATGCCCAGGAATCGCTTCGTGGATGTTCAAAATCTGTAAGGTGTAATCGTTGTATTCTCTCAGGTAGCTTTCTGCTTGCTCATCTGTGTAATGATCAAGTGGAGTCACATTGTAATAGGTTTCTGCATCTTTATCATATGGGCCTGGTGCAGAGATGGAAGCGCCTGCAAAGCCACGCATGTATTCAGGAGTTTCGCGCACAATGAGCGGCTTATCTGGGTCTAATGTTAAGAGGTCTTTCTCGCGAACAAAGGCTTCTAGGGCAGGAATCTGCTTCCGTATGGAGACTACAAAGGAATCGCGATGCACGTGGTTTTGAGCCACTTCATCCAAGACCATGCGTATTTGCCCCAAACGGTTGCCCGGTTTTTCTTGCGCAGTAAAGTACTTTTCCCACAGCATTTCAGAAAGACGGTATAAATTGTCATGTAAAATGCTTTTTTCTTCTACTGCAATCTCAAAGATTTCTTTGGCTGAATATTCTGATTGAATTTCTGCCTTAAATTTTTTCTCAAATAGTTCTGCACCTATCCTAAAGCTTTTTCCCTCAGTCTCTAAAGAAGGTAACCATTCTTCGAGAAATGCTACATAGTCATCAATAGCATTTGTAGCACGCTCAACATTGATTTGCAGTGTGCGCATTTTTGCCTCATCCATGTGTGCTTTGTTTGCCGAGTCAAGAATCTGCTCTTCGAAGATTTTTTTAGAACCCTTCAGTTGTTGAATGGCCAATTCAGTGTGCACATGTGTCGGATTTTGAATAATATTCTTAGCCGCTTCGTAATAGGATGGTACCTTTTCCAACTTCTTCGAAATGTTGTTCAATCGCTCGCTCAATTCCTGCTGACGGTAATTCAACACTTGAAAGAAAGCACCCCCCAAATTGTATGCTGAAGGATTCCACTCTCCAGATTTAAACTCATTGATGTAAAAGGGGATAGAACCCAAGTATTCGTGAATTAAATAATAATCCATCATGTCGTTTCCGTCCAAAACTGTGCTGTCTATCGCAGACAATCTAGTAAGCCACTCTTCAGCAAAAGCAAGCTTTTCTTGATCCCTTTCTTCCCCAGGAATAGGCAATTGAGCATCATAGGCATGGTAGCCTTCATAACTCGCCCAAATTGGATTGATCTTCCACAATTCTTCTACAAATTGTTCTGTGAATTCATCAAAAGTATTGGCAGCATGTACAGTAAAGGTCTCAGCAACTTCCTTTTTTTCAGTGTTTGTGCAACCAAAAATGCACAAGGCAATAATGGCAACTAGACTTAACTTTTTCATAAGAAACTATTTGAAGTAAAAATAAATCATTTAAGGCCATTGGCAAGCCATCTGTATAAATGATTTCTTGCTCAAAAGTATAATTGATTATGTTTGACTTTCAATTTTAAGATCATGAATAAAATAAGCCTCTTGAGTGCAGTTGCAATCCTTTGTGTTGGTTGTTCTGAGCAAAACACTAGCCAAAATGAAAGCACAGCAAACGAAAAAATCACCATCGAATTGAAAGCCTATCCTGATGTAAGAAAAGACAGTGTGGTCGATGAATACTTCGGCACTATGGTAGAAGATCCCTACAGATGGTTAGAAGATGACACCTCTTCAGAAACTGCTGAGTGGGTCAAGGCACAAAATGAAGTCACCTTTGATTACTTAAGTCAGATCCCTTACCGCAAGCAAATCGAAGAACGTTTGACGACTTTGTGGAATTATGAAAAAGTGGGCAGTCCATTTAAACATGGACCTTATTACTTTATGTACAAGAACGATGGCATTCAGAACCAGAGTGTATTGTACTATCAAGAGGGCTTGGACGGAGAACAAGAGGTGCTTTTGGATCCGAATAGCCTCTCAGAAGACGGCACAGCATCTATCAACGGCATGGGCTTCTCAAAAGATGCGAAATACATGGCGTACGGCATTTCAAGAGCTGGGTCAGATTGGGTTGAAATCAATGTGATGAACTTGGCAAGCAAGGAGAAACTGTCTGATGTCATTGAATGGGTGAAATTTAGCGGAATATCTTGGCAAGGCGATGGGTTTTATTATGCCGCCTATGCCCCACCCTCAGAAGGATCGGATTATTCTGGTAAAAATGAATTCCATACGGTTTATTACCATACATTGGGAACTGCACAGGATGAAGATCAATTGATCTACAGAGACAATGAATATCCTCAAAGAAATGCAGGCGCATATGTTACGGAAGACGAACACTATTTGGTAGTCAGTACATCCGAGTCCACACATGGAAATGCGCTTAAAATAAGGGATTTAAGCAGCAATGGAGAGATGATCGACTTGGTTACCGATTTTGAAACAGAGAACAGCATCTTAGACCATTTGGGCGATGGTAAATTCTTGGCGCAAACCAATTATGAAGCTCCAAACAATAAGTTGAGTATCATTGACATTAACAATCCGTCGCAAAATCAATGGACCGATTTTATTGCTGAAAAAGACTACGTCATGCGCGGTGCAACACTGGCTGGTGATAAAATCATTGTCTCTTACATGAAGAATGTACAAAGTAAATTAGAGGTGTATGATCTGGAAGGCACCTACTTGTACGACATCGAATTGCCTGGAATTGGCATTGCCGGATTTAGTGGAGATAAGGATGAAAACACAGCTTTCTTTTCCTTCTCCTCCTACACCTATCCTACAACGATCTTTAAATACGACATTACTGCCAACAGCTCTGAAGTGTATTTTGCTCCAGAAACGGCATTCGAAGGTTCAGATTACATCACTGAACAAGTTTTCTTTAAAAGCAAAGACGGAACAGAAGTGCCTATGTTCATCACCCACAAAAAAGGCATTGAATACGATGGTACTAACCCCACCTTCCTCTACGGATATGGTGGCTTTAACATCAGCATAACTCCACGTTTTTCAGTCGTCAATACGGTATTCCTCGAGCAAGGCGGTATTTATGTGGTGGTGAATCTTCGTGGCGGCAGCGAGTTTGGTGAAGATTGGCACAAAGCCGGATGGCAATTTAATAAACAAAATGTGTTTGATGACTTCATTTCCGCTGCAGAATACTTGATCGATAAGAACTATACGTCCTCAGAGAAACTGGCCATTCACGGCAGATCGAATGGAGGATTGTTGGCAGGGGCAGTCATGTGCCAACGTCCCGATCTTATGAAAGTCTCCTTGCCTGGTGTCGGTGTATTGGACATGCTGCGTTACCACAAGTTTACCATAGGATGGGCATGGGCCGGCGAATACGGAGACAGTGAAGACAGCAAAGAAAGTTTTGAGAATCTTTATGACTATTCTCCCTTGCACAATTTGAAAGAGGGCGTTGAATATCCTGCAACCATGGTGACCACTGCCGATCATGACGACCGCGTGGTACCTGCGCACAGCTTTAAATTCATTTCTACCTTACAAGAGAAACATCAAGGAGAAAATCCCGTTTTGATTCGAGTTGATGTTGATGCGGGCCACGGTGCAGGCAAACCCACAGAAAAAATCATTGAAGAGTGGGCAGATGTATGGAGTTTTGTCTTATGGAATTTAGAGGCTGAAGTAAGTTTTGAAGATGCTGAAAATGAGGAATCTATTTGAATTTTTAGTTCTACTATCGAAAACACAACCATAAGCTAGATGGCACAAACAGTTTATCGGTATTAACTAAAAACATAACCATTAGCATCAAGTTCAAAGTCGAAGGAATTGTCATCAACATCGAGCGAAAAATTGTTTTTACCTTTCATTGTCTAGTCTTTTAATTTTAGCTTGTAATTAGAAATTAAGTATTGTAATACAAAGAGAACTAAAGAGGTAATTGAAAGAAACTTCAAATTATCTGAATCAAAAAGTTGAGGCATATAAAAGCTAAGAAGCTTTTTTGAGTATTCAAAGTCATTACATTCGATGGTAAATTTTTCTGAACAGTTTTTGAAAGGAGAGCAATATTTGCAACTACCTATTCCATTGAACCAATACCTTCTAAGTACATAGTATTTTCAGAAACAGGGGTTCCAATTTTGTAGAAATGTCCAAAATGAAGTACAATTAATAAAAATAGAAATGAAGCTATAATTGACTTCCTAAAAATTTTTATAAAAATATTTGCTTTTTCACACAGTACCTATGAAGCGTGTCCCGTAGGGAATTGCGTATAGGTTTTGTGCCTGTTGCACAACTTTTGTTGATAAAGATAAAGATACACCGATGGGTGCATCTGCCATTTAGCAAAATTGCTTATCAGCTAAAACTCAAAATACGAGGGTGGCTCAACTATTACGGTGTGTACCGAAAATCCGAAATGCGAAGGTTGTTCAAGACCCTGAATCAACGTTTATACAAATGGGTGCGCAACAAATACAAACGGTTAAAGAAGAAGCATTGGTATTATTCACTTAAACATCTACAAGGCATAGCCGAGAGCTATCCGAATATGTTTGAGCATTGGAAATATGAAGGCTTTAGACCGTGACTTGGATTTTGAAGAGCCGTATGAATCGAGAGGTTCACGTACGGTTCCCCGCCTGCTGGTCGGGCAGGCTTGAGAGGTTTAGGCGTGAGATTCCCCTTTACCTACTCGACTTTTTTTATTTTGTGTCATCCTTTATCCACGGTGTCGGACAGCAATTTGTCGTGTCAGTTTTTAATTGTTTTTCGAGTTCGTCCTTGTTCCATTCAACTTTTTGATAGGTATGTTTTTCGTTTAATACGTTATAGGCTGAGAGATGAAGTCCGATGTTTTTTAAGAAATCGAAGTCCTTTTTGGCCTGATTCTCTGTCGGGTTAGTTCTTACTCGATCTATTTCGACCAATTTGAAAAGGGTGTCGTTCACAATGTTTTTGTTGTATTCTGAAGCACTGTCCTTAAACAGAATCCCGTGTATTTCACTCAATATTTCGAAAACGACTTTGTCATTATTTTCATTCCTTCGTCTGTCCCAAAATTCCCGATAGTACTTAGGTTTTATGGTGTCAAGCGGGTATGTAATAAGTAAGCTGTCCATTATTTCATTGCATGGTCTGTCTACATACCCCCATAGCATACAAGGGTTTTGATAAAGTTCACTTGAGTCGAGAAGATTGTAATATCCGATTTTCTTAAAAGTCTCATGTGCTGTTCGGATATTCTCTGGTTTTCGAATCCAAGTCGAGTAAGTGTAGTCATTGTCGTAAGGGTCAAAAAAACTTAAACTTTTCTCAATGTAATATTGATTGTCGGGCTCGTTATTGTCCTTTTGGTCTGTCTGACACGATACTGTCACGAGAGCAATTATTGTCGATATGTAGATTATCTGTTTCAATGTCGTTTTTACATGCACGCCAACGGTCTCGTGTATGAGTAGTAGCGGATTTCTACTCACAAACCTTTCGGTTTTGTACTAACCTTTGTTTTATGTTTTACCTTTCGTTTTATCACTTAAACCGCTATTACTTATACACATTGTTAGCCACAGGCTTTATTTTAAAAGTTCTTCAAATCTTTTCCATTTTTCGTTCC
>PAVT01000036.1 GCA_002713165.1 Verrucomicrobiota bacterium
CAATTCCTCGATAAGAAACCCTCTCTTAAAATCACCCCCGAAAAAAATGATTGCAAGCAATTGTTAATTGCTGCTTAAACATTATTCACGTTAATTATACTTACTGTCTTAATTTTGAGATATCTACACTGCCTTCTTCAGGAATTTGGTAAATTCTATCTCTATGGTTGATCAAATGGTAACTGCTTATCAACCAGGGCTATATTATTTTGCTACCGATTGACTTACGCTGATGGCTAACTTCGGTAGAATATTTTATTCTACCTCTAACCTAACTGTCAGTTATACGACTAATACTGCTGGTATAGATTTAAGTACAGAATCCTTTTCCATAGGTGTGCAATTATAGTTTAGGATAAAAGCATTTGAAAAGACAGAATAGCTCTATAATCGAAATCAATTGGTTTAACATTCTTAATCGTCAGTTCATGCGATTTATCCTATTTTTGGTCATTGATTTTTAGCTCAAAATGAAGCTATCGCAGGACTCAAAACTTATAGAAAAATCATCCATGCTGAATAGAATTATCCAAGCCTTTGCTTTTACTGTTATTGGACTCTTTTTATTGGCCATGTTTGGCTGGTTGTCCGTCCACCTTTCAAAAGGAGATAAAGACTTTGGCTTTTTGAATGAGCCGGTAAAATTCATGTACTCTTTTCCGGACATGTTTGAAGAATCTGTGGAGGAAGCCAAAACATTTGCACTGCCAAAAACTTTTGTAAAAACAAGAACTACCTTTCAACCGATCAATAAATTGGAAGAAGATGTTTTTGCTTTAACGTCCTATTCGGATACCAACAATTCAAGGACAATTGCAGTAATCAATCTCAAAGACCATTCTATACAAGAAAAATGGACTTTTCACAAAGAAATGATGGACCATCTGAGGGTATTTCACCCCATGCTTTTGCCCAATAAAGACTTGATTTTCTCCCTAGACCAACATACCTTAACGCGTGTAGATTCCAATTCCAATGTGCAGTGGGTACAAAGTGGAGCTTGGCCACACCACGCAAAAAATCTTGACAATGAAGGCAATATTTGGCTCAGTACCTACCCTAACGTCTACTACGGTACTGGGATGTACAAACACGTTGGCAGAGAAGTCAGTTTTAAGGATGAATTCATCAATAAGATTGACGGCAAAACCGGGGAAATCCTTTTCAATAAATCCATGGCAGAATTACTCTATGAAAATGGACTGTCGAATTATCTCTTGACTTCAGGAAATATTTTTGACCCAATTCATGTGAACGATGTACAGCCTGCCTTGAAGACCACAGCTTTTTATCAAGAGGGCGATGTATTTATCAGCGCCAAACATTTGTCCGCTATATTGCATTATCGTCCTTCTACCAATGAATTGATTGACTATATCCGGGGACCTTTCAACAGTCAGCACGATGTGGATTTCTTTGGAGACAGCTCCATCATTTTTTTCAATAACAATGACTATTCCGCTTCTATGTACAACTATGAGGGCCCTTCTAAAGATCCCTCAAAAGTGGTGTTTGCTGGAGATTTGTACTCCGAAATCATGCAATACAATTTGGCAACAAAAGAATTCAGCTATCTGCTTAAAGATGTGTTTAGAGAGCATGAAATATTTACAGCTACAGAGGGTTTACAACAATTCTATGCACCCAATGCTGTATTTGTTGAAGAACAAAATGACGGTATTTTGTGGATCATCAAAGAGGGTGAAGTCGTCTATAAAAATGTGCTAAAATCACAGCATGAAGGCTTCCATCACCTGCCCAACTGGACAACAATTTTAACTGACTATGAGTAATTTATTGTACATAGGCCCGGGTCTCGGCTTAGGGACAATTGTCTTGATCTTTATTATAGGTGGAATCGTTCTCTTTTCTTTTGTCTATGTATTTTGGCTGAAGCTCAAACGCCTGAGGAAGAAAAAGAAAAAGGAAAACAAATGATTGCCTATCTCTTGTTGGGCTTTTGCAGTTTCCTTATTGCCTATGCCTTAAGAGTCAAAAGAACGTTTTTCTATCGAGTTGCTTTGGCAAGCCTTTCCTTGTTGAATGAATTGATCTCTGAAGAAGATGAGGACAGCAAGATTGATGGCATCCAAAAGAGAACAAATGCCCTGCTTTTTGCACTTCTGAAATTAATCGTACTGCTGGCATTGGCCTTCTTAATTGGAAGTTCACCTATTTTCGTTTACGTTCAAGGAAATGCGCAAGAATTTTCAACCTTTTCCTTCGGTTCGTTTTATTCCATACTTTCCATTTCTATTGGGGCCAGTATCCCATTCTTGATTCCCTTAACGTCCACTTCCGAATATTCAGAACTGTCGCAATTGTTGCACAGACTGTTTTTGGACAATTATAACATCGCCGACAAACTATTTAGCTGGGAAAGAAAACGGATGGCCAAAAAAGGATTGTCAAGAAATGTACAATTTGTTATCGTCACGGGTTTAGCTAGAGCAGGCACCACTAGCCTTATGCTCAATCTTTCAAAAATTGATCAATTCTCTTCATTGAGCTACGCAAATATGCCATTGCTGACTGCCCCCAATCTTTGGCGAAAAATCTACACCCCAAAGTCAAAAAAACTCAAGGAAAGAAGTCACCAAGATGGCATTTTGATTGGCCTGGAATCCAAAGAAGCCTTGGAGGAATATTTTTTTAAAATGAAAACCAAAGATGCATTTATACAAGATAATTTTTTGGTGCAACATGTTGTCTCAGATGAGGTGTACGAAGCATACCTCGATTACCAGTCCATTGTTAAGAATGACAACGAAAAGATCTACTTGGCCAAAAACAACAACTTTATCCTGCGGTATAAGTCAATGCGGCAAAGAAACAGTCAATTTTTAGTGCTTTTGCTTTTCAGAGATCCCCTCTCACACGCTGCCTCTTTGTTAGACAAGCATCGCTATTATGTAAAATCTCAGCAAGAAGATCCCTTTGTATTGGAATACATGAATTGGTTGGGACACCATGAATTTGGGAACAATCAGAAAGCCTTCTCGTTTTCGGAAGATGATGCCTTATCAGGCCTCGACAAAAACTCCATCAACTATTGGTTGGCCTCTTGGATAAATTATTACACTCAAGCCCTAAAAATGCAAGATGAGCAAACACTGTTTTTGAATTACAAAACCTACTGCAATTCGCCCAATGAAGTGTTGCAGCTAGTTCTCAATAAAGTACATCTTGATTTACAATTGCCCAAGATGGAACCTTATCGCAATACACGAAAAGCAGATGTTCAAGCCTCAGAGAATTTGATGAAAGAGGCAGAAAAGTTGTATGTAAAATTGTGCGCATTAAGTGATGTGCAATTAAAACACACCCATTAAAGTACAAATTCTCCGCTGAACACTTCAACGGCCGGGCCTATCAGCCAAATGTTTTGAAAATGGCTTTCTCCCTTTTTCTCTAATTGGATGCGAAGAATCCCTCCTTTGGTCATCAATTCCACTTCCTTTTGATTGGAACTATTTTTCACCAAATGAGCGATCGCTACTGCAGTGACGCCTGTACCACAAGAGTAGGTTTCATCTTCTACTCCTCTTTCATAGGTGCGCACATGAATTTTACCTTCAATTTCACTAACAAAATTTACATTCACTCCTTCGGATATATATGGTTCACTGTTACGAATAGCAGCTCCCTTTCCTTTGACATCGTATGCTTCCAACTCATGAACATATTTTATGTAATGTGGCGAACCAGTATCAACAAAGTAGTCCTCACCTAAGCATTGGACCGATAAAACATCTCTCATTTTTGTTGCATACAGAGTTTCAATTTTTTTGCCTTCATGAACACCATCGACGGCAACAAATCGAGCATTCATATCAATGATGCCCAATGCATGGGCGAATGCTTGAGCACATCGACTGCCATTGCCGCAAAAACTTTGTGAACCATCTGCATTGTAATAATCCATTTCAAAATCTGCTTCTTCATGATTTTTCAAAATGATTAACCCATCAGCACCAATTCCAAAACGACGATCACAAATCCTTTCAATTTCATTGACTGAAAATTTGACAGTAATGTCCCTGCCATCAATCATGACAAAATCGTTCCCGGTCCCTTGATATTTTGAAAATTTGACAGTCATTTTAACATCTATTAACCTAATAATCAGACTTAACAATCTTTAACAGCGGCTTTCCAACAAATGAAAATGCGTGGCGTTAATCTTGTGTATTGACTGCAAAATAACTTTAAAAAAATTAGCCATGAAAAAAATACTTAGTCAGTTTACAATCGCACTCCTAGGCGGTATTGTATCTCTAGGAATTTACAAAATGCTTGAAAAGGATCCATCAAGTATCGCCAAGCTCGAGGAAAATGCGAAAACCACTTTGGTGAATTTGGTGGGCACCGCTCCGGATGTAGGCACCAATTATGTCACTGCAGCTGAAATGTCAGTCAACGGCGTGGTGCACGTCAAGACAGAAGGTACTATGGAATACAGACAGCAGGAATTTGATCCATTTCGTGAATTCTTTTTTGGAGACGGTAGATATGAACGCAAATTTCAGCAACCCATCAGAGGCGCAGGATCTGGCGTAATACTTTCAGAGGACGGTTACATCGTGACAAACAATCACGTGATCGACAATGCAGATGAGATCAACATCACCTTGAACAATAAAAAGTCGTATAAGGCCGCTTTAATTGGTACTGACCCCACTACAGACTTGGCCTTATTGAAAATAGATGAGGAAGATTTGCCTTATATAGAAATTGGGAACTCCGACCAATTGCGTATAGGTGAATGGGTATTGGCAGTGGGCAATCCATTCAACCTCACTTCAACTGTAACTGCAGGCATCGTATCTGCCAAGGGTCGAGACATCAATATCTTGGGCAATGATCCATTCACAGGCTTATCCTCTATAGAATCATTCATTCAAACCGATGCTGCCGTAAATCCTGGCAACAGTGGTGGTGCTTTGGTCAACACTCAAGGAGAACTCATCGGCATCAATTCAGCCATCAAATCAAACACAGGTTCTTATGCGGGATACTCTTTTGCCATCCCTGCCAACATTGTAAAAAAAGTGGTAGCGGATTTAAAAGAATACGGCACAGTGCAACGCGCATTCATTGGCATCCAAATCAGAAACATAGATCAAGAGTTGGCAGATGATTTAAAACTTGATGACTTGAACGGAGTCTATGTTAGTGGATTGATGGAGAATGGCTCTGCTGAAGAAGCCGGCATAGAAGAAGGTGACATTGTGATTAAGGTAGAAGACATTGTGGTCAATACAGTGACAGAGTTGCAAGGTAAAATAGGAAGCTATCGGCCTGGAGACGAAGTTTCGGTTGAGATATTACGCGATGGAAAAATTCTTGAAAAAAACATAGTGTTGAAAAATATGGAAGGCAATACTGCCATCATCAAGGATGATCAAAATCAATTGCGCAAATTATTGGGTGCAAAATTCGCCCCCCTAAATGATGAACAAAAAGAAACATACAAAGTGGAGCAGGGTGTTGTGGTGGAAGAATTGTTTCCAGGAAAGTTGAAAAATGCAGGTATCCGTGAAAGTTTCGTCATTACACATGTAGACAATCAAGTGATCAAGGATGAAAGCAGTTTAATGGAGACTCTAGAAGCGAAATCAGGAGGTGTATTGATCCAAGGGGTTTACCCCAACGGCAAAGAATATTTCTACGGCCTCGGCATGTAAGCTATAGGATAGTTGGTTGGTGATTGGGCGTCAGTAGTTTTTACTGACGCCCTTTCTTTTTTTAGATTTCTAAGCATAAATTCACGAATTTTGCGGTCCCAAAAAAATCAATCATTTATCTAAATTCCATGAGTACAAACCAAACAAATATCGAAGGTTCCAACAGCTTTGAGACCAACCTCAACAAATGGGTGGAACAAGAAAAAAAGGCAGTAGGATTAATGAATACTATTGGTCACTTACTGTATGACAAAGCTGTTGAATTAGTATTGTTCAGACATCACCTAGTTGATTCAAGCGTTTCAGAAATACTGAAGAAACACAAAAATGTTCAGAATTACACCAACAAGCCTGTCAGTATTTTTGATACCGCAGACCTGGCAAAAGAGTTGCTTGCCTTAGACATTTCACCTTCTAAAATTGACATTGGGAAATTGGCCAATGAATGGGAAGAGGAAAAAGACAATTTCGATTCTAAGTCTGCCTTTATCAAAAAGAAGCTGAATGATTTCATCTTCGTTGAAAGAAAGAATTTGGCACCAAAGGACGTCATCTTGTATGGTTTCGGTCGAATTGGAAGAATTGCTGCGCGTGAATTAATTAAACAATCAGGCAAAGGTCAGCAATTGAGGTTGCGTGCCATTGTAACACGTGGAGATGATGAAACAGCAATGCGCAAGCGCGCTTCATTGCTCAGTAACGATTCAGTGCATGGAGCATTCCAGGGACATGTTGATGTGGATACTGAAAAGAAATGCATGTCGATCAACGGACAAGATGTGCATTTAATCCATGCCAAGGAACCTGAAGACATCGATTACACCGCCTATGGAATTAATGATGCTTTATTGATTGACAATACAGGTGTATTCAAAGACAGAACAGCATTGAGCAGACATCTGCAATCAAAAGGAGTAAGCAAAGTGATCTTAACGGCTCCTGGCAAGGAAGTTCCAAACATTGTATATGGTGTGAATCACAAACAAGACGTCAGCATCGAAAATGACAACATTATTTCAGCGGCATCATGCACCACAAACGCAATAGTTCCTGTATTGAAAGTCATCGAAGATCAATTAGGCATTGAAAAAGGCCATATTGAAACTGTGCATGCATACACCAATGATCAAAACCTATTGGACAACATGCACAAGAAAACCAGAAGAGGGCGATCAGCTGCAATCAATATGGTCATTACTGAGACAGGTGCAGGAAAAGCAGTAACTAAAGTGATTCCTTCTTTAGAGAATAAACTTACAGCCAATGCCGTACGTGTTCCTACACCCAATGGCTCTTTGGCGATCATGAACCTTACAGTTAAACAAGATACCTCTGTTGAAAACGTCAACCAACTCTTGAGAACCGCAGCCTTGGAAGGTGATCTGGTAAACCAGATCCACTACTCTACCGATGATGAAACAGTATCGAGTGACATCATAGGAAACCAATGTTGTTCTGTCTTTGACAGCCCTGCAACCATAGTTTCTAACGATGGTAAAAATATTGTACTATATGTATGGTATGACAATGAGTTCGGCTACACCAAGCAGGTTATTCGTTTGGCCAAATACATTGCACAGGTAAGACGTCAGATATATTATTAAGCACCATTCAATTCAACTGAGGAAGGCCGCTCATCGAGCGGCCTTTTTTATGCTTTCTGGATTTTATCGTTTTTCCCCATCACAAAATAGAGAATACTCCCCATCAAGGGAATAAAAAAAATAACGATTACCCATACAATCTTGATAGACTCTGTTCGAAATTCATATCTTAAGATATCAATGATGGCAATTATCGGCAATAAAATGGCCATCAAGCCAACAAACAAAACGACCAATGGTACAAGCCAAATCATGCTATCACTGCTTATGTTTTTTGAAAGTTTAGTATTGTATCCTTGATGATGTCTATGCACTCCATCAACTGCTCTTCTGTCATGACCAACGGTGGTGCAAAGCGGATAATGTTTCCATGAGTAGGCTTGGCGAGTAATCCATTGTCCCTAAGCTTCAGGCAAATATCCCAAGCAGTAGAGCTGTCTTCCGTATCATTGATGACAATTGCATTCAACAAACCTCTTCCCCTTACTTTTTTAAGCAAGTCTGATTTTCCTACAAGCTTCGATATTTCACTTCTAAAAATTTCACCTAAACGCTCAGCCCTTTTTGCCAATTGCTCATCTTCTACAATGCCCAAAGCAGCCATGGCGATTTTTGCAGCTAATGGATTACCTCCAAAAGTAGATCCATGCTGACCAGGTTTAATTACTTCCATAATATCATCGTTGGCCATAACAGCACTTACTGGATAAGCACCTCCTGAAAGGGCCTTACCAAGGATGAGAACATCAGGTTTAAATCCTGCCTTGCTTTCGCAACGTGCCGTTTTACACTCACAACCTTTACAAACTGCAAGCAATTTTCCAGTACGGGCAATGCCAGTTTGTACCTCATCTGCTATGAACAATACTCCTGCTTCTTTGCACAAAGCAGCAGCCTTGGCTATGTAATTATCGTCTGGCACAAAAACACCAGCCTCACCTTGAATGGGCTCTACTAAAAAACCTGCAATGTTTTCTGTTTGAAGCGCATCTTTAAGCGCATTCATGTCGTTGTAGGGTATTGTCAAAAAGCCAGGAGTATACGGACCAAAGTTGTCTCTGGCATTTGCATCGTCTGAGAAAGATACGATGGTGGTCGTCCTGCCGTGGAAGTTCCCAGAGCAAGTGATGATTTTAGCTTGATTTTCCGGAATGCCTTTTTTCTCGTATCCCCATTTACGACACAATTTAATGGCAGTCTCTACCGCCTCTGCTCCTGAATTCATGGGCAATACCTTGTCAAAATCAAAAAACTCAGCCATGAATTTCTCATATTCTCCCAACACATCGTTGTAAAAGGCACGAGAAGTTAAGGCGAGCGTTGCAGCTTGATCACTCAACGCCTTGACTATTTTAGGATGACAATGACCTTGATTTACTGCTGAGTAGGCAGAAAGAAAGTCATAATAACGCTTACCTTCTACATCCCACACATATACTCCTTCACCTTTATTCAAAACCACTGGCAAAGGGTGGTAGTTGTGAGCTCCATATTTGTCTTCTAGGGCGATGGCCTCTTCTGTCCTGCTTTTTGTTTCTAACATCTTCTGTGGTTTAACTTTTGCGCTCGAACAAAGATATCTAAATTTGAAGCAATCATTTGAATGAAAACAGCTCCCTTAAAAGATATTTTAGCTCCCTTATCCAACTACCTTAGTGGGATTGTTTTTGTAGTCGTGTTTCTCGTTTATGCGAACACACTCAATCATCAATTTGCTTTAGATGATTATTCCATCATCATTAACCATTCTTATGTTCAAAATGGTATCGAGGGAATACCTGATATCCTCAAAACGAATTATCGGCATGGGCAAGGGGGATTCAATGATGGCCTATACCGACCTTTAAGCCTGGTGACTTTCGCTTTGGAAAAATCCTTTTTCAATTCTGATCCAAGTATTGGGCATTTGATCAACGTATTGCTTTATGCCATTGCAGCTAGCTTGCTTTTTAAGGCATTGAGAAAACTCTTCTTCAACGCACCTTTAATTGTTCCACTTGGTATTGTGTTGCTATTTGCATTGCATCCATTGCACACCGAAGTTGTCGCAAACATTAAAGGAAGAGATGAAGTGTTGGCCTTTCTAGGATTCAGTGGTACATTGGTGTTGGCACTTCGTTACCTTGAGTCCTCTAATAAAAGCATTGCTCTCTTTGCAATATTGTCCTTCCTATTGGCCCTCTTCTCGAAAGAAAGTGCCGTAACTTATGCATTGATCATTCCTGCAGTGATGGCCATAGACAGCTCAATTAAAAAGAGAGACTTATTCAAGATTGGTGGAGCCTTGGCTGTATTTTCAATTGCCTTTGCAGGCTTGCGTTATTATATCGTGAACAGTATGCAACGGGCCATTGATCCAGGAAATTTTGGTTTGCTCAATAACCCTATTGCTGCAAGTTCGGATCCAATGTTTAAGTGGGGTGGTATTTTTGAATTGCAATGGGTTTTTATTCAAAAATTAATGTTCCCTTTCCAACTCCTGCACGATTACTCCTACAACCAGATTCCGTTGATCAAACTCAGCTCCGTAAAAGCCATTTTAGGAATACTGCTTTTATTGGGCTTGAGCTTTCTGTCAAGTATATTGCTCAAAAAGAGAAGTGTTTGGAGTATCCTTGCATTGGTCTATTTAGGTACTATCGCTGTGATCTCGCAAATTTTAGTCACTGTGGGCATTCAATTTGCTGAACGTATGTTGTTTCTTGCTGTACTTCCGTTGAGTATCTTAATCGTATTGGGTGCAAAACATTTGCTCCAAAAAAAGAACGCAATCTATAGCCTTACTCAACAAAAAACACTCGCCTTGTTAGTAATTGTCTTAGGCGGCCTTTATAGTTTCAAAACCTTGGAGCGCAATGCTGAATGGGAAAATAATTTCACCTTATTCGGAGCGGACATCAAGAAAGGTTCGAACAGTGCTCGTATCAACTACAATTATGGTTCTGAGCTAAACGAACAGGCAATGAAGACTGCGAATGCAACACAAAAAAATCAATTGCATACAGATGCTGCCAAATACCTGCAACGTGCCATCCAAATTTACCCTGATTATCAAGACGCCTACAACAATCTAGGTCTGGTTTTTAAGGAATTGGGTCAATTTGATAAATCTATTTTGACCCATCGAAAAAATTTAGAAAAGCATCCCAATTACACAAAAGGCTATTTTAATTTGGGGACCACCTATTATGCAAAAAAAGACTATCGTTCTGCCATTCAATATTTACAAGAATATTGCAATAGACAACCCAACCAAAGCAATGCCTATTTTTTAATGGGGCAAGCCGCTGGGCTTCTGGGTGAATTTAATGAAGCCGTCGACTATTTAAATAGGTCGCTAGATCTGCAGCCAAACGAAGTGAATGTGATCAATTATTTAGGCATGGCCTACGGCATGAGCAATCAAGCAAAAAAGGCAGAACAACAATTTTTAAGGGCCTTAAATTTGAGTCCTCAGCGCACTGACATTCTGATGAATCTAGCGCTCAACTATCACAACCAGGGGTTGATAATTAAAGAAAAAGAAGTCCTTAATCGGGTATTGAGCATTCAACCAAACAACGCAGCTGCAAGCAATCAATTGCAACTGTTAAATAACACACCTTAGCCAATCATTTAAATGGGAAGAAGAAAGAAAAAAAATGAAATTCTGGAGCATGTCGAGATCATAGAGACTGCTGCTGAGGGAAAGTCTTTGGCGAAAGTCAATGATCAAGTGCTGTTTGTGCCCCATACCGTTCCGGGGGACATTGTGGATGTACAGCTTTATAGAAAAAGAAGACGTTATTTAGAAGGCAAAGTCATACGTTTTCATAAAAAATCAGAACATAGAGTTGAGCCTTTCTGCGAGCATTTTGGCATTTGTGGTGGCTGCAAATGGCAATTCATTTCCTACGAGGATCAGCTTCGAAACAAGCAGCGCGTAGTGGTCGATGCATTGAAACGAATTGCCAAAGTGGAAGTACCTGAAATACCTAAGATCATTGGATCAAAAAAAACTACATTTTACCGAAATAAATTAGAATTCACTTTCTCCAACAAAGAATGGTTGACAGAAGCTCAAATTCAATCAGAGGAAGTCTTTGAAGCAAGAAATGCTTTGGGTTTTCATATACCTGGCCGTTTCGACAAAGTCTTGAACATTGATAAATGTTGGCTACAAGAAGACCCATCGAATGCCATCCGAAATTGGGTAAAAAAATATGCTGAAGAGCATAAGCTTTCCTTTTTTGATTTAAGAATGCAAGAGGGTCTTTTAAGAAACATGATTGTCCGCACGGCCAATACTGGACAGGTGATGGTAGTCTTTGTCTTCCACAAAGATGAGCAACATGTACGCGAAAGCTTTATGAATGATTTCAGGACTCAATTCCCTCAACTGCATTCATTGATGTATGTGATCAACGAAAAGCGCAACGACAGCATTGCTGATTTAGATGTGTTGCCTTACCATGGAGCGAACTGGATTGAGGAAACAATGATGGATGCTCGTGGTGAACAAGAATTAACCTTTAAGGTAGGTCCAAAATCATTTTACCAAACCAATTCGGATCAAGCGTATGAATTGTATAAGGTAGTGGCAGAATTTGCAAAGGTTCAAGCTACTGATGTGGTTTATGATTTTTATACTGGTACTGGCACCATTGCCAACTTTATAGCCTCTAAAAGCAAAAAGGTTATCGGTGTAGAATACGTCCCTGAAGCCATTGAAGATGCAAAGGGAAATTCCAAAAACAACGGCATTCAAAATACTGATTTCTTCGCAGGAGACTTGAAAGATGTCTTCAACACAGACTTTATTGAATACCATGGAAAAGCAGATGTAATCATCACTGACCCCCCAAGAGCGGGAATGCACAAAGATGTTGTAAACCAAATGCTTGACATTAAGGCCGAACGAATTGTCTATGTGAGTTGCAATCCTGCCACGCAAGCCAGAGACTTGGCCTTGTTGGACGAGAATTACCTAGTAAGCAAAGTACAAGCTGTAGACATGTTTCCGCATACACATCATGTTGAAAGTGTCGTCTTATTGAGCCTCAGAAAATGAAAGAAACAAATTGGCAAGAACGTTATCTAAATCAGCAAACAGGCTGGGACATCGGAGAGATAAGTCAGCCTTTGAAGGCGTATTTTGACCAATTAACAGATAAACGCATGCGCATACTTGTTCCTGGCGGCGGCAATGGTTACGAGGCTGCCTATTTGCATGCGCATGGTTTTGAAAAAATTTTCTTGCTTGACATCGCCCCTTATCCACTTGAAAAATTTGCTTCCAAACATCCTGATTTTCCAAAGGAACATTTAATCCATCAAGATTATTTTGAACATCGTGAAAAGTATGACCTCATTGTGGAACAAACTTTCTTTTGTGCCATTCTGCCTAGCTTAAGAAAGGCATATGCAAGGCATACACATCAATTGTTAAAGGATGAAGGAAAGCTCATGGGAGTGCTTTGGTCTGTTCCTTTAAACGATGATCATCCGCCTTATGGTGGTTCCAAGGAAGAATACCGTGGTTATTTTGACAACTTGTTCAGTTATGTGTATTTCGAAGACTGTTACAATTCTATTTCACCAAGGTCAGGAAGAGAATTGTTTCTTTTGGCACGAAAGAAGAAGGTTTCCGAGAACATTCCATAAATTTGAGTCATCGTGATGGACAATCATCGTACGGAAATATTGAACCAAAGAAAGGTGGAACAAAAGATTAACCGCATTGCCTTTCAAGTGATCGAGGAGCATTATGACCAGAAAGAAATCATAATGGCAGGCATCTTGGGCAATGGCCAAACGTTGGCTGGTCTAATTGCAAAAAAAGTAGAGGCCAATTCTAAGATAGACGTTCATCTGATAGCTCTAAAATTGAACAAGAAAGACCCTCTTCACAGCAAGATTGAGCTAGACACTGCTGAAGTAAATATGGAGGGTGCGTGCATTATTCTCATTGATGATGTATTGAATTCTGGCAGAACCATGATGTATGCCATGAAAGCTTTTTTAGATTCTAGCATTCGCAGCCTCAAAACGGCAGTTTTGGTGAATAGAAGTCACAATCGTTATCCAGTGCATGCAAATTATGTAGGCATGTCTCTGGCCACGACATTGAAAGAACACATAGAAGTAGTCTTAGAAAAAGACAACTACGGAGCTTATCTCGTTTAAATTGCCTTTAATACTTTAGAATTTATGGATCAATTTTTGACAGTCAAAGGCATGCCAAAATCTGTCAAAGTACTCTCTTGTTTGCTTAGCTTGATCCTGGCATATCTATTTTTAATCAATCATGCGCCCTTAGAAGATGATTTTGAAAGCAATTATGCTGATTTTCAATCTTCCTTCTCCAACCACATGCGCACAGCAACACAAGAATTGCAGAATTTAAGGGTACATTTTGAAGAAGCTGAAGGTAGTTTACCTAAACACCATTTTTATTTAGAGGAGCTTTATGAGCACGAAGGCATCAGCCTTTTAGTTTTTGAGAAAGATGAAGTGATTTTTTGGTCAGAAGACCAAACCTCCATAAAAAATGAATTGTTGAGTGAGAAGAACGGTCTCTATCACAGTGGAAGTGGTCTGTATTTCAAACGGATCGAAAAATCAGACTTGTACACTTTTGTTTCCTTGATTCAATTGACCTACGATTTTGACTATGAGAACAAATACCTTGAGAACCGATTCGCAAAAGACTTTAATTTTCAAACCATTGGAAGCATAGGCGTTTCCGAGAGTAACTTCCCAATTTTCGACCTGAATGGACAGGCAGTTTTTTATTTAAAAAAGAAGGAAACTTCAGAAGCAGTCTCAAAATATCCTCTTCTTGAATTTATAGGATTTCTTCTTTTCATCCTCAACACTGTCTGGTTTTTGCCAAGCTTATTTTTAAATCGACACCCATTGGTTCGAAAACTCATCATCTCTTTATTGCTGATCTTTCTCAGACTATTTCTTTTTATACAACTGCCTCCGGCTATTGCAACTGCATCACTCTATCAAGCAGAGTTTTATGCACTCTCGCAATATGTGCCTTCTCTTGGTGATCTTTTACTACATGTGTTGGTGTTCTTTTTCCTTCTGATACTTTGGAAAGGCAGTTTGGTTCGCATCAAAAAAATATTCCTTCCCCTGATTTTATTGCTCACCCTATTTTTTGGGCATTGGATATTGGTGCTGGTTGAAATGAGCGTAGAACAGTCTCAAATTTCATTTCAACTCAGTGATTTGATTGGAATTGACATACTGAGTTTGGTATTTTTTGTAACACTTGGATTGTTGTTGCTGTCCTTTTACCTTTTATTAGACGTATGTGCAATACTGCTAAAGCAATTCTGCACGAAAAGAAGTACGCTTTACATACAACTTTTGATTTATCTTCTGTTTATTGGACTCTATCTGTTCTCATTCGTCCACTGGATATACTTATGGATACCGATAAGTTTTTCTTTTTGCATTTTAATTCGTCAACAAAAAAGCAAAAATTATTTATTATACAGTGTAGGTCTGTTGCTGATGAGCGCTTCTGCGGTCACTTACCTTATTCATCAAAACATTGCTAAAAAAGAACTTACTGCGCAAAAAATCTACCTCACCAAATTGAGTGAAGAAAATGATCCGATTCTTGAGTACCTCTTTGATGGTGCGAAGCAAGAAATAAGAGAGGATCAGCGGTTGAAACAACTTGCAAAGAACTATTGGTCCAACAAGGAAATGGTGGACGATTACATAATCGAAACCCATTTTCAGGCATATTGGAACCAGTACCAAATTCAACTATCTCTGTGTAAAGCTCAAGATTCTATCTACATCAGCAATTGGGAAATATCTACTTCTTGTACCGATTATTATGAAGAAAGAATAAAAAATGAATCCAAGAATGAAGCGGTTGATAATCTTTTTCAACTCAAGAATCTTGTTGGTAGGATTGATTACATCGGCAAAGTAAAAATATCAACAGACATTAGCGATTTTACCTTATACATTGAATTGGGCAGAAACTTAATCAACACCAACGAAGGTTATCCTGAGTTACTCTTGGAGGAAAATACTAACCTATCTGATGTGCTCAATGCTGACTATTCTTACGCAGTTTACTCAAAAAACCAGTTGGTATATAAAGTGGGAGACTACAATTATTCAACCGAACTTAAGGAGGAATATATACAGCCAAATGTATTTTCACAATCGGTAAAAGATAATTTCCAACACACTAAATTCCAAAAAGACGGACAGACCTCCTTGGTGCTTAGTCATGAATTGACTGATGATGTTTCAAAAATTACGGGGGTAGCCTATTTGTTTCTGTTGATCGGTTTGCTCTTTTTGTTTTTCTCTCTCGTCTCCTCCTCATTTATGTTACCACTTAAGCTTAAGGTTGACCATTTTACAACAAAAGTGCAATTGTTCTTAGTGGGGTCCTTGCTCACTGCATTGTTTGGCTTGGCATTGGGAACAAGTTACTTCATCAAAAATCAATACCAGGAAAAAAACAGGAAACAACTTGCAGAAAAGCTAAGGTCATTGAGCATTGAAATTGAATCCAAAATAGGCGGTGAAGATTTTCTTTCACCACAACTTGAAGAATATGTGGCCACTAAACTGATACAGTTTTCTAATGTATTTTACACTGACATTAACATCTATGATACTTTAGGTAGCCTATACAGTACCTCTCGACCTGAGATTTTTGATAAAGGATTGAAAAGCGATCGAATCAACCCTTCTGCTTATGCCGCATTGCAAATGGATAAACGTTCTGAATGGAATCAAATAGAACGCATTGGAAATTTGAATTATATGTCGGCATATGTGCCATTAATTAACTATGACAATCAAGTTTTGGGCTATCTCAACCTCCCGTATTTTGCAAAACAAGGCCAATTTCAAAAAGAAATCTCCGCATTTTTGGCGTCTACTCTTAATATTTACGTGGGGATTTTCTTGATTGCTCTTCTGATATCAGTATTCTTGATTGAACAAATAGCGAAACCACTGAGATTGCTAAAAAACCAGATTGGAAAGTTAAAAATTGGATCCTCCATCGATTTGATCGATTGGAAAAGTAACGATGAAATAGGAGCATTGGTAAGTGAATATAACCGCATTGCGATAGAATTAAATGAAAGTGCAGACCAGCTCGCAAAATCAGAGCGAGAGATTGCTTGGAGGGAAATGGCGAAACAGGTTGCGCATGAAATCAAAAATCCATTGACGCCCATTAAACTCAGTATACAGCACCTGCAGCGTGCAGAATACAAAGATGCTGAAGCCATGAAGGCACAAATAGATAGGACTGCGGGAATTATCATCGATCAAATAGATTCTTTGAGCAAAATCGCCTCCGCATTCTCATCTTTTGCAAAATTGCCTGAAGGTAAATTGGAGGAACTCGATCTTATGCCTATACTTGAAAACACCATAAATCTATATGCAAGCGAGGCTAACATCTCTTTGATGAACGAGACAGAATCTTCACTCCTATTGATGGGCAACAAGGACTATTTGATTCGACTTTTCAACAATCTTCTAAAAAATGCGATCCAAGCCTCCGAACATTTAGACAACAAAAAAATTGAAGTGATTGTAAAAAAAGTAAACCATACAATTCGAGTAGAAATCAAGGACTTCGGCCAGGGCATTTCAGAAGAGCTTGGTCAACGAATATTTGAACCCAACTTTACAACAAAATCAAAAGGTACAGGACTTGGCTTGGCGATGAGCAAAAGCATTGTAGAGCATCTTAAGGGTAAAATTGGCTTCCATTCACTTCTTGAAAAGGAAACGATATTCTGGGTAGAGTTGCCGTTGATAAAAGAGGCCAATACTTCCGGATAAAGTCGTTGCATTCATTTAAATTTGTTCAAAATCACACAGCAGATGTCCAACATTTTAGTAGAAATAAAAGAGCAGATTTGCACATTAACTGTAAATCGTCCTGATAAATTAAACGCACTCAATAAATCTACCATACAAGAGCTTGGTGGATGCGTGCAAAAAGTCGATGAGGATAAAGAAGTTAGAGCCATTATTATTACAGGAGCAGGAACTAAAGCATTTGTAG
>PAVT01000037.1 GCA_002713165.1 Verrucomicrobiota bacterium
CGATAGTGCTTTTTGGTAATTTTGCACAGCCATGAAACACAGTTTAACTTTCAGCATTTATACCTTGGGTTGCAAACTGAATTTTTCAGAATCCTCCTCCATTGCGGGTGTTTTTGAAGATCGAGGTTATGCACGTGTAGATTTCAAAGATGGTGCAGACATCGTATTGATCAATGCCTGTTCGGTCACTGAACAAGCAGACAAGAAGTGTCGACAAATTGTGAGTCAAGCTAAAAATTTATCCCCAGATGCGTTTATCGCCATTATTGGTTGTTATGCACAGTTACAAACAGAAGAAATTGGGAGAATTCAAGGAGTTGATCTCGTAGTTGGGGCATCAGATAAATTTAAAATTGCCGATCATGTGGCGCACAAAATGGAACAAAAAGAAGCACCCTCTTTGATTCCAGCAGCCATAAAAAATGTCAAAACATTTAGTCCTGCTTATTCAATGGGTGATCGAAGCCGAACCTTTCTAAAGATTCAAGACGGCTGTGACTACTTCTGTTCTTTCTGTACCATTCCTCTCGCAAGAGGTCGCAGCCGAAGCAACAGTATAGTAGAAACAATGGAGCAAGTGCATGAGATCGCACAAAAAGAAATCCGTGAAATCGTATTGACAGGAGTAAATACAGGAGATTTTGGTCGCCTTAACGGAGAATCCTTCTTGGAACTTATCCAAGAAATGGACCAGGCAAAGGGCATAGACCGTTTCAGGATTTCCTCTATTGAACCCAATCTTTTGTCAGACGAGATCATTGAATTTGTGGCACAGTCCAAGAAATTTGTACCACATTTTCACATTCCACTGCAATCAGGATCTGATGAGGTTCTCAAAGCCATGCGCCGTAGATATCGAAGCGCTTTGTATAAAGAACGTGTTGAGAAAATTAAACGGCTTATGCCAGATGCATGTATTGGTGTAGATGTGATCTGCGGCTACCCCAATGAAACCGATGAACGCTATGAAGAGACCTATCGATTTTTGGCAGATTTAGATGTTTCATATCTGCATGTTTTCACCTATTCCGAGAGACCAAACACCCCTGCGGCAAGACGAAACGACCATATATCGAAAAATGTTCGTAGATTGCGCAGCAAGCAATTACAACTACTTTCAGACAAAAAGAAAAGACATTTTTACGAAAGTCAATTGCAGAAAAAGTTAACCGTACTCTTTGAAAATCAAGAACAAAATGGTGAAATGTTCGGTTATACTGAAAACTATATAAGGGTAAAATCTACTTACAATCCTCAATGGGTAAATCAATTGAAACACATTGTTCCCCTATCCATCAATACTGATGGTACAGTTTTTGCGGAGATTTTAGTCGATGAATATGCGCCTCTTGAGGCATAAAAATTGAAAAAGACCTATGGGAAGACCATCAACAAAACCCAAAAAATTAAAAGACGGATTTTATTTGGAAGTAAAAAACCAAGGGGCCAAATCGGGCATTAAAATCCGAAGAGATACCTTTGACGAAATGATGTTGGCCAAAAAGAACTTCGAACGTACCAAAGAAGTAAAAGTACTTGGAGAGGTCATTGACGACAAGTTTGTCAATGACAAGAAAAAATCAAGAAAAAAGAAGAAATAATTACCCTTCTTTAGACATCATCCCAACTTATTTTTACCCCTGCTGTCTTCGGTGTGCTGATGCATGTAAGGATATATCCTTCTGCAATCTCATCAGCTCCAAGTCCTAGGTTATTTTCCATATTGACTTCTCCATGAAGCAATTTGGCTTTACAGGTAGTGCATACACCTGATTGACAACTGTATGGTGGATCAAACCCTTCACGCTCAGCAGCATCCAAGATAAATTCTCCTGCCTGTAAGCTGATTTGATGGCTTTGATCATCAATGATAATGTGGACATCGTTTAAATCACCGCTCAATTCAGGAGCAGCCTCTGGGGCATCAGAAGAAGAGAAATATTCTAAGTTGATTTGTTGTGCATTCACGCCTGCATCTAACAATGCTCTCTCTGTTGATTGGATCATGCCCTCTGGTCCGCACACGAAGTACTGTATTTTGCTATCAGACTGACCGTTGAGTAAACTTTGGCAGCGTTCATAATCTACACGTTCGCCATTGCTACTAAGAAAGTGTTGAACCAATAATCGATTTGGGTATGCGTTTTGCAAACGGTGCAATTCTTCTTTAAAAATGATTTCCTCCTCACTGCGATTTCCATACACCAACTGAATGTTCTGTTGTGTGTTTTTCAGGGCTGTCTTTAAAATTGACATTATGGGTGTAATCCCACTTCCTGCAGCAAGTAAAACCAAAGGTGCTTCTTGATTATCCAAGACGAAACTGCCCATCGGCGGCATTACCTCTAAGGTATCCCCTACAGCCAATTGCCGGTACAAATAAGTAGACATGCGTCCTCCATCAATCATTTTACAGGAGATTTTTAAAGGTTCTCCCATGACTGCAGCAGAGGAAATGGAATAGGACCTTCTCAGCTCCTCACCTTTTACTTCTTGTTTGATTGTAAGGTATTGCCCAGCTTCGTAGCAGAATGTATCCTTCAAATCCTCAGGTACTTCCAATTCAATGGAAACCGTATTGATGGTTTCTTTAATGATGTTGTCCACTTTTAGTGGGTAAAAGTTCGTGCTCATATTGTTCGCTGTTATTTTCTATGGTGTTTTAAAGAGGAAGCAATGTTGGTTTCAATTTCTCCCATCATATTTTCTGAGATGCGAGGCACAAAGGTGCTTCCACTAATTTTCTCGTACAATTCTATGTATCGTTTTGTTATTTCTTCCGTAAAGTCATCAGGTATTTCTGGCATCTCTTGTCCTTCCAATCCCTGAAACTTATGTGCAATCAACCACTCTCGAACAAACTCTTTGCTCAATTGTTTTTGCCGTTCACCTTTTTTCTGGCGATCTTCGTAGCCCTCAGCATAAAAATATCGAGAAGAATCAGGAGTGTGTATCTCGTCAATCAAGGTAATTTGTCCTTGGTGTTTACCAAATTCATACTTGGTGTCTACTAAGATTAATCCTCTTTCCAAGGCCATTTCAGAACCGCGTTGAAACAAGGCACGGGTATAGTGCTCCAATTGTATGTAATCAGCTTCACTGACAATGCCTTGACGAATAATTTCTTCTCTTGAAATGTCTTCATCATGCCCTTCCTCTGCTTTGGTGGCAGGCGTAATGATCGGGCTTGGAAAAGCATCATTTTCCTGCATGCCATCTGGCATTGTAACACCACAAATACTTCGTCTTCCGGCGTTGTATTCTCTCCATGCATGTCCACTAAGATAACCGCGGATGACCATTTCAATTTTAAAGGGGTTACATCGTTTTCCAATGGTAACATTGGGGTCTGGCACTTCAATCACCCAATTGGGAACAATGTCGCTTGTAGCCTTAAGAAATCGCGCAGCGATTTGATTCAACACTTGGCCTTTCAATGGAATCGGCCTTGGTAGAATGTGGTCAAATGCAGAAATACGATCAGTAGCCACCATTACCAAAAGATCGTCATCAATGCTGTATACATCTCTAACTTTGCCATGATAGACCGCTTTTTGGCCATCCAATTGAAAATTGGTTTCTGAAATGGAGTTCATCATTGCTTTTTTATTTCTTCATTCTTGGTTGACATGGAGTAGGCTTCAATGATTTTTTTCACCAACTCATGCCGAATCACATCTTTGGAATCAAAATGCACAAAATCAATGCCTTTGGTATTGGAAAGTATTTTCACCGCTTGAATCAAACCTGAAGGCTGATTTTTAGGCAAATCAATTTGAGAAGCGTCTCCAGTAATGCAGAATTTTGCATTGCGTCCCATGCGTGTTAAAAACATTTTAAACTGACTAGTGGTCGCATTTTGAGCCTCATCAAGGATCACAAAAGCATGATCAAGTGTTCTACCCCGCATAAAGGCCAAAGGAGCAATTTGCACCACACCGTTTTCCAAATAATCCTTTAGTTTCTCTACTGGGAACATATCGTTCAATGCATCATACAATGGCTGGAGGTAAGGATCTAACTTTTCTTTAAGGTCTCCAGGCAGAAATCCAAGGTTCTCTCCTGCTTCTACGGCAGGTCGCGTAAGTATGATCTTTCGAACCTCTTTGTTTTTGAGTGCTCGTGCGGCCAAAGCCACAGCAGTGTATGTTTTTCCAGTGCCGGCTGGTCCAAGTGCAAATACCAAATCATTTTTGCCCATGACATTGACCAATCTGCGCTGATTCACAGTGCGTGCCTTTACAATGATGCCGTTGGAACCATGGACCAAGATTTCGTCTTTTTGTGTCATTTGTTCTTGTATGGGTTGAGTATCTTTTGACAATAATCTATCTAAATTGCCTTCGTTTAATTGCTTATATTTCAGTATATATTGAATTATCAATTGAAGCTTATCTTCAAATACTCTTATCTGCTCCTCTTCTCCAATCGCTTTAATCATTCGCCCCCTAGAGATCAATTTCAATTTTGGAAATTCACTGCGCAGTCTTTTCAGTTTATCGTCGTTGACACCGAACAATTCAACGGGATTAACTTCGGCAATTTCTATCGTTTTCTCTGACAAATGGGGCCTTTTTTGGAGTGTAAATATTTGATTGAAGGTACGAAATTATCACTATTTTTGATGGTCTCAAACACTCCTCTATAAATCTGGAAACCTGCATGCCAGTCATTACACTTACCACAGATTTAGGACTCAATGATCACTATGTGGGCGCTGTAAAAGGAGGCTTAATCAAAGGCTGTCCAGAAGCCACCATCGTCGACATCAGCCATTTGATCCCCCCCTACAATATTTTACAGGCAGCATTCACATTGAAAAATGCATTTACTGCATTCCCTGAAGGCAGCATTCACATTGTAGGTGTTACCCCAACCGTTGAATTGGATACTCAGCATTTATTGATCAAGGAAGATGGCCATTATTTTATTGGGGCCGACAATGGCTTGTTCTCCTTATTGTTTCCTCAAAAGCCAAAAAAAGTATATCGCTTAAACATTGTCGCGCAGCCTGAATTCATGAGTTTCCCCACTCGAGACATCTATACCAAAGCCGCCTGCCACATTGCACAAGGAGGCACTCCTGAGATGATTGCTGTAGCAAGTGATGAGATTTTGGAGCGTAGCATGTTTCAAGCCACCACTGTAGGCAATTTGATCAAAGGAATGGTCATTCATGTAGACCATTATGGGAACATCATTACGAACATCGATGAGCAGCTGTTCAATTCCTTTGGCCGTAATCGAAACTTTAAGATAGAATTCCGTCACGGCAATTACGACATCACTGAGGTAAATAAATCCTACAGTGACGTTCCACAAGGAGAAAAACTCGCACTTTTTAGTTCCAACAAAATGTTAGAAATTGCTATGAATCAAGGAAATGCTAGTCAACTTCTGGGCATTTCTGAATCAGATACCATCAGAATTGAATTTTATGATCGTTAGAATTGTAAAACTGACGTTTAGGGCAGAAGAAATCAAGACGTTTAAATCCATCTTTGAAGCCTCTAAAAATGCTATAAGATCCATGGAGGGAAATCATCACTTGGAATGCCTGCAATGTGTCGATGATGATAGAGTTTTCTTCACATACAGCCATTGGGAAAATGAGGCTACTCTTGAGAATTACCGTCATTCAGCTCTTTTCAAAGCTACTTGGTCAAAAACAAAGGCCCTTTTTGCTGAAAAGCCAGAAGCATGGTCCAGCCGGCTGATCGATCGCCTTCCATGAGTCCCAAAGTCTCCATCCTAATGCCCGTCTTCAATGCCGCTCCATATTTGGAAGACTGCTTGAACAGCATTCTTTCTCAAGGTTATGCTAATTGGGAGCTAATTGCGGTGAATGATCATTCCACAGATGGATCAGACCTACTATTGGCCGACTTTGCTGAAAAGGATGCCCGAATACATTGCTTAACAAATTCCTCCAAAGGCATCATTCCGGCCTTGCGCATGGCATATGCACATGCTAAGGGCGATTTCATCCATCGCATGGATGCCGATGACCTCATGCCTGCTCAAAAACTTGAACACATGACTGCCGCCATAAAAAAGGCAGGTAAAGGCCATTTGGTCACAGGAAAGGTAAAGTACTTTTCTTCAGAAGGTATTGGTGAAGGCTATGAAAAATACCAGAACTGGCTCAATGAACTTTGTGACAGCAATCGACATTGGATCGAAATCTACAAAGAATGTGTAATTGCTTCACCCTGTTGGATGGTGCACAGAGAAGATTTAGAAGCTTGTGGAGCATTTCAAGAAGATCGCTATCCAGAAGATTACGATTTGGTTTTTCGCTTTTATGCACAGCGTTTAAAGGTAGTCTCATTGCCAAATGTTCTGCACTTGTGGAGAGATCATGCACAGCGAAGTAGTCGCATTCAAGAACATTATAAAGAGAATACTTTTTTTGACCTCAAGGTGCATTACTTTTTGAAATTGGAGCAACAGTCTTACCGCACCTTAATCATTTGGGGTGCAGGCAGAAAAGGTAAACTCTTGGCCCGCATTTTGAAAAGTAAAGGAATGGACTATCAATGGGTGAGCAATAACCCTTTGAAAGAAGGGAAAGACATCTACGGTACATTGTTGGAGGATTACTCCAAAATCGTACAAAAGGACAATCCACAGATTTTAATTACAGTGGCTCAAAAGGATGCCAAAATCGAAATCAATCGTTTTATGCAGGAAAACAAGCTTATTGAGCATCGAGACTTCTACTTCTTCAGTTAGCCTTATTCACCTTGAAATTTCAAGGCATAATTGCTGCCATTCGCTCTGGAAATGCTCAATACATAAATCCCACTTGATAAATCCGACACATTAAATGTTATTCTGGTATCTTTTTTTGAGAAGGTTAGGGTCTTGACCAATTTTCCATCAAGGCTCCAAACAGCTATCTGATCAATTTCAGCCAATCTCTTTGATTCCATGCGTATTTCCAGTCGATCTTCTACTGGATTAGGAAATGTGTTATATGGAGAGTTTATGGCAGCATTTAAGGTAACAATATTCTCTGCCTTCATGATCAAAGTAGGACCCAAATTACCTCCATTTATGCCATAGGTATCTGCTTTTGTGCCAAGCAAGAATTGCACCTTAGAATGTGCAACAGTTAAATTAAAGGTGGTGACATCAAGGTTATCGAGAAAGTACAAAGCATTTGAAAATTGCTGAGAATCCATTGATTGGGAAGCAAGACAGAACAACAATATTAAGACGACATACAATGTGTTTTGTAATAGAGAGTGCATAGAAAATTATTTAACTCATAAAAATTTTTGACCATAGTCGCATAGATACAAATTCCCTTAGGTGTAAAATCATGCTCAAATCCGTACTTTCGGAAATTTTATACCGATGAAAAGTATTGCTGTTTTTTGCGCCTCTGCAGTAGGCATTGACGACCGTTACATCACCCATGCTTATGCCGTTGGCAAAGCATTGGCTGAAAAGGGCTATCGCCTTATTTATGGAGGGGGTGGCATTGGCTCCATGGCTGCCGTGGCCAACGGTGCTTTAGAGAACGGCGGGGAAGTCGTTGGAGTAATTCCCCATTTTTTGGCCAAAAGAGAAATTGCACAAAAAGGATTGCATGAACTAATCTTAGTGGATTCCATGCATGAACGCAAAATGAAAATGAACGAATTGAGCGATGGAAGCATCACCTTGCCAGGTGGTTTTGGCACTCTTGAAGAATTTTACGAGATCATTACTTGGGGGCAATTGGGCCTTCACAAGAAACCTTCAGCGCTTCTAAATGTAGAAGGCTACTACGATCACTTAATTGCTCAAATGGAACATATGAAAACCCAAGGTTTACTCAAGGAGAAATACCATGACATGATCTTGATTGAAAATGACATTTTTCAATTGCTAGAGCGCATGGAAAGCTACCAGCATCCAGAGTTGGAACAATGGCTAAAAAAAGGGGGCAGCTGATTCTTATTTAATTACGCTTAGAGCGTCATTCACTTAATCTAGCATCAACTCTTCCTGCACTTCATCTAGCCGATTTAGTTCAAGGCTTTTGACTATTTTTCTTCCCTTGCTCATTAAGGCTCCTGAAGGATCTTTCATCTTATGCCCATTGGGAAAGCCCACCTCTACCCCTTTGCGTTTGTCGGGATTAAGGTAAACCACCCACTTCTTCCTGAAATAATAAAAGGGAATGCCGTAGGCAATTTTATTGTCCAAATTGCACTTTTCTGTAAACAACAAATGAAAATAAAGCAAAAGGTCTTTTTGATCTCCGCTTCTTTCGAGAATGAAATCTTCAACTGCATTCATGATTGGGCTTTCATTTAGTCCAAAAGTAAAATTAAATTTGAATGAATTATGGACCTCATTCAAGCAGCCTTAAGCAAAGATGAAATCCCTTGGGAACGCCTCCAGCTAAAACGGGGTGAGTATTTGATACGGGCAGGAGAAAAAGAAAAGCACATTTCTTTTGTGGAAAAAGGTGCATTGCGGGCCTACACCTTGATCGGCGCGGAAGAATTCACCATTCGTTTTGCTTACACCGGTTCCATTGCCGCCTCTATTCCTGCTTATTTTAGTGATCAGCCCTCCGAGGTGAGCATACAAGCCATTCGACAAAGCAATTTGTTGCAGGCCAACAAAAAGGACTTTGAGGCCTACATGGCCAAAAGCACAGAACGCCTAAGTACCTACAATGCCTTGCTCAAAGAATTGATGGGCATCTTCTACGAGCGGGAGGTGGATTTGCTCATCTCTTCCCCGGCGGAATGCTTAGAGCGGGTGCGGCAAGGCAGTCCACAACTCTTTCAAGAGGTTCCACACAAATACATTGCTTCTTATTTGTGCATGACCCCTGAAACCTTGAGCCGAATGCTAAAATCTTGATTTTCATCAAGATTTATTTCAAAAGGCAGCTCCATCTTTGTCAAAAAAAACAATGCAACAGTCTGAACTCATTGATCGCCTTCAACACCTCAGTCAGCAGCTGATGGTAGAAGCCAAAAAAATACAGCAATTGCCAGAAGAAAAGCTTCCGCAAAAGCCCCATGAAAAAGCATGGAACATTCTAGAGATCTTTGAGCACATCAACATCTACATCCGCAAATACAACGGTTTTTTTGAAGAAGCACTCCGCAAAGCAAAGCCCATTGTGAATGACCCTGAAATCAAGAGAGGCTATTGGAGCAATAAATTCATCAATTGGATGGACCCTAAAGTGGACAGCATGCAAAAGATGAACACCTTCGCTTCCACCAATCCTTTGGGTCAATCGATACCTGTAAAGGTGATTGAAGAATTTATCACACTGAGCGAACGCTTGATCAATCATTTAGAATCGGCCAAAGGCAAGGACATCCAAAATGTAAAAAGCCGCTTGGCGATTCCTGGTTTTAAAACTCAAGCTCTCTGATGCTTTCCATTTTATCATTGCACACAACCAACGGCATATGGAGCAGGTGAAGCGAACGGTAGAATAACACATTCGGCCCTTCGATACAAATCAATGATTTCATCATTGATTCACTCAGGAACCTTACTTACTGCTAAAGATAAGGTCCTCGATTGTCATGCTTAGTGCGTGATGTATCAAGAATCCTACCCTAAAAACAAAGGGTGTTCAAGTGTCATGCCTAAGGCGTGATGTATTGAGAGACCCTGCTACAGGACTTCTTGGTACTATTTTTCTGGTCTTCGAGTGTCACGCCTAGGGCGTGATGTATCGAGAAGCCCAGTAAAATCACTCGAAGTCCTTGTTCTTTTTCCGTGGGTCTTCGACTGGCCAAAGGCCGTATCGAGAGGCCCGACTTAATTACGAAAATCCACTCAAGTATCAGGCAATGCTAATCTTTCTCCGCTGCCCTAAAGGTTTTCTTGGCCAACCTTGGCAAAGCATTTACTTCACCATTAATCAGTGCCACTTTCTTCTTTCTGCTCCATTTCTTGAGTTGGTGCTCTCTTTCAAATGCGTAATCAATGCGTTGATATTCTTCGTAATACACCAACTCCACAGGTGCATGTTTCTTAGTGTAATTGGCTCCTTCTCCAGCTTTGTGCTGCGCTAAGCGACGTTCGAGGTATTTTGTACTTCCTGTGTAATAAGTGCCATTAGAGCAGTGTAAAATGTAAACATAGGCTGCCATACAATAAAGGTATCATTTAAAGCAAATTTGGCTAACAAAATATAAATCTATTTGTGTGCCTTAATCCGCGCCCTTCAATACTAATTATTCAGGTGCTCGTTTGACCATAAGCTGTATCGAAGGGTCCCTTATCCTCCATACTTTGCATTTGAAATACTCAGGATACAGATTAAGGTGCTAGAGAATTGCAGATTTACAGTCCTTATTAATGAGGATAATTCGCTTGATAACCGAAGTTCAATTCTTTCTTTTCACCAGCATCAAGTCTTAAGTCCCAGCTCAACTTACCCTCTGTTTTGTTCACAATTGCTCCGGAAGTTTCATTCAATGTGATCTTTATTGCTTCATATTTTGACAAGGGATATTGATCCTCGATCAATATATTTATTGGCACAGACTTTTGATTGCGGCAGCTTATCTTCCATTCCACTGTTTCTTCTACACGACGACCAAAAGTTCGTTTGCTGTATTTATTTAAATTTTGTTCCCGCACTATGTTTATGCCTCGGTCTCTACCTAGAGAAAGTGTTAAGGTATCTTTAGCATCTTTCGCGTTTAAATAGTACTCAGATGTAAACGTTCCTTCATAATAAATACTCACATTCCCAGATAGCAATTGCAAAGTTTCCCAATCTTCAATTAAAGCGGTCAAGAAAACGGACTGTTCCAGTTTAGGAATTGCAAAATATTGAAACTCTACAGGCAGTTGTGTTTCCTTAATTTTTAAATTGTAATTCTCTCCATCGGACAACACTGTGTAAGGCACTTCTATTTCATATCGCAGGTCGGTTACGGTATTTTTCATTGAATTAGAGATTAAATCAACTGAAAGTGTTTTAACACCATCTATAAACGTCACATCAGAACCACTGCGTTGACCACGTATATTGATTAAACCATTGCCAGCTGTTTTTGAAATGTCATTCACAGATCTAACTGCCATACGACCAATTTCTTCTCGAGTGATTGTATTACTTCTTGTTGATTGATCCCTCTCATAAAATGGCTTCTTAAATTCAATGATTTCAACTTCCTGCAGTTCTATCCCACCATTCATCGCAATGTCTTTAAGTAGATGTTGATTTGCGCTTAAATACACATTTTGGTTTTGGCTTTCATAACCAACATAAGCTATCTCAAGGGTATACCTCCCTGTAGGAATAGGCTTTAAGCTGTACAAACCATCAAAATCAGAAGTCGTGCCTAAGATCAAGCTATTGTTATTATCATAAAGGGACACATTGGCAAAAGCTATGGCCTCATCTGATTTTTGATCGAATATTCGACCGCTAATTGCAGCATTCCCATTAAATGAGGTAGCGTTAAAGCTTTGTTCTTCTTCACCTAAATAGTGTTTTTCTAACTTAGGCAAATTGCTCCCTTGATTTGGATTCGCAGACGATAAAGAGATGATAACATCCTTCCAATCTTCACCTGTTGATTGAAATATATTTGCCTGATAGACCACTTTAAGTGGTTTGCTTATGTCATCCACTCTAAAATCATATTTTGGTTCCCATCCTGCTCCTGACACAACATATGAAAATGTCAGTGTATAGTTTTTGGTTTGACTACACTCTACTGACACCAAAAGCTGACTGTAAGTATTACGCTTTTTAACGATCAAACGATTGAGTTGTTGATACAATTCTTCCAACTCCTCTTGTTGCCCTTTGAGCCTCACTTTTAACTCCAATTTCTTTTCAAGTATTTGATTGATCTTTGTTTGGTAGAAAGTCGCCAAAGAAGCTAAATCTTGTACTGTCAGTCGCTGCTCACTTTGATTCATTGTGCTGTTCTCGAGCAATATGCGCTCTTCAATACTTTGAACGCCTATTTGATTGTTGGTAGATTTCATTTTGACTTTTAAGGCCTCAATCTTATCAAACACCGCTTGCTCTTCTTCACTTTTCTTTGCCTGGTCTTGATAGTTAAGTTGATGAACAACGGAAAGAATTTGTAAACCTTCAGAATTCTTTACTTGAATACTTTGTGGATTGATTTGCTGAGGCAATTGATCAAACCACAACAAATGTTGTCCCTTTGTCATGTTAATGTCTGCGCTTCTACTTACTTGAGCACCGCTAAAAAACACAGTAACTTCTTTGATTTTTGATACAGGTCTAAGGGTGTCTTGTTGCCCGATAATACTAATCGAATAACAAAATACAATGGCTAAAAATATCTGTTTCATAGAAAAAATTTGGTGATTACAATACTAACCAAAACTAAAACCCCACCAAAGTCATTTTCGTTGCCTTATCTTAATTTCTTAAGTAAGTTTAGTTCAATACAGCTATCACTGTTTACCTCTAACGAGAGGTCCTGCTACAGGACTTCTCGATACTATTTTTCTGGTCTTCGAGTGTCACGCCTAGGGCGTGATGTATCGAGAAGCCCTGTAAAATCACTCGAAGTCCTTGTTCTTTTTCCTTGGGACCTCGAGTGTCACGCCTTCAGCGTGATGTATCGAGAGGCCCTTTCTACTATCGAGAAGCCCAGTAAAATCACTCGAAGTCCTTTTTCTTATTCCTTGGGAGTTCGAGTGCCGACCAAAGGGGATGTATCGAGAACACCCCTAACCCTCTTCATACCCAAACCACTGCTTGAGTTTTTTGCGCAGCAAAAAGATGATCAATCCGAAGAACAGCACCAAGAGCGCACCCCAAAACTCAGTAAATTTCGCCCAGAGGATGTCTAACAACTCCCCTTTCTTCTCCTTGAAGGCCTTGTCTTTGTCCACAAACACCACCACATTTAGGTCTGCTGCCGTTTTGGGCACAGGGCTGTCAGAGCAGTCGGCCATTTGGTGCAACTCTATCTTGGCATTGACAGTGATCTCCCCTTCTGCAGTAGGAATGATGACGAAAGGCACCTCCGAACCCGAAGGATGGATGCGCACACATTCTTTTGTTTTGGGCGAAACGGTAAAACCTGTGCCATAAGGGGTGACTTGTGCATACTCTCCAGCATCGGAGGGCAAGCTGGCTTCATCAGAAACCGTTCCTTCCGGCGCTTCATAATCTGCTGTTTCTGCGCCAATCCATACCAACAGCCGGCCGCTGTCGCCGAGGGCAATGCTGTCGTCTACTGCAAGCTTGACTGCATAGTCTGGCATGGAGGGTGCACCAGCGCCTGTCTCTGGCAAAAGATCGCTCAAGTCTTCCTCACTGCCCGACTCTATGGCGTCAAGGATCTCCTCCATGGAGTTGTCTTCCTGCACAGCTTCTTCAACAGCCCCTTCCACTGCTTCTTCTGCGGACGCCTCTTCTACCAATTCATCTACTTGGTGTTCTTCTGCAGGAATTTCTTGAAATTCCTCCACCACTTGCTCTTCGGGAGCTCCGCAAGACAGCAATGCACAAAGCAAGAACAGCCGGCAACAAGGGTGTACGAATTGAGGAATGTAGTGAAGGTAAAACATCTAATCTAGTTTTGTTGCACTCAAAGATGCAATAAATCAAGAAATTGGGCAAGTGAAATTATTTTATTCCTGAGTCTGACCACCCATACCTAGCGCAGGTAAAGAGTACGATGTCTTAAACCACCTCCTTTTATAATACCTTCTGAAATTCTGCACTTTAGATGCTTTTAATTATATTTTAAGAGAGATGGGAGTTCAACACAATTCCCTAAATGCAACAGTTGGTGGCAATAGTAAAAGAGGAATGAACTATTTTAGGAAAACAAGCACCTTATTGATCGTTATTTGTTTAGGATGCTTTGTGAGTAATGCCCAAAGCTACCAATGGGCAAAGAACATAGGGGGGTATGATTTTGATTACGGCCATTCCATCGCGGTGGATAGCGATGGGAATGTATACACTACCGGCAGTTTTTTTGTCATAGCTGATTTGGACCCAGGACCAGACACCAACATTTCAAGGGCACCCGGCTTTGACAATAATATATTTATCTCCAAACTAAACAAAAATGGCAATTATGTGTGGGCAAAAGGCATCGGTGGCGTTCACTGGGATGAAGGGTATTCGATTGCTTTGGACGCCGCAGGGAATGTATACACTGCAGGTAGATTTGGAGACACGGTCGACTTTGACCCTGGAGCTGGAATCGCCAATTTAATCGCTGCAGGTAGGCGGGATATTTTTATTTCAAAACTTGACAGCGCAGGTAATTTTATTTGGGCCAAAAGCGTGGGAGATACCACCAGCGAGCGGGCGCTTTCCATAGCCCTAGATAAAGCAGGCAATGTATACACTACCGGCAGTTTCTTGGGAACCGTTGACTTTGACCCCGGAGCGGGAACAAGCCATTTGAGCGCTTCTACAAGTGCTCCAGACATTTTTGTCTTAAAACTAGTGCTGCAGGTAATTTCGTCTGGGCAAAAAAAATGGGAGGAACAAATGATGATTTGGGTTCGTCCATTGCGGTGGACGGCTTGGGGAATGTATACACCACCGGCCGTTTTAAAGGCACTGCTGACTTTGACCCTGGAGCAGGCACACAAAATTTAATTTCTTTTGGAGCTAGCGATGATGTATTTATCTCGAAACTCGATGCTGCGGGCAATTTTGTCTGGGCAAAAAGCATGGGATCCTCCTCTTATGATGAAGGCAATTCAATTGCCTTGGACAACAATGGGTATGTCTACACCACTGGTGCTTTTAATGACACCGTTGATTTTGACCCAGGAACAGGGACGTACAATTTAAGTTCCACAGGATCTTCAGATATTTTCATCTCCACTTTGGATACTGCTGGAAATTTTGTTTCCGCACTAAAGATTGGAGGTCGTTCTCATGATGTAGGCAGCGCCATTGCAGTGGACAGCGCTCAAAACATCTATACCACAGGCTATTTCAATCTTTTAGTTGACTTTGATCCTGGAGCAGGAACAAGTAACCTCATCCCTCTAGGATGGCATGATGTTTTCATCTCAAAATATGGGCCCCTCAACGTTGGCATAATGGAAAACCCTATTGAACATCCCTTCCATCTTTACCCTAACCCCACCAAAGGTCGCCTTCACATTGATCTAGGTACTCCTTATACAGAGGTGATGGTGAACATTCGAAATGCACTTGGACAAGAGGTGCTGACGGAATACTATCGCAGCACCAATATGGTACAAGTGCACCTAGCGGGAAAAGCTGGCATCTATTTTATTGAAGTAAATGCTGACGATAAAAGAGCAAACTTTAAAGTGCTCAAGGAATAGGAATCCGCCATTGCCTAAACACCCAGTGCCTAAAAAACCACTTGGCAATCCCAGCTTGAAACTCAAATTGGCCGATGTCTTTTATTTTATTGTAGCGCATAACCACTGGCACTTGGAGCAGGTGAAGCGGATGGCGAGCTAAGCAGCATTTCATAAGATAAACTCACTGAATATATTTACTTTAAGTTAGTTTTATTAAATTTAGAGGATAATTATATTTTTTAAATCACGACTAGAAAAATATATTAATTAGAAATAATTTAAAACGTAACAATTTTGGGAAGAAAAACAGGACAATCAGGATCAGGAAACGCAGGTGGATGGCCATCAACTACTAGAAACCCATCTGGTGGTGGAAGAAGTAACAATTCTTCTAGTGGGAAAGGTGGTAATTCAAATACGGGTTCCAAGGGTGGTAAAAAGTAGTTAATGAACCAGCTGACAAAAATTGAAATATGGTGGCACGGACCCTTGTCAATGGACGACATTAAAAAGGACTTCGCCACCACCAACAACGCATATGGACTTTATCAAATCTACGGGACACATAACATTAGTGGTCCCAACACTTTACTTTACATAGGAAAAGCTAGTGAACAGACATTTGCAGCGCGACTAAAACAACACAATTGGACCAATTGGGAAGCCTCAGCGACTCAGTTTTATGTTGGACGTCTCGGGGGGACACATAAAGTTGACGAAAACACTTGGGGAAAACTCATAGACATAGCAGAGCAATTACTGATTTATTACTTTGCTCCGCCTTACAATACCCAATTCCTAAACGGTTATGGTGACATTAAAGACACTATCGTTCTCAATTATGACAAGAAAAACCGACTGCCATTAGAAGTCTCGACATTCTATAACGATAGCAAATTTTGGGACGATGAGGATACATGGAATGAATTTGCAGTTGAGAACGAATAAAAAAGAAAATGCCCAAGGCTAAACACCCAAGAAATAAATGTGAACGATTATCTCAATGTAGCGGTGTTATCAATAATTTGTTTAGCAATATTGATTGCATCATCTTTTGATGTAACTTCATTTTCAGTAGGTAAGTTGATGCTTGTTCCTTTATTATCCTTTCTAACCCAAACCGATCCATTTTCTACCTTTACGAGGTACTTTTTTGATTTGTAGTTTAATTCAAATTCCATCGTTTTTTGATTTCAATTTACATTTTTTAAATTCTCAATAGCAATAATGATTTCCTTACGCTGATTTTTAACTTTTTCATTCGCTTTTTCAAGGTAGTCTTCACCTAGCTGCTTCATCGTAATAACTAATTCTTCTTGAAATTCTTTTAGTGCAGCAGAATTGGAATTAGTCTTTATTTCTTTCCTACCAAGTCGACCTAAAGTTCTATCGGAAAGTGTATGATATTTTTTAATATCCTTGATTAACGTTTTCATAAATTCAATTAGTTTTTCCTCGGCAGGGCTAATTAATTTTAAATACACTTTTAAATTTTTGTGTGCCTTAGTTTCTAGTGCCACTTCACTTTTTTGACTATTCTCTGATTTTGGCTGATAGAATTTTATCTTGTTATAAGACTCCCAGAAGGAATCTGATAGCTTTAATCTTTGTTCATCAATTCCACATTCAATACTTGTAATAAATTGTGCTATGTCAAGAAGTTCTACTTCTTTGTTTTCTACTTGCAGTTGATCTCTAATTTGTAATGGAAATATTCCAATTCCTTTACGTTGCAGCACATTTAGTTCATCTTCTTGATACTTCTTTGCTGTTTTCACTCTTGGGGGTAAATTCTCAATTCGATGAATGATCTCAGGATGCTCTTCTTTTATTCTCGAAAATGCATTTCTCAACTGGGTAAGAATGTTCAA
>PAVT01000038.1 GCA_002713165.1 Verrucomicrobiota bacterium
GTAGTACTCTTGCTGGCAATTTTTTCTGTATCGGTTGTTTAGAGTTCTATTGTCACCTTGGCCTATAAATACCGAGGGGGGAATACAGAATTCTACCTTTTTAAGCACACCATTATCATCTTGATTGGGTTTGCTTTGATGTATTGGACCCACAAGCTCAATTACAAATACTTCTCACGCATATCGCAAGTTGCACTTTGGCTTGCCATTCCCTTGCTGTTGTTCACCTTGTTGACTGGAGCCAACATCAACAATGCTAGCCGATGGTTGGTGATTCCATTCATCAATCAAACTTTTCAGACTTCAGATTTAGCTAAGTTAGCCTTGATCATGTATTTGGCGAGGATGTTGTCTAAAAAACAAGACAATATCAAGGATTTTAACCAAGCATTTTTGCCCATCATGATTCCTGTATTGGTGATTTGTGGCCTAATCCTGCCTGCTAATTTCTCAACGGCTGCGATGCTTTTCGTTACTTCCATCGTAGTCATGTTTGTTGGCAGAATCAATTTGGCCTACATCATCTCTTTGGTTTCCATAGGTGCAGTCTGTTTAACGCTTTTTATTGCAGTGGTCATGAATGTAAACATGAACAATAGGGTAGGCACTTGGAAAAGCAGGATAGAGAGTTTTGTTGAGGGTGACGCCAAGTCCAATTATCAAGTGGAGCAATCAAAAATTGCAATTGCCACTGGAGGAATTGTAGGGAAAGGGCCTGGGAGGAGTACTCAAAGAAACTTTTTGCCGCAATCTTCCTCTGATTTTATTTTTGCGACCATTGTTGAAGAATACGGCATTGCTGGAGGGGCCTTTACTGTATTGCTCTATCTGATTTTGCTTTACCGAGGAATCATCATCGCCAAACGAGCCCCAAGAACCTATGGTGCCCTTCTGGCCATTGGGTTGAGTTTTAGTTTAGTCTTTCAAGCCATGATCAATATGGCAGTTGCGGTAAATCTATTCCCGGTTACCGGTCAACCCTTACCCATGGTAAGTATGGGAGGTACATCTATATGGTTTACGTGTCTCGCAATAGGGATTATTTTGAGTGTCAGCAGAGGAGCAGAGGAAAATACAGTTAAAAATCATCCTGCTTATGGATAAATTAAGAATCATTATAAGTGGTGGAGGCACTGGTGGACATATTTTTCCTGCCATCGCCATTGCCAATGCGATCAAAGCCAAACGTCCTGAAACTGAATTCTTGTTTGTAGGTGCATTGGGGAGAATGGAGATGACTAAAGTGCCTGAAGCGGGGTATGCAATTGTAGGCTTGCCCATTATGGGATTGCAACGGCGCTTCACCTTGAAGAATTTAAAATTCCCCATCATGCTTTTGAAGAGTGCAGCAAAAGCAAAAAAGATCGTGAAAGAGTTTAAACCACACATTGCCATTGGTGTTGGGGGGTATGCAAGCGGTCCATTGTTGAGGGCAGCTGCCAAAGCAGGAGTGCCTACAGTCCTGCAAGAACAAAATTCATACGCGGGATTGACCAATAAGATTCTTGGAAAGAAAGCAGAAAAAATTTGTGTTGCCTACGAAGGCATGGAGCAATTTTTTCCAAAGGAAAAAATTGTGCTGACCGGCAATCCTGTGAGGAAAGAGGTGGTCAAGTTGCAAGGTAAAAAAGAAAGAGCAGCTGAGTATTTTGGTTTGGATACGAAGAAAAAAACACTGCTTGTTTTAGGAGGGAGTTTAGGGGCATGGTCCATCAATGAAGGTGTCGAAAATGCTCTAATGGAATGGGAGAGCCAAGAATTTCAATTGTTGTGGCAAACTGGTAAATTGTATCACCAGAGGGCACTGAAAGCAGCCGAGAAACATGCGAAATGGGTGAAGGTGGAAGAGTTTATCAGCCGAATGGATCTAGCGTATTCTTTGGCAGACTTGATAGTTTCTCGTGCAGGTGCTATTGCTGTATCGGAGATTTGTTTAATCAACAAACCAAGCATTTTTGTGCCTTTGCCTACAGCAGCAGAAGACCATCAAACAAAGAATGCGAAAGTGCTGACCAACATCCATGCAGCTAAACTGATTCCTGACCAAGAGGTAAAAAGAGCGCTTGGAAAAACGGTGAGTGAGTTGATCCAAGATGAGGAGCAAATGCAACGTTTCAGTGAAAAAATTGAACCACTGGCACATGCTGATGCCGCGGATTTGATTGCGAATGAAGTCTTAAAGTTGGTCAACTGATGTTGAAAGGAAAAGAACATATCTACTTTATTGGAATAGGTGGAATTGGCATGAGCGCTTTGGCCCGTTATTTTCATCAAAGTGGTTACAAAGTTGCAGGTTATGATCGGAGAATAACACCCTTGACCAAGCGTTTGCAAAATGAAGGTGTGGCAGTTACCAATTTCGAGGATGCCGATGCAATTCCCTTTGATTTTAAAAATCCTGAAGATACCCTTGTGGTATATACCCCAGCCATTCCTTCAGAAAATGAAATCCTTTTGTATTTTAAAGAAAATACCTTTGGTTGCATAAAACGTGCTCAGGTTTTGGGCGAACTGAGCAAACAAATGCCCACGATAGCAGTGGCTGGTACTCATGGTAAAACCACCATTTCTACCTTGCTCGCACATTTGTTGCACACCTCTAACATCAAATGCAATGCTTTTCTGGGAGGCATATCACGCAATTTAGGCACCAATCTTTTGTTGCAAGCAGATGCTCGGTGGATGATTACAGAAGCCGATGAATATGACCGCTCATTTTTGCAACTGCACGCTCAAATGGCCATTGTAAGTTCGATGGATTTGGACCATATGGACATCTATACGCACAAAGAAGACATGTATGGAGCGTATCAAAAATTTATAGATCAAATTAATGAAAATGGCTTCATTGCTGTAAAGAAAGAAGCTGCGCTAGAATTGGACCTTAAGATAAGCAACAATACCTATGCATTGGATGCTCAAAGTGAAGCTGAGATTTATGCGAAAAATATAAAAGTGCAGGAAGGACGCTTCATCTTTGATTATGTTTCCAAAGAAGATCAAATCGAGGAATTGCATTGTGGTTTGCCCGGATTGCACAACATCGAAAATGCATTAGCAGCCATTGCTCTTGTAAGAAAATTAGGGTTAACTGACCATCAAATTCGAGAAGGCCTAAGCAGTTTTGAAGGGGTGCAAAGGCGGTTCGATGTGCACATTCAAAAAGAAAGCGTGGTATACATTGACGACTATGCACACCATCCTTCGGAGATCAACGCATTGCATGCTTCTATAGCACAAATGTTTCCAAACCGGAAAGTAACGGCCATTTTTCAGCCTCACTTGTTCAGCAGAACACAAGACTTTGCCGATGAATTTGCAGTGGCATTGGCGGCTTTTGATGACCTCATTTTGTTAGAAATATATCCTGCAAGAGAAACACCTATTGAAGGAGTAGATGCGCTCTGGTTATCCAAAAAGATCAACAAGGAGGGGGTGCATGTTTGTGAGAAACACCACATCTTAAAATTGCTGAAAAGCAAAGACATTGACCTATTGGTCACCTTGGGAGCAGGAGACATCGACACCCTGATTCATCCAATTCGAGAATATTTAGAGGCCAACTATTGAAAAAATTCATTCACATAGCGTCTATTTCGGTCATTTCCATTGTGATAATGGTCATTCTGGGCTTTGTTGACCAAGCTCATGACAATCTGGTTTGCTGTGCCATAGACATAGACATCGACCGCTCAAATGGTAACTATTTTGTAGAGGAAGAAGACATTTTTGCCATGGTGTACCATGAAATGGACACTTTAATAGGCCGTCCAATTTCAGACATCAATGCGGAGGCAATGGAACACAAGATCAACAACCATTCTTCAGTATACAATGCAGAGGTATTCAAAACGCTCAATGGAACACTGCGCATCGAAGTACAACAACGCACTCCTGTGGTGCGCCTATTTGCTAAAAATGGAGACACATATTACATCGATAGCCTAGGTTACATAATGCCGGCCTCCAAAAGATACACTGCCAGAGTGTTGGTGGCCAATGGATACATTTTTGATTCCTTTGTTCGTGTAAACGCACACAATGTGAAGGCATTGGGGGATAGTTTAGCTCGAAAATTAATTGTCGATGATGTATTCAAACTCGTGGAATTCATTCGACAAAATAGCTTTTGGGATGCTCAGATTGAACAGTTGTATGTTAATAAAGAGTTGGAATTTGAATTGATACCAAGGGTTGGAAATCATAGAATTGTATTTGGTGATGCATCTTCGATAGCACAGAAATTCAATAAGCTTAAAATCTTTTACGAAAAGGGCTTAAGCAAGACAGGGTGGAATGAATACAGCACCATCAATTTAAAATTTGCTAATCAAGTGGTTTGCACCAAAAGATAAAAACATGAACATTCCCACAGAATCAGACATCGTTGTAGGCTTAGACATTGGAACAACCAAAATTGTCGCCATGATAGGCCGAAAAAACGAACACGGAAAATTAGAGATCCTTGGCATGGGCCGTTCTGACTCCTTGGGTGTCACCCGAGGAGTGGTGGCCAACATTGAAAAAACAGTACAGTCCATCAAATTGGCTGTACAAGAAGCTGAAAACAAATCAGGTGTTGATGTAAAAGTTGTGAATGTGGGCATTGCAGGCCAACACATAAAAAGTTTACAGCACCGTGGAATCAGGGTAAGAAATAGCTTGGACGATGAAATAGCTCAAGAAGACATTGATTTGTTGATCAATGATATGTTCAAACTGGTGACCTTGCCTGGAGAAGAAATTATTGATGTATTGCCGCAAGAATTCATCGTAGACAATGAACAAGGCATCAAAGATCCCATCGGCATGTCTGGCATTCGTCTAGAAGCCAACTTTCACATCATTACTGGACAAGTTGCTGCGGCCAAAAACATCCACAAATGTGTGCACAAAGCCGACATGGAAATTCAAGATGTTATACTTGAGCCTTTGGCTTCCTCTGCGGCAGTATTGAGCGAAGAAGAAAAAGAGGCAGGGGTTGTGCTTGTAGATATTGGCGGTGGCACTACTGATGTGGCTATTTTTCAAGACGGCATCATTCGACATACAGCAGTCATACCTTTTGGTGGAAATGTGATTACTGAAGACATCAAAGAAGGCTGTAGCATCATTCGCAACCAAGCTGAATTGTTGAAGATTAAATTTGGTTCGGCATTGGCGAATGAGAGCCAAGAGAATGAGATCGTGTCAATTCCTGGCTTACGCGGAAGAGAGCCAAAGGAGATCTCCATCAAAAACCTTGCTCACATCATACAGGCACGTTTGGAAGAAATCATAGAGCACATTTACTATGAAATCAAGAACAGCGGCTTTGAGCACAAATTGATTGCCGGCATGGTAGTAACAGGGGGTGGTTCGCAAATGAAGCACATTGGTCAATTGTTCGAATATGTTACGGGAATGGATACCCGCATAGGCTATCCAAACGAGTATCTGGCCAAAGGAAATGCTGAAGAGATTACCAGCCCCATGTACGCAACAGGCGTTGGATTGATATTGAAAGGCTTTGATAAGTTGGACCAGCAGAGAGGGAAGATTCAGTTTGAAACTGAGGATGCCATTCGTGTACGACAAGGCGAAAAAACCAAAGGCGGCTTCTTGCAAAGCATGCTTAAAAAAGGAAAACAATTCTTCGAAGAAGACGAAATATAATACCCATTAAAATCAAGCATCATGAAATTTGATTTACCAAAAGACCAATCATCCATCATTAAAGTCGTAGGTGTCGGCGGCGGCGGCAGCAATGCCGTCAACCACATGTTTAGGCAAGGCATCACAGGGGTGGATTTTGTGATATGCAACACTGATCAGCAGGCCTTGGACCTAAGTCCTGTGCCCAATAAAATACAATTGGGATCTACCTTGACCGAAGGGCGCGGCGCAGGATCAAATCCTGATGTAGGAAAAAATGCGGCCATTGAAAATGTGGACGAGCTGAAAGAGTTGTTCGAGAAAAATACCCAAATGGTGTTCATTACGGCAGGCATGGGCGGCGGCACCGGAACTGGGGCTGCACCAGTCATCGCAGAAACTGCTCGTGAAATGGGCATCCTTACAGTCGGCATCGTTACCATTCCATTTAATTTCGAAGGAAGACGAAGAAAAAATCAAGCCGATGAAGGTTTAATGGAGTTGAGAGACCATGTAGACACTTTGCTGATCATTTGCAACGATAAATTGCGAGAGATGCATGGCAATTTAAAAATATCTGAAGCCTTTTCAAAGGCAGACGATATCTTGACAATCGCGGCAAAGGGCATTGCAGAAATCATTACTGTAGCGGGCTATATCAACGTAGATTTCGAGGATGTCAAAACAGTAATGAAAGATGGCGGCACGGCCATTATGGGATCTGCAAAGGCCGAAGGGGAAGGAAGAGCTGTGAAAGCGGTAAGCCAAGCATTGGCCTCTCCATTATTGAACGACAACGACATTACTGGGGCCAACTACATTTTGTTAAACATTACCTCTGGGGCAGAAGAAGTGTCCATGGATGAAATTGATGAGATTACAGAATACATCCAGAATGAAGCAGGCAACACAGCAGACATTATTTGGGGGAATGGCGTGGATGAAGCTTTGGGCAATGAAGTCAGCGTAACCATTATTGCGACAGGATTTGGCAAATCTGAGCCTAGTGGTTTCCGCCAAGAAAAACGCCCTGAAAAGGTGGTGCGCAATTTGACGGACCAAATGGAAACGAACATCACCAAAGCAGTAGATCAAGAAGTACCAAAAGCAGAGGTGAAGCCCGAGGAGCCGCAACTGAAAGACAAAACCGAGCAAAAGAGTTTCGAGTTTACCATTCGTTCTGGTTCAGAAGAAAAGACTGCCCCTAAGAGCCCCGTGAAGCGATTTTCTTTGGACGATGAAATTGAAGAACTTGAAACATCCAAGCCGAATTCCAATGTAACCGAAGAAAGGCCTCAAGAAGATGAAATGAAAATGACTGTGCGTGAAGAGAAACCCAAAGCAGCACAAGAAGAGGGTGAAGAAAATGAGGAGCAGATCAGAAAAAGCCAAGACCGCATATTGAAGCTAAAGGCCTTGAGTTTAAAGATGAAGAGCCCCGGAGGCATCAGCGATTTGGAAAATGAACCAGCGTACAAAAGGCGCAATATAAATTTAGACGATACGCCACATTCTTCGGAGTCCAATGTGTCGCGCTTCACTCTAAGTGAGGACGAAGACAACAAAACTTCGTTAAAAGAAAACAATTCCTTTCTGCACGACAATGTAGATTAAAGCACAGATAGTTAGTTAAGCTAGCTGGGGAGCCGAAAGGCTCCCCTTTTTTTGTGCTTATTTATTTGATATTTGATCTGTTCTTGTGAATTTATTTAACTTGGTACGGTCTTTGAAAACACTCTTCATTATGATGAAAAAAATCTTACTTGGCATAATTGTGACAGCTTTTGCAACAGCAATCAATGCGCAAAATGAATTCAACTTAGTACCTAACTACAGTTTTGAAGATGTTGAAAAAAGAATCAAAGGAGGAGGAGAGATTTACAATGCCGCGCCATGGAGAGCAGTGACTTCTCATCCTGTAGACCTTTATTCTGCGGATGCAAAATCCGACGATTATGGTGTGCCAGAAAATAAATACGGCAAAGAAAAAGCAAGAACTGGCATCAACTATGCAGGGGTTTCTTTTTTTGGTTACAGAGGTAGACTGCCACGCACCTATTTAGGTACAAAACTAACTGCACCCTTGGAAGCAGGCAAAGAATATTGTGTGAAATTCCATTTTAGCTTGTCTGACCTTTCTAAATATGCCGTCAATAATTTGGGGGTATACCTCTCCAAGGATTCAGTTGAAGATGCTACTGACGGAAACCTTTCCCTCGAACCCCAAATCATGAGCATCACCAATGATGTGCAAGAAAAGCAGTTTTTGTGGGAAAGCATTTGTGGCAGGTATACGGCAAATGGAGGTGAGCTACACATCATTATTGGAAATTTCTTCCCTGATGAAAAAACAGAGCAAGAAACCTTGCGCTTGTCGCGTGAATTTTCCGGCAGACAAAATTATGATGCTTATTATTTTATCGACGATGTATCAGTAATTCCTACAGACAAAATTGGCGAAAAAGAATGTTCGTGCGACAAGATTGCAGGCGGAGGACTGAAAGTCGAATACAAAAGCTTTGGAACGGAGGAAGAAAAAAGGGCCACTGCCAAGAAAACTTACATTGTGAACTCCGATGGCAGTAAAGCCTCTGAGAGCATCGCCAAGAAGCATGAAGCTAGTGAAGTAAAATCCTTCTCTTCTTCAGGTCCGGCAATGAAAGAGGAAACTCCTTTTGACATCAATAAAACAGAGATTTATTTCGACAACAAGGCCTTTAACCCACAAGCTAGCGAGCAAGATAAAATCAATAAGGTCATAGATTACCTAAACAACAATGCCGACAAGAACATTGAGTTGATCGGACACTCAGATGCTTCAGAATCGGACGTAAAGGCTTTGGGCAGACGCAGAGCGTTTATGATGAAAAAACTCTTGGTAGACAGTGGCATTGCCACTGAGCGCATTACCTATAAAGATGTGGGAACGGACAATGCAAAAGCACATGCCGAGAAGAATCAACGATTGAGCATTCGATTGAAATAACATTTCTCCGGTGAAGCACTTTTTGAGTTTGTTGCTGCTTGGCACAATGCTAAGTCAAAGTGTTGCACAAAATTTAATTCCCAACGGAAGTTTCGAAGAATTTGAAAGCTGTCCAGACAACTTTCGGCAACTTGACCGTGCATTGCATTGGACAGGAGCCAATACAGGGAGTCCCGAATTGTTTCATGCTTGTGGCTTTACAGACGATTTTGTAGCGCCCTATGATGGCGATGGAATGGCCGGTTTAATCTTGCATGCCGACTACAACAACAGTGTAGAATATCTACAGGCAATGCTCATGGATACACTTCAAAAAGGAAAGAGTTATTGCTTTTCCTATCAAATCAGAGCGAGTAGAAAAACGCCTATCCTTATCAATAAAATAGGAGCGCACTTTAGCAAGAAAAAATTAGCAACGCCCAATTGGGAGCCCTTTTATTTACGGCCAACAGTGTTCGAAGACGAAATTGTTGAGAACAGAGACAATTGGCAGAAAATCACTACCCAATTCACGGCGAAAGGAGGAGAGCGTTTTTTCACCTTTGGAAACTTCTTCGAACAACACTTTTTAAAGGAACGATTGGTGCAACGACCTCAAATGGCATGGTATTCCTATTATTATGTAGACGATTTTCAATTGTATCCTTTTGAAGGTGATTGCAATGCCTATGGTCGCACAGCAGAACCACTGAGTCAAACACACCCTGAAAAAACATTGTCGGTTTTTTTTGAGGTAGACTCTTTTCGTTTATTGCCTGCGGTTCAAACACAGATTGATGACTACTTTCAAACACATGTTATTCTGAAAACCCAATTAATCATGGTGAAAGGTTATACCGACAATGATGCTTCTGTTACCTATAATGAGGCATTGTCGGAAAAGAGAGTTCAATCAGTGAATGACTACCTTAGGACGATTGGATACGCCAATACTCGATTGAATTGGTTTGGTGAAGAGCAGCCCAGAAACAAGAACACAAATGCGATTGAAAAATCCATTAACCGGAGAGTTGATATATTTATAGAACCATGAAAATAAAAATAACCTTCTTTCTAAGTCTACTTTTTTACAGCGCATTTGGTCAAGATGAATTCCTTGAAGAGCAAATCAAGCAAATTTTACACGACCAAATCAATGAGTTAAGGGCGGCAGAAAACTTACACCCCTTGCAGAACGACGAGATATTGGATGCAGCAGCCTTTGACCAGGCCACTTACATCAAGTCCTTGAACAAAGTCGTTCATGAACAAGACAAGAGCAAGAAAAAAACCTTAAAAGACCGCATAAAGTATTATGCCGGTTTGCACGCTCAATATGGCGAAAATGGCGCAATCATTGTCCTCGGTTCCAAAGAGAAAATTAAGAAAGGTGGAGAGCGAGTGCTCATCGACTCGCACGAAAAAGCCATTCAAGCAGTCTTGAATTCATGGATGGATGAAGACGAAGGCAGAAAAAATTTGTTGGACCAAGGCTTTTATACCCTGGGGACCTCAGTGGTCATGGGCGAAGACCAACAATTGAACATCATAGCGGTCTTTGGAAGTTTACCTTATTTATACCCCAACAATGCTGAGTTTTCAAAGGGCTTGTATGGAACAGAAGAATACGACAAAGTCGTGTGTGATAAGTTTATTGAGAAGCATCCAAGCATCTCCCAACTCTTTTCAGACGCTTTTGTCATTGAAAACAACGAACTGTTTTTCCGTTACCACGACATCCCTTTTGTGCAGTCATTGCTTGAGGGTGGGAGCGACGGGATTGCTGCAGAAATTATCCTGAAAGAACAACTTGCGTGCGGAGAAGGCAATCGACTGTATCCCGGTACTGTGAACGATGGCTACCTTTTGCGTCCTATCAGAAAAAATAACCTTTACGGAAACAACCTGATGGAGGACAAGAAGGAAGTGAAAATCAGTCTTGGGACATTGCCGGATTTCTACGATCAAAAAACATCTGAGATCAACGGAGTGATCATCAAAGAAGGACATCATTGTGCTACTGTTCCCTACAATAAAATCGCAACGAGCAATGTGCGTTGGTTTGAGCAGGATTATTTATTGGCAGGAGACAGCTTGGAAAATGGCTATAAATGGTCAGATACCATTGCCTTTCAATTGCAGCTAGATGAGGAGAAAGCATGGGAAAATGCCCTGAGCGAGAAGAAAGCCTATTTCGATCGCATCAATTTTGAGCTGGATTATTTAGACATCAAACTATCGCTTTCGCCTGGGCATCAATCCATGTCAAAGCAAAACATCAAAAGTGTTGTATACCAAAAATTAGGATTGGACAGCAATTCTTTTGTCGGATTTAACAGTTGGGTAGACTGGGGCTCTTATCAAAAATTTCAGATAGGTACATTTTATCAACTCGATACTGAAGGCATGGATTCTGCGCAAGTAAGCACCTATTTAGAGGGCAAGCAGGCAGAAGACAAAGAGCTGTTGGAATTTTTATCAGGATTGAACCGTATTCGCATCAAGGCATATGGGACAGGCATTGTTCAAGCCGATGTTCCGCTTGCCGACAAGCAAAGCATTATACCACAAATGATGAATGAAAACCGTATGGAACCTGCTTTGTTTTTACAAAAATCCATGATTCGTGACATGCAGTCTGATAAAGTGCAGTACGATCAAATTCCACTGACAGACCCTTCCCAGAAGAAATATACTTTGCCTTACATCAGCAATTTGATCGTTGCCAATGAAATGGAAGGAAATGCCTCCTTTGATGCAAACCCAACTCATTTGGCCTTCTTTGAATTGTTTCTCATCAATAAGAATCAAACGGAAGTTGCTTTTAATCGATTCATTTCTGAATTGAAATTTTGGTCGGTCAATACCTCAAGGGTCAAAAATATGGAAGATTGGAAGGCTGGATTCACCAAAATTAGACCTAAAATAAACCGTACAGCATTTGCAAGAGGTATGCTTAACTATTCTTTGATTGCGGCGGACTACTATTATGAAAAACAAAAATTTAACGAACGTAGAAAAGCATTTGAGGAAATTTTAAGGTGGCAAAAGCTTGCAGCACTAACATCCACTGAAGTCTTGCAATTGGCGCAGTATTTATGTTATCAAGACCAATTGGGCAAAGCTGTTGAATTGCTCTATGCCCACATGAAAAAAGAAGAGATCGACAAAGAGCTGCTGCTTTATTTCCTTCAAATCGGTCAATATGAGAATGACATTGTCAGTGAAAAGTTTTATTTAGAACGATTGCAGCATGCCAAGGAAAACTTTCCTGATGATTTCTGCAAGCTGTTTAGCAAAGAAAAAATGGGCATTCAATCCTTGAAGAACCCCAACATCAAAAACGTGTATTGTTCTTCATGCAACTAATTCTTTTTCAATGATCAAAGGAAACAAGAAAATCATCAATGCCTGGACCTTTTACGATTGGGCCAATTCTGTCTATCCGCTCGTCATTACTACAGCCATATTCCCCATGTTTTACGAAGCAGTGACCTCAGAAACCAATGCTGAGGGTAAAACCATCAACGACATGGTGCTTTTCTTTGGGTATAGTTTCAAAAACACTGAGCTCTACTCTTATGTTGCATCGCTTTCTTTTTTAACAGTTTCCATAATCTCTCCCATACTTTCCGGCATTGCCGATTATGCTGACAATAAAAAGCGCTTTCTGCAATTCTTCTGTTATCTTGGAGCCATTTCTTGTGCTTGCTTGTATTTCTTCGATACGGCGCATCTTGAATGGAGCATGCTGCCTGTTTTTTTGGCGAGTGTTGGTTTTTGGGGAAGTCTGGTATTCTACAATGCCTACTTGCCTGAAATTGCCGATCCTGTAATGCACGACCAGATCTCTGCAAAAGGCTATTCTCTTGGATATATTGGCAGTTCCATTTTATTGATCATCAACTTGGTGATGATCATGGTTTTTGACATCCATCCTAAATATGCATTCTTGACTGTAGCAGCATGGTGGGTAGTTTTTAGTCAGTATACTTTTAGACGATTGCCCAATCGAGTTTATTTAAAAGAAGAGCGAGAAAACGATTGGATGAAAGGATGGAAAGAATTGAAAAAAGTCTGGGGGCAGTTGAGTGATCAGAAAACACTTAAACGTTATCTATTGGCATTCTTTATCTACAGTATGGGTGTGCAAACTGTCATGTTGATGGCTACACTCTTTGGTGCCAAAGAAATCAATTGGGCAGATGATGGGGCCAAAACAGGATTGATAGTTTCAGTCTTGATCATTCAATTCATTGCCATTGCAGGTGCCTACTTTTTCTCATGGCTTTCAAAAAAACGAGGAAACCTCCAAGCATTGGCAATCAGTATCTTCATTTGGATTTTAATTTGCATCACTGCCTACTTTATTCATGAACCAGTAGAGTTTTATGCATTGGCTGGAATTGTTGGACTGGTAATGGGAGGCATTCAGTCATTGTCCCGCTCTACCTATTCAAAAATTTTGCCTGAAACAACCGATCACGCCTCTTTCTTCAGTTTTTATGATGTGCTTGAAAAGTTGGGCATTGTGATTGGCACCTTTGCGTATGGGCTCATCGAGGGTTTGACTGGCAGCATGCGCAATTCTGTGCTGGTGCTTATTGTCTTTTTCGTAGTGGGCTTTTTTGTGTTGCTTTGGGTACCTAAGAACAACAATTTGGAGGCTCAGGTGTAATACTTTCCCATTAAATTTGTACCAAAGTTCAAGCAGTGAAAAATACAGCATCAGATACTTTCGACATTGCCATTGTTGGTGGTGGAATCGTTGGAGCAGCAAGCCTTTATCAGTTACAACAGCGTTTGCCAAACGCCAAAATTTTACTCTTGGAGAAAGAAGAAAGTTTTGCGGCACATCAAACTGGCAACAATTCTGGCGTGATTCATTCTGGCTTGTATTATAAACCTGGATCCAAGAAAGCCATCAACTGTGTAAAAGGGCGAAAGGCCTTGGTCAAGTTTGCACAAGAATTTAATGTAAAGCACGAGGTGTGTGGTAAGGTAGTTGTGGCAACAGAGGAGGCCGAATTGCCACACATGGATCGAATATTTGAAATCGGCAAACAAAATGGCATTGAAGGCATAGAGAAGATTACCGCTGAACAAGTGAGAGAGATTGAACCCGAATGTTATTCCATTGGTGCCATTCGAGTGCCTGTTACTGGCATTATCGACTATGTAGAGACTACCCAAAGATTGATTGAATTGTCACTGAAAATCAACGAGGCTTCTGTCGTGAAGCTGAGAGAAGCATTTGAAGATTCGAGAACTGAGGGTGAATTCACCACAATAAAAAGCAGCAAAGGCAGCTACAAAGCAAAGTACTTGATTTACTGTGCTGGATTACAATCAGACAGATTGGCCAAAAAAGACGGTGTTGACCTAGACATGCAAATCGTGGGTTTTCGAGGAGATTATTATGAACTCACAGAACAGGCCAAACACAAAGTGAAACATTTGATTTACCCCGTGCCAAACCCTGCTTTTCCATTTTTAGGAGTGCATTTTACCAGAATGACAGATGGTGAAATAGAATGTGGACCAAATGCTGTTTTTACGTTTAAACGAGAGGGTTACGGCAAAACTGATTTTGATTTGAAAGACACAGTCGATGCATTGACACATGGTGGTACATGGAAATTGTTTGCCAAGCATTGGAAATTTGGCCTCGACGAATACAAACGTGCTTTCAGCAAACGATTGTTTTTGGAACGCTTGCAGCGCATCATACCCTCGTTAACAATGGAAGACATCAAAGAGGGGAGATCTGGAGTCCGTGCCATGGCTTTGGGTCAAGATGGGGAGATGATTGATGATTTCAAAATTGAATTCAAAGACAACAGCATTCACGTCTTGAACGCACCCTCTCCCGCAGCGACAGCTTGCTTAGCCATTGGAGAAGACATTGCAGATATGGCGATGGAACGCTTTAACCTTGGAGCCTAAAAATTTTCGATGAGCCCATTCTTGTTTGTAGGTGTTGTCCTCTCGTATTTCATACTTCTTGTAATCATTGGACGAATAACCTCAAGAGGGGCAGACAATCAGAGTTTCTTCATTGGCAACCGCAACTCCAAATGGTATTTGGTGGCCTTTGGCATGATTGGCACTTCTCTATCAGGGGTAACATTTATTTCTGTTCCTGGTTGGGTAGGTACCAGTCAGTTTGCATACATGCAAATGGTGTTGGGGTATTTATTGGGATACTTTGTTGTGGCCACGGTACTTATGCCTCTGTACTATAAATTGAATCTTACCTCTATCTACTCTTATCTGGAAGAGCGATTTGGATTTTGGTCCTACAAGACAGGAGCCTTTTACTTTTTGCTATCAAGAACCATTGGGGCTGCTTTTCGACTCTATTTAGTGGCCAATGTGCTTCAGCTAGCCATCTTTGATGCTTGGGGAGTTTCTTATTATGTTACCGTTGCCATTACCATTCTACTCATATGGATATACACCAACAAAGGAGGCATAAAAACCATTGTTTGGACAGATGCACTACAGACATTGTTCATGCTTACTGCAGTGGGTGTGACCATTGCAGTGATTGCCGACCGATTGCAGTTGGACGGTGCTCAGGTGGTAAACCTGATTGAAAAAAGTGAGTATTCTCGAATATTTTATTTTGAAGACTGGCGTGCATCCAATTATTTCTGGAAACAATTCTTGAGTGGGGCTTTCATCACCATTGTTATGACGGGCTTGGATCAAGACATGATGCAAAAGAATCTAAGTTGCAAAAACATCAAAGAGGCACAAACCAATATGTTTTCTTTCAGCATTGTATTGGTCATTGTGAATCTTTTCTTCCTGAGCCTTGGGGCATTGCTTTTTATCTATGCTGCCGAGATCGATTTTGTCATCCCAGATAAGTTAGACAACCTTTTCCCTCAATTGGCAGTAGAGAACCATTTGGGCATAAGTGTAAGCGTCTTCTTTTTGTTGGGTTTAATAGCAGCAGCATATTCCAGTGCAGACTCTGCACTCACTGCTTTAACCACCTCCTTTTGCGTTGATTTCCTTTCCATTGAAAAAAGAGAAAAGCGCAAACAAAAACCCATCCGACAAGCCGTGCATGTGGGCATGTCGGTGGTGCTGTATTTGGTGATTGTCGTTTTTAGTTTCATCAGCGATGACAGTGTCATTAGCAGTTTGTTCAAGGCGGCAGGATATACGTATGGTCCCTTGTTGGGTTTAATAGCAGCAGCATATTCCA
>PAVT01000039.1 GCA_002713165.1 Verrucomicrobiota bacterium
AGGATCATCCAATGACATTTGGAAAGTAAATCCATTCAATGGAGGAGTGTTTGTAAGTGATGAAATTCGCTATCGCGGTATCATTGCCACATTGGGCATGCGCTTTAACTATTGGGCACCAGGTAAATTTGCAGACGATGCTGTAGCGAATCCAAATTCTCCAGTAATTGATCAGGTAAGAGATGATTATATAAACAATTCCACCTCATTTTTTGGTAGACGCGTAAAAGCACGGTTGTTACCAAAGGTAAATGTCACTTTTCCAGTGACAGAGAATAATATGTTATACTTCAATTATAGCCACTCCATGCGACTGCCACATCCACGATTTATTTATGCTGGTCTTGATCCTACTTTCCAAGATCGCTCTTTCCTTTCAAATTTGGGGAATCCTGACATTAATCCAGAAGTGAATATATCTTATGAGATTGGGTATAAGACGCAATTAACCAAGGATTTAGCAATTACTTTAGCTGCTTTTAACAACAACCGATTTGACTACATCGTGCAAAGAAGAGTGATAGTAGCTGATCAAACAGGTAGGCCAGTGAGCAAGCGCATGTTTATCAATCAGGATTATGCCCGCATTTTTGGTATTGAGACTGGAGTGTCCATCCGCTATGCTAAATACTTTCGATCTTTCTTAAATGTGACCTATCAACAGGCCGTTGGAAAATCAAATACCGCGCGCGAATCAGGGCTGCAGATCGAACAAAATGGGGCGGTTAACCTAACTACGGAACGATTTTTAGCTTTTGATCGGCCATGGGACGTAACACTTGGTGTTGTTTTTAATTCAGACAGCACCTTTAAGATTAAAGGCAAATCAATCGATGGCTTAAGAATTTTTGCTTCCATCAATTATGTTTCTGGATATAGATATACTCCTTTTGTGCGTGATGGACAAAATGACTTAGGAAGACCTTTGTATAGAAGATTGGATGATCAAGTATTTGAGAAAATTGGGGAACATTGGTTAAGGTCTGATCTGACTATTAGTAAAACCATATGGATGAATCGAGCAAAAGGGTCAGGCTTCACCTTCAGCATAGAAGTAAGAAATGTCTTGAATCGTCTAAATGCACAGATCATCAATCCCATCACAGGTCAGGCTTATGAGTTGGGAGATGATGTACCAAACGACTGGAGAGATCCACGATATGAAGGGCCTCAGGAAAGAGGTACTCCTGCAAATGACCCCTCTAGATTCCTTGCACCACGTCAAATTTTATACGGTGTGTCATTTAAGTTTTAAGCATTGATAAGGAATCTGAAACATATATTAATCGTATTTCTTTTGTTGGTAAACATGCCAATTTACGCACAGTTAATTCCCAATTTTGGGGGACAACGGACTGGCTTATCTGCATCATCATTTTTAAAGAATGACATGAATCCACGCTCCATGGCCATGGGAGGAGCAGGAGTAGCTTTAGCACCAGATGGATTCACCATTTTTACCAACCCGGCTGCCTCAGCCAACATTGAACATTTCAATGTATCCATCAGCAGCTTGACGGTTGGTGCAGGAATGAATCAATCCTTCATTTCTGCCATTATACCAAGAAAAGATAAATTGTCCTCTTTTGGGATTTCTCTGAATATGCTTAATTCTGGTGAGCAAGAGGTACGCACAGAATTTCAACCAAGAGGAACCGGAGAAGTTTTTTATGCCCTAGATTTTGCTACTGGCTTAACCTATGCTCAACAATTGAGTGATATGTTTTCAGCCGGTATGACCTTAAAATATATTCACAATCAAATTGATGTTTTTTCTGCTTCAACCGTTGCTGCTGACGTCAGTTTTTTATATATAACAGATTATCAAGACCTTAAATTTGCTGTAATGATTCAAAATTTTGGTGGAAATTCTTCCTTAAATGGAGATGACATTCCCACTGATTTTAATCGAGGAGGGAGTATTGAAACAGAGAATTACACTTTACCTACAGTGTTTCAGTTAGGTGCCAGCATTGTGCCTTGGAAAGAAGAGCATCAATCCTTGATGATGAGTGTACAATTGAACCATCCGAATGACAATTCTGAGAATTATCGATTTGGTTTGGAGTACGAATACTTAGAATTGCTCTATCTCAGAGCTGGATATAAGCTGAATGTTCGCGGAGACCGTTTTCCAACCTTTGGATTTGGGTTACGTCATAGGCTTGGTGGTCACCCATTGCATGTCAGCTATGCGGCAAATCCAACACAATTTAGAGGAGTGCAACATACCATAGGAATTTCATTTTCATTGAATAAAATGAATAGAGAAGAGCGATGAGAAAGAAATATTATACGATACTGCTTCTTCTTTTTCTAGCGCTATCTGCCTGTAAAAATTATTTAGGTGATGAAACAGATTTGAGTTTTATCGAGGTACCTGAGCAAAACTTTAGAGAGGTAGCTTATGTTCCTGTGCAACCAATTCTGAATCAATTTAATCGACCAACAGACATTATAGCAGGCTTTGATGAATTGATTTATGTTGTAGACAGCGCAACACAAGAAATCATCGCCTTGGATGAATCTGGAAAGGAATTGGGTAGGAAATTTGTGCAAGGAGCACGAGCGATAGCCCAAGATCGTAGGTTCAATCTATTGGTTATTGGTACTTATTCTGATCCTGCTAGTGGAGTTTTAAGAAGTAGCATTTACCGTCTCAACTTAAATACAGCCTTTGGGTATGGTATTCAATTTGCTCAAATTACGGACAGCATCATTCATCCATTTTATTTTAAACCTACTGCAATAACAGACGACTTGGATGTACAATTAAACAGAATCACGGTTTTAGGAGATAACTCATACTATGTTACTCGCAGTGGTCCAAGGTCCAACTCATTTGGCGGCCCTGATAATGCTGTATTGTTGTTTGATGAAAATGATAAATACATAACGCCAATTGTTGTTAGTGATAACCGAGGAGCACAATTTTCGGATTTCTTTCAATTGCCATTTGCAATTTCATCCTTGACAAAACCCCCTCAAATAAGTGCAGATGAGCGTGGTGATTTTGTCTTTACATCTTTTGATCCCAATGGAATTTTAAAAGTGAATTACATACAGAGACTGGAGTCTGTAGATGGAATATCCTACATCCCAAAAATTGATTGGGACAATGACAGAAGTAAGGCTGACCGTTTTATCAATGATGCTTTCCGTTTTAATGTTCCTTCAGGCATTGAAATTACTGGTGATGGAACCAATTATATTTTTGTAGTTGATCGAAAACGTGATTCTTTGTATCAATTTACTTTTACAGGGCTCGAAGGGGTACAACCACCGCCAGGGTCTGGAGAAACGAAATTTATCTCCACTTCATTCGGAGGAAAAGGTGTAGGTCCAACTCAGTTTAACAATCCTATGGGAGTTGCTTATGCCGGTAGGATTTTATATGTCGCCGATACCGACAATGGTAGAGTTCTACGATTTAAACTCACCTTGGATATTCGATAGTTATTTTTAAATCAAGCAATTTGCTCCTTTTTTATATCTTTATATTATGGAAAAGGCATGCGCAAATTGCGGAGAAGAATTGTTTGGTCGAGTAGACAAGAAATTCTGTAGCGATCAATGTCGTAACACTTACAATAACAAGTTACATGGTAAGGACAATAATTTTGTAAGAAACACCAATAGGATTTTGAGAAAGAATAGAAAAATCCTGGAATCTCTGACAACGAAAGAGAAGCCCAGAGCTAACAAAGACAAGATGATGGTAATGGGATTCAATTTCAACTATTATACTAACCAATACATTACGAAAGATGGGCGAACCTACTATTACTGTTATGAGTATGGATATTTGCCATTAGAAAATGACTGGTATGCAATTGTAAAGAAAAAGGAGGGCATGGATTAAGTCAATTCAACTCAGTTTCGATTGCATAACTCTTAATTTCATTGTATAAACTATCACGTTCAATTGGCTCTCGATTAACACCTCGTATTAATTCTACAATTTGCCTGGTGGTCATGGTAGGGCTTTGCTCTTCAGCACCTGCCATAGAGTAAATTTTGGTAGAATCATCGATGGTGCCGTCGATATCATTGACCCCATAAGCTAGACTCAATTGAGCAGTTTCTCTACCAATCATTGGCCAATAAGCTTTGATGTTTGGAAAGTTGTGAATAAAAATTCGTGCAACCGCATACACTTTCAGGTCTTCAATTACAGAAACTTCTTTAATGTGTGACATCTGGTTGTTCTGATTTCTGAATTTAAGTGGGATAAATGCATTGAACCCATTTGTTCTATCTTGCAAATTGCGCAAGCGATCCATATGATCTATTCGATCTTCGAAAGATTCAATATGGCCATAGAGCATGGTAGCGTTGGAAGGCATTCCGATTTTGTGTGCGGTTTCGTGAATCTCCAACCATTGGGCAGACGTGCATTTGTCTTTGCAAATTTCTTCTCTAACTGCTTCAGCAAATATTTCTGCACCTCCTCCTGGCAATGAATCTTGACCATTGTCCTTTAAGGTTTGTAATCCTTCCCTGTATGACATCTTGGCTTTTCGGCACATATATTCCAATTCCACTGCTGTAAATGCTTTAACATGCAAATCAGGTCGAATCTCTTTGATATTTTTTATCAAATTCGCAAAGTAATTTAAACCCATTTTTGGATGCACTCCTCCTACAATGTGTACTTCTGTAATGTCTTTCCCTTCGTACTCTTTTATTTTATTGTAGATGTCTCCTTCTGTCAATTCCCATGCATCATAGTCTCCTTTCTCTCTTAATAATTTAGAATAAGAGCAAAATTTGCAATCAAAGACACATATGTTTGTGGGTTCAATGTGGAAGTTTTTGTTGAAATATGTTTTATCTCCGTGTTTCTTTTCTCGCACATAATTTGCCAATGCTCCCAGGTAGTTCAATTCTCCTTCTTGAAAAAGCAATACACCCTCCTCGAAGCTTATGGCTTCGTTATGATATACTTTTTCAGCAATTGTTTTAAGTTGCTTAGAAATGTTGGAGTCAAGAATCGTTTTAAGCATACAATATTTATATTTTCAAGATTAAGGAATGACTGAAGGGTAAACAGTGAGTTTTTGCATAAAAATACCCTTGTTATTTTTCAACCTAAGTATATATAATCCAGCTTTTTTATGATTCAAACTAATCACTAAATCACTATCATCACGATAGGTTTGAATGGGAACAAACTTTCCACTTAAATCGAACAATTGGAAGGATTGTTCAAGGCTGTTATCGAAATTGCCTTCGATTCGAAAGGATCCAGAATTTGGATTTGGATAAATTTTTAATGTTGGATTTAATTTGTTCTCAAAAAGACCAACTGGATCTATTCCAGTCGAATTTAATAATGATGAACGTCCAATTTCCAATGCTGTTCTAGCCCGATTTTTTTGACCTGTTGTAAAGTTACCCATGCACCGATCATCCACCCATTGCATAAAGTTACTCAACATATCTCTTGAGCCGCAACTGTTTGTAGGATTTTGGCAGTTATTGAAGGCTCCACCCACCGGCCCAGATTGCTTCGGAGTATCACTTACACCATCGTCTTGCGTGCAATCTCCATTGTTGGTTCCCCATGGATGCAATAGGTTAAGCCAATGACCAATTTCATGAGTAGTGGTTCGACCAAGATCATAGGGAGCTGCTGCAGTGCCCCCCGTTCCAAAATTGGTGTAGTCTATGACAATGCCATCTTTACCTTTTGAAACACCGGGAGTGTTTGGCGGAAAAGCAAAACCTGCAATACCCCCTCCAACTTCACATACCCAAATGTTCATGTATGAATCTCTGTCCCATGCAGGTGCAACTTGATCATAGGTTCCATTTTGAAAATCACAAACGTTTTGAATGTTTGTGGCCGTTTTTGTAATTCCCGTGCTAGCATTACCATTGGGGTCTTGAGTAGCAAGCCTAAACTCAATCCTCAAATCGGCCTTACTATCCCCACTCACAACATTGATGGTATCTGCATTCAATTTGCGAAAATCGTTGTTGATAACATTGATTTGATTGTTAATCTGTTGATTGGATATATTTTGAGTCTGAGTTCTGTAGATCACATGTACGACAGTTGGTACAGTTACAATGGTATTGCTTTTTTGCATAGATCTCTGTTTGACCTGAGCTTGAAAGTGAGATTCCAGGTCTACTTGACTGTTGACATTGAGCAGCTCATTGTAGAAAAGATCAAAGCCACATTTACGTCCTTCTTGAGCAACCAATTTAACAGTGGCGACAAGCAAACACATGAAGGCAATGAGATAAGTCTTCTGCATTTTTCAAAATTCGTTAAAATTTGCAACTATAAGATTGCTTTGTTCGTCTTTGAATTGTAAGACTTTGTGGTAGATATCTTACACCTATTTTAGAATTGGTTCTGGCGCCCTGCCAGAACCATCTTTTCTTAACACCACTTACAAAATAAAGAGCTAGTTGAGTGCTCAAATTGAAGATCCTCATCCAACATTTCGTTGACAATTTTGGAAATGATGTCAACAATATCAATTTCAATGTCAGGGTTTAACAATAGAATACTGTTTCCGGGATTCCGCAAAGAGTATATTCCTGTAGATATATTGTTATTGGCAAGTTCCTTTGATGCTACGTATTGGTAGATAAGCATTTGTAGAGCTATGCTATTTTTTCCTTGGAGTAAATTTTCTCTGGAATAATTTGCAAGTTCCTTTTGATCTACAAAGCCACTTTTGTAGTCTGTAATTCTTAATTGATCGTTGATTTGTTCTATGCGATCAATTTTCCCCTTGAGGTAAATCTTTTTTATATTCCCATCGATGTTTACCAAAATCTCTGTAGTGCAACTTCGCTCCAATGCAACAATTTTTATTGGATGTTTTGTGTATGCTTGATGCGCATCAATTTGAACCATACGATCAATCAACATTTCAGCCACCTCCATGACCAATCGTTGTTGACCATGTTTCGGAACCACGTTTATTTCACCTTTAAATGCATTGATTAAAGCGAAGTTTTTTTGTTTTCGAATAGACGCAATAGCCGCTCTATCAATGAATTTACCAACAAAAGGTTGATACAGTTCTTCTAATGCATTGTGAACTATGGTGCCGAGTACATTGTCGCTTATTTGTTCATCGATTAGCTCATCTTGAGACAGCCTAAGTAAATAATTGTAATAAAAATCAAGTTTACAATTCAAGAAACCATTAATGGCAGAAGGAGATAATCCTCGTTGAAATAATGAAATATAATTCGATTTGGTTTGACTGTTTTGTTTGATTGATGTGCTTTCTATTTGAAACGATTTCGAAGGAGACTTTACCTGTTGTACACTCAGCTTTATCTTGTTATTGTTTAACGGCAATTCTTCAATCAATTGTTCAATAAAGCGACTACGCTCACCATTGGAAAAACCATCTTGGCTGTTGTTATAGAGCAAGGCGATTTCCTCAGGATGTTGCAATAATCTGTAGAAATGATAAGCAAAAACCGCATCCTTCTCGAGGTGTACAGGTAAATCAAATTTGCGTTTCACATCATAGGGTATAAAGCTATTTTGACTTTTAGATGTAGGTAAAATCCCTTCATTTATTCCTGCCATGATCAAATGATCGAAGTCGAGCACTCTGCTTTCTAGAATCCCCATAATTTGAATTCCCTCAAGTGGCTCACCTACAAAAGGAATGCTTGTTCCACTAAACAATTGCTTGAACAATCTTGGAATTATTTTCCAGTTAAATTCAAATTGATTTTTTTCTATTGATCTCAATAACTTTCTTAATTGTGCCTCCATTACCTCTATGGAAGCAACTTCAATGGTAGTGTGTTCTTCACCTTTAAATAAGCTGATTAATTGCAATAAATGATTAAATAAATCTAGAGGGTTTTTTGGGGCGAAAAGTGGGAAACCGATGCATTGTTGAATAGATTTCAGATCAGAATCATCCAGAAAATATTTTTGCTTTTTTCGGAATGAATCAAGGATCTGAATGAATCTTTTCTTTTTATCAGTTTCAACAAAATGTTGGAGATTGGAATGTAAAAAATTTAAGACTTTTTTTAATGGAATTACTCGAGAGGAAGTCTTAGTTTCATTCTCTTCTGTTGTTTCAAATTCCTCAAAAAAATTCAAATAAACTTCAAAGCATTGGTACGTAGAAGTATGCAGTAAAGGGTAACCCATGGTTACATTTACAGAAGATATTTCTTCTGGTATTGATTCAAGCAATGGTACAAGGAGGTTTTCATCCGCTAACACAACTGCAATGCGTTTGTTGTCATTTTCCCTCGTAGAAATTTCTTTGAGCAATTGGGCGATCCACTTCACTTGTGCTATATTGCCTTCTATACCAAAAATGGAAACCTTCTTTTCATGGCTACTTAATTTGTTATTGATCCATTTTGGAGATTCAATGCTTTTAAAATGCTTTCTTAAAAAGTGTCCTGCCTCTTGCAAGGGATTGTCAAGATAGTAGTGGTCTGCATCCCACAACGTAACTGCCTTTTGCTTTTCCTTTAAAGCGTGTATAATGCACTCTTCTGCTTTGTTCAGAGCGTTAAAGCCTACAAAGTAGATAGCATTATAAGCATAGAATTTATGGATTTGAGCATTGATGTTTTCTGCCAACATGCGGTAGGCAAGCCCTTGATAAGCATTTTTTTTGGAGAGAAGGTGTTGACTAAACTCAAGGTAATAGTGGTTTAGTTTTTTCCAAAATTTGAGATAATTTTTTTGTCCTTCACTTATTTCACCTTCCAAATTCCATTGTTCAATGGCCCGAACCTCATTCAGAAATCCATACAATTCATTGGCATCCGTTAGGTTTAAATCAATCTCATTAAAATCATGAAGCATGACTGTAGCCCAACTCAAGAAGTCATCAATGTTCTCGGCATTTTTACCCTCAATATTCTTATGAACTTGATACAAGACCAATTGCAAGTCTAATGGGTCTGCAGATTGCAGTTCTGCATATTTAAACACGAAGTCTTCGATACTGATAAATTCTGGCATCCAACTTGGTGTGTTCAACTGAGATTTAAAACATTCTCTCATGAAAACAATTGCTCTTCTACTGGGCAACACGATCAATACTTCTCCTAAATATTCGGAGTGCTTATCGATGATTTCTATCGTTGTTTTATCTAGGAAGCTATGCACGAGATAAACTTAATTATTAAAGCTGAACCCGACGATATTGATAAACGGTATGAAACTTGATTCTTGTGGAGTTAGTAAGCTTATTATTTAACTTTGCGCAATTATGTATAGATGGTCCTTTTTGATTTTATTGTTTTTTTTAGGTATCCAATTTTTGAATGGACAGGCAACTACATCTGTGGAGGGATTCAATCTGAAAAATTCTTCAGGTAAAGCAGACGGAAATTGGAGGAAGTATCACGATAATGGTCAACTCAGGTTTGAGGGACAGTTCAAGGATGGGATTGAATATGGCCTGTTTCGTTATTATGACCAAGAAGGTGGCTTGAAATCTACCCTGAATTACCTCAAGGAGGGTAAGGCCATGGCAACACATTACCATAAAAATGGGAACATCATGGCGACTGGTTTGTTGGTTGACCGCAAAAAGGATAGCATCTGGAATACATATTCACCCTCAGGAGATATTCTTGAAAAGGGAGCATACATAAGCGGGAAAAAATACGGCAATTGGATCACTTACTTTGAAAATGGGCAAGTTTCTGAAGAAATGTTTTTTGAAAATGACATGGAAGAAGGGCCATTCAAGGTGTATTATCCAGATGGGAGTTTGCGTCAAGAAGCGAATTACGTAAATGGTTTTCTCGAAGGATTGGCGACCTTTTACGATGCGCAAGGCAACAAAATATTAAAAGGAAAGTATTACAGAGGTAGTCGCAATGGTAGGTGGATATATTATAAAGAAAGATTAGAGGTTGAAAAGGTATTGGAATATGACAAAGGGAATTTATTGAATCCTATGGAAAATGAAGATCTAATGGAAGACGATACTGATCAATACAAGAACAATCGAAAAGATTTCCTAGAATTTGAAGATTTGAAGAAAAGAATTAGTTATGACTAAGGAAAGTAAAGGAAAGGTACTTGTGGCCATGAGCGGTGGGATTGACAGTTCGGTAACGGCTATATTGTTGCATGAGCAAGGATACGAGGTAATTGGTGTAACCATGAAAACTTGGGATTATGCAAGCTCCGGTGGAAGTAGAAAATCTACAGGTTGTTGTAGTTTAGATGATATTAACGATGCAAGAATTTTAGCGGTAGAATACGGTTTTCATCACATAATCATTGATATACGTGAAGAGTTTGGAGATTACATCATTGACAATTTTGTAGAGGAATATACAGCTGGTCGAACACCGAACCCATGTGTTCTTTGCAATACCCACATTAAATGGGATGCCTTGCTAAAACGAGCCGATCAATTGGGTTGTGATTTTATTGCAACTGGACATTATGCCAATGTCCGTTTTGAAGATGGACGCTATATCATTTCCAAGGGCAAAGATGAAGGCAAAGACCAGTCATATGTGCTTTGGGGATTGTCACAAGAAGCTCTTGCGAGAACGAAATTTCCCTTAGGCAAGTTCACGAAAAAAGAGATAAGAGAAATGGCATTTAGTCGGGGACACAAAGAATTGGCGAAAAAAGGGGAGAGTTATGAGATTTGTTTTATTCCAGACAATGACTATCGAGGATTCCTTAAACGAAGAATCGAAGGACTCGAAGAAAAAGTCAAAGGTGGAGATTTTATTGACCTGAATGGCAATATTCTAGGAAAACACGAAGGTTACCCTTTTTTTACAGTAGGACAGCGGAAAGGATTGGGTGTGGCCATGGGAGAACCCATGTATGTATTGCGAATAAATCCCGAGAACAATACTGTGGTGTTGGGCCAAGAAAAGGATTTGCAAAAACAGCACATGAAGGTCAAACAATCTAATCTAATCAAGTACAATACATTGCCTCAAGGAAAAGAATTGTTGACTAAAGTGCGATACAAGGACAAGGGGACGTTAAGTGAGTTAAGCATCAATCCTAAAGGAGAAATAGAGGTTGAGTTTAAAGCTTTGGTAAAAGGAATTGCACCAGGTCAGTCAGCTGTTTTTTATGAAGGCAACGACTTGGTTGGAGGAGGATTTATTTCAAAATCATGAAAAGCTTAAAGTTCATTCAATGCTTGTTTATTTTTGCAACCTTGTCTGCTTGCACTCAAGATGATGGAGCAGAGTACACTCTTTTTTACGGTTACAACTATATTCCATTAAAAGTAGGAATGACCAATATATACCATGTTGATTCGATCATTTATGATGATTTTACTGGAAGAATAGACACCATATCGTTTCTGCAAAAAGAGGAGGTTAATTCAACTTTTATTGACGGTTCATCTAAAAAAGCATTTCGGATTGAAATCTCTGAACGGCTAAACGATACGTCAAGATGGCGTGTGATGAGGAGAGAGGTGAGGTTGAGAACGGAATTACGTTATGAAACTCAAGAAGACAATGTACGAGAAATAAGGTTGGTATTTCCTGTGGAAGAGAACAAACGTTGGGATGCAAATGCTTTAAATGCAGCCAATAAGCAAGAATATGAGTACGAATCAGTTCATGGTTTTTTTGAATTTGGAAATCTGCAATTTGACTCCAGCCTGCATGTCATCCAAAGGGATGAAGAAAACTTAATCGAACGCTTTTATACCGAAGAGCGCTACGCAAGCGGAAAAGGATTGATTTATCGCAGAGATATAAACTTAAGAACCAAACTCAATGGAGAGATCGAAAAAGGGTTTGTTTATACAAAATATTTTTTGAGATCCACACCATAGAACAATTGTCTGTTATCATTAATAACCCTAATGGCTATTTTACTTAACAGAACACTATTTTCACTAAATTTTTATACTTAGTCCTTACATCGCAAAAGGAAGAAACAGATTTAGGGAAGAGGGGACTGATTCTTAAAAAATGAAATTCCACAGCAGTGCTGAATTTAGTGATTCGATCTA
>PAVT01000040.1 GCA_002713165.1 Verrucomicrobiota bacterium
TATTACTTTTTTGCTCACTGTGCATCAACTAAACTCTGGTAAAGATGCCATTAATTTTTTACGGGCTAAAAATATCCTGCTTTTTACAGTTCCAATAGGCAAATCAAGATCTTCTGCAATCTCTTTGTACTTGTATCCATTGAAATGCATCATAAACGGCACCTTACTATCCTCGTCCAATAAATCTATCGCAGAAGTAATTTGCTTGTGGTTGATTTCTGAGTCTGGAGTAATTGGAGCTTCTTGAGTTCCACTATTGATGAAGTAATTTTCTTCGGTACCGTCAACAAAAGTTTTGGAACGTACAGCCCTTCTATAGTTGTTAATGAAAGTGTTTTTCATAATCGTGTACAGCCAAGCCTTTAAATTAGTACGTTCTCTGAATTTATCTTTGTACCGAAGCGCTTTCAAAAACGTTTCTTGCAATAAATCTTCTGCGTCCTCTTGATCAGCAGTTAGTTTTATTGCGAAATATTTCAATGGATTCTCGTAGGATAAAATCTGTTGATTGAATTCGAAGCTAGTCATCTTTTGTTTAATTTATTTTGTTCAAAGTTAAACAACTTTAACTTTTTAGCAAATTTCTTAAACAATTTTAAGTTTTTTTAAAAAAATTATGGCTTAATTAACTGCAAAACCCCTTCATAACCCTTTAGCTTTGAGATGTTTTTAGGGTACTTTAGCAAGTATCCTGTTTGGTTCTTGCTTTCGATGAAATAGATTTCCTTGCTTTTGAACTCTTTCAAATGAGTGAAAAAAGATTCTAATTCTTCTTTTCCCTTGAGCACTGAATACGTCAAAATGATGTCGATATCCTTAATACTTGATAACTCGTTTGCATGGAAGATAGGTACAGAGGCCCCAAGGTAATAAACATGAAAGCCATGTTTCTTAAACAAATAGCTAAAAAACAATAATCCAAGTTCATGATATTCTCCTTCAGGTAAAAAGAGAATAGCTGATTTTTTGTAATTATTCGGGAGTTGCTCGATGGCATGGATTATCTTCTGTCGTATTAAGTTAGAAATCAGGTGCTCTTGAGAGGGGTTCATTTCCTCACTAAGCCAAAGCAGGCCCACTCTTTCCAAAAAAGGCAACAACACCTCAACAAAAGTTCGTTCTATTCCGATTTCTTCTACAAACTGATCGTACAATTGGGAGAATCTAATGCTATCGTACACAAGGCTTGCCATCGTCAAGTCATCCACTCGGCTTCTGTTGAGTAAGTGGTGGTCCTCTATTTCTTTAACTGCGGTTAAAAGTTGTGCATGATCATAGCTTGCAACCTTTGAAATTTTCTCTCCCTTATTGTATAAGAGGGTTACATTTAAGAGCTTTCTCAGCTCATCATCATTGTAAAAACGAATGTTAGTGTCCGTTCTTTCAGGTTTTAAGAGCTTATACCTTTTTTCCCAGATTCTGAGTGTGTGTGCTTTAACACCAGACAATTGCTCTAAATCTTTGATCGAATACTTCCCCATAAACTAAAAACTCTATACCCTTAACAGTGTTTATTTAAAATGGTTTAATTTAATCTTTAGTGTTGCTCCTTTTAATTTTGCTTCCGAATGTCAGAAGAAACGATAAAAAACAAAATCAGACTCGCGCCAAAAAAACCTGGCGTTTACCAATTCTTCGATGATGGAAACAACTTGCTTTACGTTGGTAAGGCAAAAAACCTAAAAAATCGTGTTGCTTCCTACTTTTCCTCAGAAAAAACAAAAAGTGGAAAATTAAAATTGATGGTAAATAAAATAAACTCCATCAAATTTATTCTTACTGAAAATGAAAAGGAAGCACTACTTCTCGAAAACAATCTGATTAAGAGACATCAACCCAAATACAATGTACTTCTAAAAGATGATAAATCATATCCATGGATATGCATAAAAAATGAGCCTGTACCTCGTGTATTTGGCACAAGAAACCTTAAACAAGATGGCTCAGAATATTTTGGCCCATATACCTCTGCACGGATGATGAATGATTTTTTAGACCTCATTCGGAAGAATTATAAACTCAGAAGTTGTTCCTATTTATTGTCGGAGGAAAATATAAGCTCAGGTAAGTACAAGGTTTGCCTTGAGTATCACTTAGGCAACTGCAAAGGCCCATGCGAAGGAAAGCAGAGTTCTGAAGATTATGCTCAAAATATAGAAGAAATAAGAAATATAGTTAAAGGGAATGTTGGAAAGGTCAAAAAAAGACTCAAGATTGCTATGATGGAAGCCGCTCAGCAATTGCGTTTCGAGGAAGCCGCTGAGTATAAACGCAAAATTGAAACGCTTTCCTTGTTTCAACAAAAGTCTACTGTGGTTAATCCATCGATTAAAAACTTGGATGTGTTTAGTTTAATTGAAGAAGAAGACCTCAGCTATGTAAATTACATGAAGGTTCATAATGGTGCTGTAATACAGGGACATACATTGGAAATTAAAAAACGCTTAGAAGAAAGCAAACATGAGATATTGTCCATCGCTATTGCAGAAATGAAAAGCCGATTTAAAAGTGAATCAGGCACAATGGTGGTGCCCTTCAAGCCTGATTTTGAGATGGAAGGAGTAAAATTTATTGTGCCTAAGCGTGGAGATAAAAAAAGTCTGCTTGACTTGTCAATGCGCAATGGAAAATTTTACCAGTTTGAAAGAAGAAAACAAAGGCAAAAAACGGATCCTGAAAGACACAGCAATCGGATCCTAAAGACGCTCAAGGATGATCTTCGTTTGAACGTCTTGCCCATACACATCGAATGCTTTGACAATTCAAACATCCAAGGCAGTAATCCTGTGGCAGCTTGTGTTGTGTTTAAAAATGCAAAACCCGCTAAAAAAGAGTATCGCCACTTCAACATTAAAACTGTAGTTGGTCCAGATGATTTTGCTTCCATGGAAGAAGTCGTTCTGCGCAGGTACAAAAGATTGCTTGAAGAAGACAATCCATTGCCTCAGCTTATTGTCATTGATGGCGGAAAAGGACAGTTAAATGCCGCTTTAAAAAGTCTAGAAATACTTGGACTCAGAGGTAAAATCGCAGTAATAGGAATTGCGAAACGTTTAGAAGAAATATACTTCCCAGGCGACAGTCTTGCACTTCACTTGGATAAAAAATCAGAGAGTTTGAAAGTTATTCAGCAGTTAAGAAATGAGGCACACCGGTTTGGAATAACACATCACCGTAACCGTAGATCAAAGGCCGCAATACAGTCGCAATTGACAGAAATAAAAGGCATCGGAAAAGAAAGCACACAACTCTTGCTTCAAAAGTTTAAGTCCGTTAAACGCATTCAACACGCAGGTAAAAGTGAATTAGCAGCTGTTGTTGGTTTAAAGAAAGCTCAACTGCTTTGGGAACACTTTAATGCGGACAGGGCCGAACGTTAAACTAGTTGCTCTGCTAAAATTCTCATCTCCACTGCAGGAGATATTTTCTCGTAGAGAATTCGGTATACGGCTGTCGCTATGGGCATGTGAACATTGTATTTGTCGTTGATTTTTACAATGCTTTTTGCCGCATAGTATCCTTCTGCGGTCATGTTCATTTCCATTTGCGCCGACATCACAGAGTAGCCCTTACCTACCATATTTCCAAAGGTTCGATTTCGAGAGAATTGAGAGTAGGCGGTCACCAACAAATCTCCCAGATAAGCTGAGGACTTTACATCTCTATGTATTGGATTTAGTTCATCTACAAAACGTTCAATCTCTTGAACAGCATTTGAAATCAACACCGCTTGAAAATTATCTCCATAACCCAAGCCGTGAAATATTCCTGATGCAATGGCATAAATGTTTTTCAATACCGCTGAAAGCTCTGTGCCAAAAAGGTCGTCGGAAAGGTGAGTTTTTATGTACCTGCACTCTAAAAGTTCTGCCATTGAAGCAGCATGATCTTGATTTTGGCAAGCCAAGGTTAAGTAAGAAAGTCTCTCCAAAGCCACTTCTTCGGCATGACAAGGCCCTGAGATGATTCCAATATGATCATAAGGTGTCTTGAAACGTTTGTGAAAAAACTCTGCTGGAATTTGGTGTACTTCGGGAACAATGCCCTTAACTGCAGAAAAAATGACTTTCTCAGCCAAATCTCTGTTGTCTCTTTCTCCAAAAACATCCATTAAAAAGGCAGAAGGGGTTGCAATTACTATGTGTTTTGACTTGGATATTACTTCTGTTAAATCATTGCTAACCTTAATTTTATCTCGCTCAAATTGGACTGATGAAAGATACCGTGGATTGTGCAAATACTTATTGATATAGTTTGCCTTATCTGCATCTCTCATCCACCAATGCGTCATTTCTGCGTTATTGGTCAACATCTTTACGATGGCCGTAGCCCAACTTCCTCCCCCTATTACCGATACTTCTTTTATCATAGCTACTTTCGTTTGTTAGCAGTAGACGAATATAATTATTTAATAAGGTGCTGCTTTAGGTGTTGAGTTTGACCGTCTTTTTTTCTCCCTCTACATGCACTTTTATCAGGTCTTTTTTCGATAATCCTTTCATTCCTTTATCCCACTTTTTATTACTTAAGGCTACAGTTGATTTTAATTCACCGAGAAGAATAGGGTGTGCTTTTTTCAAGTGATCATAAATTGTTTTTTCCTCCTCTGTTAATTCGATGAGCTTGCTCTCTGGCTTCATTTGCGGGAAGAACAAAACTGATTCTCTAGACCCATTAATATTATTAGAAAATAAACTCATACAATTTTATACTTGACGTATTCGTGACAAAAACACGATGATAAACCCAATTAAACCTTTTCCAAAACAATTATACTCTCTCTCATTTTTTCACTTCCTATTAATGAGCTTTGCTGACTACTTGTGTTAATTTTTCTAGCAACTCTTATTTCTTTACATTCGAAACCATTCAACTCAGCTATCTTAGCTAAAATGACATCGACTTCAATCACACAGTTCGAATAGGCAGAATTTGAAACATTAATATATACTCGACCATTAGTTGTTAGCCTACTATGGACGCTCTGAATGACCTTTTCCATTTCATTGAAATACCCTCTAACCATATTAGGTATGCCTTTATTCCAAAGTTTGACATCAGAACTTTCCAAATATGAAATTGCAGAATTTAATTCAGGAACATCTGGATAGCTTACCTTTTCAATGGGTATTTGCACATGAGATGTTAATCCTTTTTTTCGTTGCTTCTTTTCAGTTTCAAACTTTGAGATATAACCCAATATCCAAAGCTCTAACCTATATACATCGGTATAATCTCTAGAATTGAGATATGGAGGAGAAGTAATTACTAAATCGATTTCTTCTTCAATCTCTGCAATCGCCCTTCTAGAATCTCCAAGAATAATCCTATTTGTGTTATCTACATAATTACCTGAGTAATTATTTATATCATCAATAACAACTGTTCTAAGATGGTTTAGAAACAATTCATGTACCTGTTTTCTACTATATTTCCTAGATTCCCAATTCCGTTTATAAGAAAGACATTTCCCATTTCTAAATACATTACTCACTTCTAATAAAATACTAGCAAGTGATAATGTTAACAATGGGCGGTATATTACAGAGCCATTTATACAAAGCCTATTAATTTGGCTTAAGATATCATAAACTCCTTCTGAGCTAGATTTATGAAAAATCCATTTCTTTTTATGTTCGTCTTCAAAAAATGTAATTGATTCAAGTTCAGGAAACTGAACGACTCCATTACATTTTAGTAGTTCTCTTTCTAATCTTGAAACTAGTTCTTCGACTCCCTCTTTAGAGTATGAATTTATATTAGCCTTAACCTTTGCAGCATCGGCAAAAAATGGGTTAGCTTCAATGGAAATACAATCAATTCCTAACTCAGAGCAAGTAAGGGCGGTTGTACCAATTCCCCCAAATGGATCTAAGCAAATTCGCGGTTGTACTCGCTGTTCATTGATTAATTTTTTTACTAATTCTGTTGAATAACCCTCGACAAATGAATACCATCTATGTATTGGAACTTCCTTATTTGGAATGAAAGTAACCAGTTCTTTGTAATCATCTTCAAAATCTAATAAATTCACAGTATTAATTACCAGGGATTTGAATTGACAACTCTCAGGTCATCAATCTTTTTATATCGTCTATAATAGGACATATCTTCATCTTCCACATTACTTGTATCAAACCCTTCACCGGTATCCGCTAAATTATCCTTTCTTGCATCAAATACGGCCAAATAACCAATTTTTATTGGCTTTTTATTCTGTATCAACTCTTTTATATATCCTATGGTTTGAATAATAGCATGAGGGTTAATGTCTTTAGCATTAATTTCAGTCCTTGGCTCATCTCCTTTCTTACTGATACTAATACCGACCCACTTAACTTCTATCAAATACCATTCTCCATAGTCGTCAACAATAAATATATCAAGCCTTTTAAAACTCTCTAGAAGCATCTCTTTAATCATAACATTATTTTTCATGTTAGAATCAAGAAACTTCCTTAGATTTTCTCTAAAAATATCTTCAGGGCTATTTTCCAAAAGATGGGCATAATCGTCAAGATAATCATCTACATCTTTTACCTTCTTTCCACTCTTTTCTTCTATATCCCTCATAGCTCTAATACTGGATTTCGAAACAAAAAATTGCCTATAAACCTCCCTATGAGTCAATTGTGTTCTATACTCATTAAGCAATTCATCTAGCTGGTCAATATCTTTTAGTTCTTTGTAGGATCGATAAGCTTTAGAATTATAAAAAATTGCCTCACCAGATGATTTACCTTCTACGAAGTAATTAACTCCTTCTGGTGAAACTAAAAAAACGCATAACTTTTTTTCTGATGATAAACCTGCAAAAAACTCTCTTGCTTTTTCATTATCATCAGGGAATGATTCTCTAGAAGAATTTACTAAATCAAAATCTTTATTAATAAGTAAGTAATTGTTCTTGATAGCCTCTTCGCTAAGCAGAGTGCTTTCTACCTTTTCATTAATTCCATCGGACAAATTTTTAATATCATCTTCAGATAATAGTACCAGAGTAAAGTCAGTAATAGCATTATTTGAAGCATACGTGTTTAATAACGACCTAATTATCTTAAAGTTATCAGTCTCCTGAATGCCTCCAATTGTTCTTGCATTAATTTGCTCTGCATTATCTTTTATGAAAGATTTGAAATCTTCTCCATCAAAATTATCTAGTCCCATAATCTTAACCTTTCTGAGTAATAATTTTACTAAAGATGTATTCGAAATACAGTTCTAGATATTCTTTTTCATCTATAGATGAAGTATCCTCTAGCGTTTCTTCAAAAGCAGTTCTGAACTGATTAAGAACAGAAATTGATGTGTTTTCTATACCAGTATCAAGCTCCTTTTGAGTATTAGTAGCAATAGCCTCTTTGTAAAGTGGATCATGAATAATGAAATTATATATTCTATTTTCTCCATAGAGGCTCAGTATATATATAATTATTTTAAGCCATGCTGAACTACTGGTATCATCATTTGAAGATTCTGAAATAGCTTGACTGCCCTCATTTAAAATTATATTTCCCTCTTCATCTTCTGTAATAATTTTCTTTGACCTTAGAAATGCTATACTTCTATTAATTAATTCAGAATAAGGTCCTGAAAATGTGGTTGAAAAATGGTAGGATTCAAATGGAAAATATGTTTCATTTGACACAAAAGAATAAAATACTTTTGCAAAATAAATTATCCTTTGGATTGACTGCTCTCTAACTGTATTCCAGCCTATTCCTCTTGATATTTCTAATAAAGAAATTACATCAGAACTTGCATTAAAGGTTTCAATTGTTTTTTCCTTCATGTGATTAAACTCTTTAATTCATTACTTATTCGTTTCATATCATCACTACTTTTTTGTATTGATGTAACCTTTCCAATTTCAAGTAAATTAATTATTTGAACATCAGTAAACTTTATAAGGTATTTTAGAAAATCACTATTATTCAGATTAGTTGTTAAAATCAACACTTTGGGCTTCTCTAAAAACTGTGCAAAAACTGCTGCTGCATTTTTTTCATAAGAAATATCCAAACTACTATCCGGAGTTTCAACCATGTAAAATGATGGAGTTGTATAGAAAAATGAAAGAATACTCATTCTAAAAGAGTGATCTACAAAAAACCTCTGTGATTCTGACAGTGCTTCTTCATGAAGTCTTAATTTATTATCTATCACAGGATAAAACCTCTTTTTCCCATCACTAAGTTTATCATAGGTTAAGGCGCATTCGACACCCAGAAACTTTGAGGCATATTTTGAAAATTGATCTGAAAATTGTTTGGTATTGCTAGAGATATGAGCTTCTATTCTTTTGGAAATCTCATTGGCTTTGCTTCTTTCGTCTTTGCTCTTTTCAGCATAATCATTCTTTAACTTTTCCAATTCGGCAATCTCATCATAAAACTCTTGAAGCTTATTTTTTGATTCAGGATTTAGTTGCGACAACTCATATTCAACATCTCTGAGATTTGAAGAAGCTTGACGTTTACTATTAGTCAGGTCTTTAAACACTTTATCATGGTCATTGAGTCGATTTTCTTCTTCTATTAACAGTTTTTGAGTATTTCCTATCTGTGTGTATGCATCCCTCAAAAGGTTATCTTGAATTTTTAATTCATTTTCCTCTTCTTCTTTATTAGGTTGTAATATTTGATTATTACATAGAAAGCATTGATTTGAGCTATTTAAAGTTTCTGATATAAACTTTTCTTCCAATTCGTTGCTGCACATTGGACATAACCCATTCGTAACAATATTTTGATAATGTAAAGAGTAATCTTCGTGTTGCTTTAGCCATTTACCTTCATTAATTTTTTTCTCGATAGCTTTTTTGCTTCTTAGAATCCCAGATTCTTTAAGGCTTAACTCATTTAGCTGGTTATTAAGAGTTTTGACTTTTAATTCTGAGCTTTCAATAATCGTTTTAAGGTTAAGAATTTTTTTGTCAAGAGACTCAACCTTGTCAACAAGCTTAACTCTATTCTCTTCTAATGACTGCTCCTCTTTATCCTTGTTCTTGTTTTCTATTTTGTCAAGAATCTTCCTTATGGCTTTAATATCCTCAGACCTATGTCTAGATAAACTATCCATATATTTTGCTTGTCTTTCTGCTTCTTGTCTTTCTAAATCTAATTTTGGTTCATTAAAATATTTATTAAATAGTTCATTTTGAACATCAAATCCAGAGTAGCCATCGTTCCACAATATGGTTCTGTGATCTTCACCGAAAAACAATATTTCGTTTACAAAAAATATTAAATCATCAAAAGATATATTTGATGCCTTAGATATTGCCTGCTCATAATTATAGTACAGGTGTTTTGCTCTGCTCGAAGGCTCTAGGTTGTCATACTTATATTGTGGGATTATATCTCCTTCTAATACGGTAATATCTTTGCCTGATTTAATTTTAACTGCACTTAAACTCAATTCGCTTAGTGTCCTTTCAACTATAAATTCTGTTTTGTTAATAGAAAATTCTATTGATACAGAAGGCTCTCCTTCTACTTGAAATGAGGAGTCTAGTCTATTCTTAAAGTAATCTATAGAGTGAGACTTTCTTCCTTCAATCTTTCTATCCTGATATGTTCTATATAAATCGAATGCTTTTTTATAGTTGCCAATGATTGAATACTTTATGATGTTAATAAGAGTGGTTTTACCCATTCCATTACCTCCAATTATCAAATTAACACCATTAATAAAATCGTATTCAAAATCTAATCCATTCGGATAAAGTGTAAAGTTTTTAAGTCTTAATTTTTTTAAGCTTGGTAGGTATATGTTATTCATCCGGAAACTACATTTTACGGATTGAAATTAAGACATTGAAATGATCATTCAAAATAAGAATGCAACTATTATGAAGTTAATCCTCATTAGCTCAAATTAGTAGTCGTAGCATAGAAAACTTATTATACCAGAGACCTGAAGTTTAATCAATATCAATTTGTTTGATCAGCTTAGAACCCCAATTATCACTCTCATAATAGTGTAGACACCCCAATTCTTAGGACAGCTTTTGGTTAAAGTTAGTATAAATTATCATGCTACCTGTTTGTAAATATTGATTGGTATTTCATATTTAATGGACTGGTGTCTTCTTTCATTGTTGTAATACTTGAAGTATTGGTTAATTAGTGAGTAAAGTTGCACACCATCCTTAGGAGGGTTAAGGTATAATTTCTCATATTTTACATTTCTCCATAATCGTTCAATAAAAGCATTGTCGGTTGCTCTTCCTTTGCCGTCCATGCTTAACTTAATATCACTTTTAAGTACAAAGTTGCTAAACTCCTCCGACGTATATTGGCTTCCTTGATCAGTATTGATGATTTCAGGTTTGCCATGTATCTCAATAGCTTCTTCTAGTACTTCTTTACACCAAGCAGCATCCATAGAGTTAGATACACTCCAATTCAGCACATATCTACTGTGTAAATCAATAATTGCAGTTAAATACATATATCCCTTCTCCATTGGGATGTAAGTAATATCTGTTGCCCACACTTGATTAGGGCGTTTTACCGTCAGATTTCGTAACAAATAAGGATAAGTTTTATGCAATTTGTTCCGACGAGAAGTATGTCTACCCGGTAGAATGGCTCTAAGCCCCATAACCTTATAATAGAGACGTTCTATTCTGTTTCTGCTCACTTTGTACCCTCTGTCTTTGGTTAACCAAACATGCATTCGCTTAGCACCCTTAAATGGATGATATAAGTAATGTTCATCCATTTCTCGCATCAACTTTAAATTCAACTCACTTTCGCCTTTTGGTTTGTAATAAAGTCCTGAACGATGAATACTGAGTAAGTCACTTTGCTTGATCAAACTTAGATTGGAATGACCCTTGCTTATCATTTTTCTTCGTTTTGATAATGGTTCTATCGCAAGGCATCCTTTAAAAAATCTATTTCGACTTTTTGCTGGCCAATTGTTTTTAAAAGCCTTTCTTTTTCTTCTTCTGACTCGGTTTTCTTGGATTTATTCCCCTTTTCAAACACAGATTCAGCTGAATTTAAAAACTCTCGTTTCCAATTGCTTATTTGAGTAGGGTGCAACTCATATTTCTGAGCTAATTCTGCTAAGCTAGACCGCTCTTTTAAAGATTCTAAAACTACTCTCGTCTTGTACTTTATTGTAAATTTTCTTCTTGTCATTTCAGTAAATTTATTCATTTAATTTACTGTCCTAATTTCTGGGGTATCTACATTAGGGTCATAAGGTATTACATTAATCATTTTAGCTCCTTGTTCGTTTAAATTATCTTCACCATTAATTTATCATCTTCTTTTTCAACTTTCACTACACTATGCTTTGAAAGCCCCTTTATTCCTTTATCCCATTGTTTATTGCTCAGCCCACTTTTCTCTTTTAAGATTGGAAGTTCGATTGAATTTTCTTGTTTTAAAAGCTCAAAAATCGTTTTCTCAGATTCCGATAATTCTACAGCCTTTTTTTCTGGTCTCATTTGCGGGAAGAACAGTACTTCTTGAATGGAGGTGTTGTTTGTTAGAAACATCACTAGACGATCTATGCCAATGCCCATGCCAGATGTAGGAGGCATTCCATATTCTAAAGCACGGATAAAGTCCTGGTCAATGAACATTGCTTCATCATCTCCTTTCTCAGACAACTTAAGCTGCTCTTGAAAACGTTCCAATTGATCAATGGGGTCATTGAGCTCTGTATAAGCATTGGCCAACTCTTTGCCGTTTACTAAAAGTTCAAAGCGCTCTGTGAGTTCCGGATTTTCTCTATGTTTTTTGCACAAAGGAGACATTTCTACAGGATAGTCAGTTATAAAAGTTGGCTGTTTATAGTGCATTTCACATTTTTCTCCAAAAAGCTCATCAATCAATTTTGCTTTACCCATAGTGTCATCCACCTCTATTTGGAGCTCTTTGCACTTCTCTCTCAGTTGATTTTCAGAAAGTAATGCAACATCTACTCCCGTATGCGTTTTTATAGCATCTAAAATTGGCACCCGAGCAAAGGGTGCTTTAAAATTGATCACCTCTCCTTGAAATTTCACTTCACTAGAACCAAGTACCTTGCTAGTAACATCTTCCAATAATTGTTCGGTAAATTCCATCATCCAGTTATAGTCTTTGTAAGCGACATAAATCTCCAAAACGGTGAACTCGGGATTGTGGGTTCGGTCCATTCCTTCGTTTCTAAAATCTTTAGCAAATTCATATACCCCATTAAATCCCCCAACAATTAAACGCTTTAAATACAGTTCATTGGCAATTCTTAAATACAATTGCGTATTCAGTGCATTGTGGTGAGTGATAAAAGGCCTTGCAGCCGCCCCCCCTGGAATGGGCTGTAAAATGGGAGTCTCAACCTCTAAATAGTCTTGCTGATTGAAAAAATCTCTCATCGCATTGATGATTCTACTTCTTTTGATGAAGGTGTCCTTTACTTTTGGATTCACCACTAAGTCGACATAACGCTGTCGGTAACGCTGTTCGGGGTCTGCAAAAGCATCGTATACCTTTCCGTCTGCATCTGTTTTAACTATCGGCAAAGGACGCAATGCTTTTGAAAGAACTGTAAGCTTGTTGACATCAACAGAAATCTCTCCTACCTGAGTTTTAAACTGCTTTCCTTCAATTCCAATGAAGTCGCCTATATCAAGCAGTTTTTTGAAAACCTCATTGTATGTGGATTTATCCTCTCCAGGACAAAGCTCGTCGCGGTTTAAATACAGTTGTATTTTGCCTTCTGCGTCTTGAAGTTCTGCAAAAGAGGCTTTGCCCATAATTCTTCTGCTCATAAGCCTTCCAGCAATAACAACCTCTTTTCCTTCAACATAATTTTCTTTGATAGAAGAACTGCTTGCATCTACAGGAAATAAATATGCCGGATAGGGATTGACTCCTATTTCTCGTAATTTTTGCAACGACTCTCTTCTAAGCTGCTCTTGTTCTGACAATGCTCTACTCATGGTATATAAAATGTGAGGGCAAATTTATGCATTCACCTCTGATGGTGTTTAACGATTGTATATGTCGGTAAAACCCTTTCTTTTTAAAGGATTACACAAAGGAATTTTACTGTTTTATATTCTAATAAAATACTAAACAAAGGCATGATTGATACCTATTCAAACCATACTAAACGCTTTAAATTTGTTTTCTTTGCCAACTAAATTTATTCGCCATGATGCAAGAACTGATTCTAGATTTTAGCAAACACCTATCTCAAGCAATAAAAATAGGGACTCAAACCGAGTTTAACGAGCCAAAAAATGATATTAAAAATGTTCTAATTTGTGGACTAGGTGGGTCAGGCATAAGTGGCACCATAATAAGCCAATTACTAGCTAAAGAATGTCAAGTTCCCATCAGTGTCAATAAAGACTATCACCTTCCTGTATATGTGAATGAGAGCACATTGGTCATCTGTTCTTCGTATTCAGGAAATACGGAAGAAACTCTCATGATGTATGATCAAGCAATTAAAAAGCGTGCTGAAATTTGCATCATCACTTCTGGAGGAAAGTTCAAGGATTTTGCGGAGACCAATGGGCACAATCATATTGTTATCTCAGGTGGGTTGCCACCAAGGGCTGCGTTTGGACTTGCATTTCCACAAACCTTAATCACCTTCAATAAATACGGTTTGATCTCAGCAAATAAAGTAAATGAACTTTCAAATGCTATTGATTTGCTCGATAAAGAAGAAAGTGACATTCAAGAAACTGCCAAAAATTTAGCGAATCACCTACATGGTAAAATTCCTGTGCTATATAGTGAGTCCAGTCTTGAAGGAATTTGTGTTAGGTTTAGACAACAAATCAATGAGAATTCAAAAAATTTATGCTGGCATCATGTGATTCCAGAAATGAACCACAATGAAATCGTTGGATGGAAATCAAAGATTGATCATTTAGCCGTAGTTATTTTAAGAGCGGAGTCAGATTTTTACAGAAACGTAGAAAGAATCAACTATTTAAAAAGTGTTGTAAGCAAATGCACCGACAACATTAAAGAAGTCTTTGCAAAAGGTGAAAACACTATTGAACGAGCAATATACCTCATACACCTAGGGGATTGGGCAAGTTATTATTTGGCGGAATTGAAAGGCATTGACTCAGTTGAGGTTGATGTAATCACTGGCTTAAAAAACATGCTCGCTGATTTAGACTAACCTTTTACTAACTTTAAAAGGTGAAGTTTTTACGATTCCTGTTGCGTTTTGTTGTTGCTATTGGTGTTTCCATTGTACTTATTTGTTTAGGCTTGTGGCTGAGTGGAAACGCACATCTCATTAAAGCCGTTAGAAGTACTTATCTGGTAGGCAAAACAGGGCCAACAATAGACGATTATACCAAATTTGTAAATCGTAAAGTTGAGGCTGAAATTCAATTGGCTTGGCCAATGAGTTTAACTTTTCATTCCAATCGGCTGAATAATAATACCATTGATGAAATTGCGCGTTGGGAAACCTCTGCATTGGTCATCTTAAAAAGTGGAGAGATTGCTTATGAGCGCTATTGGAGTGACTATTCTCAAGTAAGCTTAACAAACTCTTTTTCAATGGCAAAAAGCTTTACTGCCCTTTGCATAGGTAAAGCCATTGAAGATGGACACATCCAAAGCTTAGATCAAAAGGTAGCTGATTTTGTTCCAGAGTTTAACACAGTTGCCAAATCAAAAATCACCATTCGGCACTTACTAAGTATGAGTTCGGGCATTGATTTTGGTGAAAGTTATGGTGACCCATTTGGTTTTATGGCCAAAGCTTACTATGGAACAGATTTATATGAGCTTACAGTAAATAAAGCAGTGCAACACCCAGCTGGTAGAGTATGGAAATATCAGGGCGGAAATACTTTATTACTCTCCTTTATTGTAAAAGAAGCAACAGGCCAAAGCCTGTCCGATTATTTTAGTGAACATTTTTGGAAACCACTTGGAGCCAGCCAAAATGCACTTTGGAGCTTGAATAAAGAAGGCGGCTTAGAGCGTTCTTATTGTTGCTTTTACAGCAACGCTAGAGATTTTGCCCGCATTGGCCAATTGATATTAGATTCTGGTCAATGGCAGGGTAAACAAATTATCCCATCAAGTTTTTTAGTAGAGTCTTTCCAAGCTGTGATGATTCCTTCTGAAGAGAATAAAAACATTGACTATTATGGGTTGCATTGGTGGTTAGGTGATTACGATGGGGTGAAATTCGTTTATGCAAGGGGTATTCAAGGTCAATACATTGTGGCAATTCCTGACTGGGATATGGTCGTTGTGCGCTTGGGTCACAAAAGGGACCCAAAGAAAGGTGTAAGAATTCCTGAGGACCTTTTTGTGTACCTAAAGGCAGGTAAGGAAGTCACTGGAATAAATTAAAATCGATGGGTGAGTGCTACAATAAAGTTTCTGCCTGCTGCAGAGATTCCTGAGCTGTATGGGCGATAACGCTGGTCGGTAATGTTTTCGACCCCTAACAGCAGTGTGCTTTGCTTGTAAAAAGCATATTCTGCTTTGAGGTTTATTGTATACCAAGCAGGTGCGTAGGCCTTTCCTTCAGCGTCCAAAGCATAGATTTCAGTTTTATTTCTTTCACTGATTGCTAACTCTTCAGCCTTAAATTTTCCTTGAAAATTATACGCCAACAGAATTCTTAGTCTTTCATTTTTATATTCCAGTTGGCTGCCTCCAAACAAAGGGGCAGCATGTCTAGAAGGACTTGAACTACCATCGTCCAGCTCTTCCTTTCCCTCTTGATAATTCAAATCAGCTCTTAAGGAAAAGCCTTTGGGTAACTTTAGCTCAACACCCAATTGTAGGCCATAAACAAAAGCTTTTGCAGCATTTTGACTCGCTTGAACTTGGCTTAGAGCACCATCATAAAGAATGCTGTCTAATCCATTTAATTTGAAGTTTCTTCGCACCATTGCTTGATCTAAAAGCGTATAATAAACGGCGAAGTCAAGCTTCACTTTTTCTTTAAAAATCTTGGCAACACCAAGGTCAATGTTGTAGGCATATTCAGCTTTTAATTCATTGTTCGGAACTACAACTGCTCCAGGCTCTGAATCAAAAATGTTTCCAAGATCATCAACATTAGGTGCACGAAAAGCTGTTCCTAGGTTGAATTTAAACACCCAACTTTCTGTTGGTCGATAAACTCCACCCAAAGATCCACTCAGCGCCCCTTGATTTATTCTTGCTTGTTCGAAGGGCAAGGGATAAAAGCTTAAGTTGTCCCGAAAGTCAGCATCTAATATAAACTGATTGTATCGAGCTCCGGCTTGAAGTGTTGTCTTTTCGTTCCAATCAAATTCATTGTTGAAATAGGCAGCAATTGATTGCCATTTAGCTTGTGGATAACGGTCAGGTCCTTTAAGTTTTGTGTTCAAGTCAAGGTTTTCAATTGATCCAATTGAGTTTACATCATTGTTTACAAACTCAACACCATAAAATACTTTATTTCTATTGCTGGTTGCCTTTTTTAAGTCAAGGTTAAATGAATATGCCTCTACCTTTTCTTCTCGAATTTGTCTTTGAGGGTCATTGAAATCTCTGCTTATTCTGCTTTCCACGAAAGATTGTTGTGCTAGCCTTAAAGAAGCCTTGTCAAAGATGCCAATCTTGCTGTTATGGTTTACCTCAAGCTTGTTCATCATCCATTTTTGAGGACCATAATTCCATTCTGCGTATCGAGGTAAGCCACTGCTAAAGCGATTGTGTCGGTCAAATCGTCCGAACGCTGATGTCTCTGAATAATGAAATCCATATTCGAAATCCCAATTAGAATTGGGTTTAAACTTCACTTTCTGCAAGGTGTTGAATTGTGTATATGCAGAAGGACGCTGTATGCGCTCATCTGATTGTCTAAATAGCTGGTCCTTTCCATTTATTCGCTTCACATATACGTCTTTCAAGTAATCTTTGGGGCCATTGCTTCCTTGACGCAAATGATCAAATTCCCATCGGCTTAAACTACTTACAATTGCCCATTTTTTAAATCCTAATGTGAGGTCGAAATGCCCTGTTTGTTCTTGATTTGCAGAGGCATATCTCCCAATGACTTTTCCTTTTATTAATGGTTTGTCGTTCAGCGAAAACTGAGGTTCTAATGTTTGAAAACTCATTACCCCTCCAATGGCATCGCTCCCATAAATAACTGAGCCAGGCCCAAACAAAACTTCAGTGCTTTGCACAGCAAAAGGGTCGATGTTGATGATATTTTGAATATTACCACTTCTAAATATGGCGGTATTCATGCGTACACCATCTACTGTGTACACCAATCGATTTGTCGCAAAACCTCGTATCATAGGGCTCCCTCCTCCTTGTTGACTTTTTTGAATAAACACCTTATTGGATAAACCCAATAAATCTGCAGCTGTTTGAGGGTTTTGAAATGCAACATCGTTTGGTTTTATGCTTATTACCTTTGACGGCACCTCATATGCACTTTGGTACCATCTGTTGGCAGAGACAACTACTTCATCTAGTTTTAAACTAAAAGGCGTTAACTCAATAATAAATTTTTTGCGAACAACCTCAGTGTAGCTGATTTTTAAACTCCTATATCCCAAAGAACGTATCAGCAAAGCTTCTTCGCCTTTTAGTTTTTCTATGTTCGCTTGACCAGCAGAATTTGTAAGTGCGGCCTGATTTGTGCTTTCTACAACTATGGTGACAAACTCTAATGGTGCATTGCTCAATGCATCTTTTACAGTAATGGTTTGGGAGTTGGCGAAAAAGCCATAAAGACAAAGTATCAATACAACAATGAGCCTTTGTGTGGAGCTAAGGTTTTTATCTAAATAATATGAATTTGTCTTTGTTTTCATTTTATTGTGCGTGTACAAATTTGCTTATAAAGGCTGTGTTTTTGATCAATTTGTCCAATGAATCTGGGCGGTTAATTTGTTTGCTTATTACAATCCGTAATTTTATTTTATGAATGTGGAGGATTTTAGAGAATATTGCATCACCAAAAGGGGGGTATCTGAGTCATTTCCTTTCGATGCAGAGGTTCTTGTGTTTAAGGTAATGGGTAAAATTTTCGCACTTGCAAACATCAATGACTTTCAGGAAGTAAACTTAAAGTGCAATCCTGAAAAATCAATTGAACTAAGAGCGAATTATCAAGGTGTAATGCCAGGATATCATATGAATAAAAAACATTGGAATACGGTTTCCGTCCGAAAAGATGTGCCAAAAAATATTATTTATCAGCTTATTGATGAAAGTTATAATCTAGTGGTGTCTAATCTCCCTAAAAAGCTAAAACAGGAATTAAATGGTTAAAAAGGATAGTCGAGTCTTTCGTCTAATGGCAAAGTACTTTTTACAGGGCCTGTTTTATATTATTCCGATTACCGTAACCATATATGTTATCTTTTATTTAGTGGTTCTGCTAGACAGTCTAATAGAATTAGATATTCCCGGATTGGGCATCCTGCTCATTCTCGCTGGTGTAACGCTAATTGGGTATCTTGGAACCAATGTCTTTCTCAACTATTTACGTCCAGTTGAACGCGCCATTGAAAGCACTCCTTTGATTAAGATCATTTACAGCTCATTGAAAGATATGATGAACGCTTTTGTGGGAAAAAAGAAGCAATTTAAGAAACCAGTTCTTGTGAAAATGGGTGGGCAATTTGAGGGCGAACGAATCGGTTTTATTACAAAAGATGACTTGAGTGATTTGGGCATCAGTAAAGAAAAGGTAGCAGTGTATTTCCCTTTTTCTTATGCCATTAGTGGTCAGGTCTATATTGTTCCTCGAAAAAACGTAAGCTTAATCGATGCTTCTTCCACTGAAGTTATGAAGCTAATAATATCAGGCGGAGTGACCTCTGTGGAGTTCAATAATAAAACGCAAAACACAAATGATATTAAAACGGACTAACTTCTTTTTTCTAGCATCAATTCTCTTTGTAAGCTCTTCATTGGCGCAAAACGCACAATCTACTGCTGTATCCGAAACTACCGAAACTATTCAGGGGATTTATGGTGACGCCTTGCATGTTAAAATACATCGCGCCAGTAAAAAAGAAATCATAAAAGCGTTGAAAAACGACTGGAAAGAAAAAAACGGGGAGATTGAATCTAAAAAAAATGAAATAATTGGAAATGGGATAATTATTCCTAGCGTTAACTCTGAAGGTTTAAAATTATTGGCCAAAATTCGTGACTTTACCAAATTAGAACACGAACTACTGGTTATTTTCCAGAAAGGAAGTGAAACGATTTCACCAGGAAGCACCTCATACAATAACGCCAAGGCTTATTTATTTGAATTGGCCAACAATATCTCAAAATCCTCAAACATTAGTCACCACGAAATCCAAGAAAAGAAACTCAAGCATTTAGAGAATGAGCTAAGGGATTTAAATGTTCGCATAGAAAAGGATGCTGACAAAATTAAAAAGCTTGAGAAATCAATCAAAAAGGAACAAAAGAAAATAGATAACGTCGATGAACAAAAAACTCTTGACCAAAAATCTATAGAATTGCGAAAAAAGGCGGTAGAAAAGGTGATTAAGTGTAGAGAAAAAAGCAATAACCTTGAATATGATATCACCATTAACAAGGAGAATGTAAAAAACAAAAAGGATGCAATTAAATCACAAAAAGAAATCGTTGAAAATGCAAAAAAGGATCGTGAAGTCTTTGAGTAAGGGCTTATTCGTTTTTCTATTATTTCTGTTTGCATCTTGTGAAGAAAAAATACTTGATGGCTCTATCTCAGAAACGGTACTAAATGAAGGCGAGTGGAAGATGAATATGAAATTGAAATCTAAAGTCTTGCCATTTGGTTTTCGCTTTGAGTATGAGGCTGGAGAGCCTTTTATTAAAATAGTAAATGGTAAGGAAACAATTGTGGTGAACAACATTCTTAGAAAGGAAGATTCCATCATAGTCAAAATGCCTGTTTTCGAATCAACTTTTTATCTAAAAGTTCATGATGAATCCTTTTTAGAGGGTGAATGGGTTAACTATTACAAAGGCGCAGATTATAGGATTCCTGTGAAGGCTCATTATGGTAGAACAAATCGCTTTGATAAATCTTCTAAGTCACCCATTGTAGGTAAGTATGAGGTCACTTTTGGAGAAGGATTAGAAGATGAGTTCAAGGCGATTGGTTTATTCAAAGCAGACAAAGGTATACAGTTAGGCACTTTTGCAACAGAAACTGGAGATTACAGACATTTAGAAGGAGTTAGAACCGAGGATTCTTTGTTTCTTTCCACATTTGACGGTTCTCATGCTTTCCTATTTGAGGCAAAAATCAAGGGAGATACTTTGGATGGTGTGTTTTTGTCGGGAAGCCACTACAAGGTCAATTGGTCTGCCTTCCCAAATGAAACGGCATCCTTGAAAAATGCTGACTCATTAACCTTTTTAAAGAAAGGATATGATAATTTTTCTTTTCAATTCCCTGATCAAAATGGAGACACGGTTTCTTTGAGTGATGCACGTTTTGAGAATAAAGCAGTGATTGTTCAAATTATGGGCAGTTGGTGTCCAAATTGTTTGGATGAAACAAACTATTATAAAACCCTTCACGACAAATATCAAAAAGAAGGATTAGAAATTGTTGCGCTCGCTTTTGAAAGGACAAAAACCCAAGAAAGGGCTTATGCAAACCTGAACCGATTGTTAGAAAAAACTAAGGCCAATTATCCTTTTTTATTGGCTGGTGCAACAAGAGAAACAAAAGCTTCAGAAGCTTTACCAATGCTCAATCACATTATGAGTTACCCTACATCTATTTTTCTTGATAGAAACCATGAAATTAAGCGTATTCATACTGGCTTTTATGGCCCCAGTACCGGTGAGTATTATAGCCATTTTGTAAAAAGCACAGAAGCTTTGGTGGAAGATATGCTAAAAGACTAATCTTCTACAGGAATAGGATTTAATTGAATAGTAGCTTCTTGATTTGAGATTTCCCATGCCGTTAGGAAAATCAGTTGTGCTACGCGCTTTGTTTTCTCAAAATCAATCTTTTCAACAGTGTCTGTGGCTTTGTGGTAATCCTCGTGTACTCCGCTAAAGTAAAAAATTACGGGGATGTTGTTTTTAGCAAAATTATAATGATCTGACCTATAGTAAAATCTGTTGGGGTCGTGTTCGTCATTGAATGTATAATCCAACCTAATATTCATGTATGTTCTATTGACTTGTTCACTAAGGTTGTGCAAGTCTTGTGACAATCGGTCGGCTCCAATTAAATAAATGTAATTGCTATCGTTGGCATGCGCTTCATCATATCTTCCAATCATGTCCACATTGAGGTTAGCGATTGTTTTTTCTAGAGGAAATGTTGGGTGATTGCTGTAATATTTCGAACCCAATAAGCCTTTTTCCTCGCCAGATACTGGCATTATCAAGATACTTCTCCTGGGTCCTGCCCCGTCTTTTACGGCTTCTTGAAATGCTTGAGCGATTTCAAGTAAAGCCACTGTGCCAGTTCCATCATCGTCTGCCCCATTGAAAACCAACGAATCTTCTATACCGATATGATCATAATGTGCCGTAATGACCAAAAGTTCTTCTTTCTTATCACTTCCCGGTATGTAGGCCAATACATTTTCTCCGCTTAACTCAGTGGTCGGCTTTTCAATAATCAATGTGGCCGGCAATTTTGCATTCTTGTATTTTTTTAAACCTTTTTCGTTCAGTTTTTCCATGTCAAGACCTGCTTCTTTTAAAATTGCTTTTGCCGGTTCTTCTGTCAATGCGATGATAGGAGTTTCTATGGTAAAGTCATCTTTCAGTTTAACTGCTTTACGCTCGTAAAAATGTTTATACATATCTAAACCAGCCTTTAGTCGATCATTATAATACATTACCCCAATAGCTCCCTTTTCTTTTGCTAATTCTACTTTCTCTTTTGAAGTCCATTCCTTGGATAACTTAGCTTTTTTAGGTGTTCCTTTCCAAAAGAACACAAATTTGTTTTTTACATCTATGTCTTTATAACTGCTGTAGTTCCCTTCCTCTATTCCATGACCCACAAAGACAACTTTTGATTCTATAATCCGGTTAACTTGCATAGCGGGTGACACAATAAAGTCTTTATTTAATTCGTAATTCTTTTGATCTATTGTAAGAATTATCCCTTTACTTTCTTGCTCAATTAATGGGAATGTTTGAATATAATTTAACCTTTTAACATCTTCTATCCCATACGTTTTAAACTCTTTAATTAAATATTCCATTGCTTTCTTCTGCCCAGCTTTTCCAGTTTCTCTTCCTTCATATTCATCAGAGGCGATGATGTGTAAATGTTTACTCAACTCCTCTACAGAAATAGTATTTGCATATTTCCAAGCTGTGCTATCAAATTTTTGAGCGCTTATATTAAACCCACAAAAAAGACAGAATAGAAGTGTTTTATATTTTTTCATGATTAAATTGATATTTTTTCAACTCTTCGTTGGTGTCTTCCACCCTCAAAACTTGTTTCTAAGAACTGTTTTACACTTTCAATTGCAATTTTTAAATCAATAAATCTAGCAGGTAAAGCAATGATATTTGCATTGTTGTGTTGTCTGGCTAGTTCACTTAATTCTTTGTTCCAAACAATCGCAGAACGTATGTGTGGATATTTATTCAGAGTCATATTAATTCCATTTCCACTTCCACAAATTGCAATGCCTAGCTCATTCTCTTTACCAATGGACTTTGCTAAAGGATGTGCGAAGTCTGGATAATCACAGCTATCCTCAGAATTAGTTCCATAATCAGTAATATCAACCCCCATATTTTTTAATTCAGTTTTCAATTGTTCCTTTAACTGAAAACCTGCATGATCGCTTGCAATTCCAACATTCATTTTATAAAATTTTTGTCTAAGTTAATTAGTTTGTAAAGATTGATTTATTACTAGATGATGAAAGGTGTTTTTTTTCATATCAAAAAACTTATAATACCTCGACAAATTCGAACCATTAGTTAAGTTGAAAAATTTATAACTTAGAAAATGGAAATTATGAAAAGAACAAGAAGGAAATTCAGCAATGAATTCAAAGCGAAAGTTGCTATTGAAGCGCTAAAAGAGAGAGAGCCGCTTGCAAAGTTAGCGGTTCGTTTTGAAGTACATCAGAATCAAATAAGTCAGTGGAAGCGAGAGTTTCTCGAAAATAGCAGTTCTGTATTTGAAGGTAAATCTGTTAAAACGGATAAGGTAGAAGCAGAAACTGAGAAATTGTATACCAAGATTGGTAAGCTAGAAATGGAGCGAGATTTTTTAAAAAAAAGCTTAACCAAATTGGGGTACACGACGTGAAAAAGAACCTAGTTAGCAAAGATTCAGGAATTTCAATAAATCGTCAGCTCTCGCTTCTAAGTATCTCTAAAGGGGGGTTTTATTACGTTAGAAAAGGTGAATCTGTAGAAAATTTAGAGATGATGCGATTAATGGATCAACACATTACTGAAGATCCAACATCCGGTGTATTAACCATGCAGGCAATGTTAGAGGAAAACGGATATAAGGCAGGATATGAGCGGGTACGACGGCTTATGCGCTTAGCAGACATCGTTCCCATCTACCCAAGAAAGCAGCTAACTGTGTTAGGCGAAAAAAAATACATCCATCCTTATCTACTTAAAAACTTGAAGATTGAACAGCCCAATCAAGTATGGGAAATAGATATTACCTATGTTCCGATGAAGGAAGGGTTCATGTATTTAACAGCCATAATAGATGTATTCAGTAGGAAAATTGTCTCCTGGGGGTTATCTAATTCGTTGGATGCTGAATCTAGTCTACGAGTAGTTAGAAGTGGTATAGAAATAAACGGGAAGCCTGAAATTTTAAATTCAGACCAAGGCTCTCAATTTACTTGCTTAGAGTATATCAACTTGCTCAAAAAGAATAAAATAAAAATATCTATGGATGGCAAAGGACGAGCATTGGACAACATCTACATCGAACGTTTTTGGCGTTCGATAAAATATCGACACATTTATTTAAACCCTTCAAAAGACGGATTAGAGTTGTACAGAGGAATAGATTTATGGATAGATAAATACAACAACAGAAAGCATCAAGGAACAGGAGAAAAACCAGAAATTAAATACCAAAATGCAGCATAAAAATCAATTAAGAATCAACCATTAGTGGTCTGGATAATCGAGGTATTATAACTAGACTGTTAAAAAAGTGTTTATATAAGTTCTTTTTTAAGTGACAAGTAGCTTATAAGTTCTTATTCTTTTTGTTTGCATTATTCAACAAAAAAAACACTTCTAATTATATTCCATGCTAAACACTTTTTCTATTCTTAGTTTTTAACACTTTATTATTTTTTCTTAACAGCATACGCTATTTTATTTATACACTAATCGTTCGAAATATTAAACTAAAAATTTTGTTTAAAACAACTACAGAATAAACAATATCAGCATATCATCAAAATTAAAGCTGTTTAAAAAGTGTTACTTTTATTTAATAAGTCAAACACCTAAATTTTAATGTGTTTTAATTGAACAATTTCAACAGACTAGTAGTAGTAATCAATTAAATTTTAAAAAAATTAAAAAAATTAATAATATAATAGAGTTGTTTAAAACTCCAGTTCTGGGCGTTTTTTTTATCGTTCATCTTTCAGCCATCTCTCAGGTAATTGATCGAAACCATTCACATTATAAGGCTTACTTCTATGAGAATGGAAATATATCAAGTGAAGGGTATTTAATTGATGGAAAACCCAATGATTTTTGGATAGCTTATTATGAAGATGGTACAAAAAAATCAGAGGGAAACAGAAAGAACTTTTTACTTGATAGTTTATGGAGATTCTATGATGAAACAGGTTTGTTGAGTTATGAAATAAACTATAAGGAAAATAAAAAAGATGGAATTTATAGATTCTATAATAAGGAAGGAGAAATAACAAGAGAAGAAACCTTTGTAAATGACAAAAAAGAAGGGAAATCATATCAGTATTTCCCTTCAAAAAATGATAGTATTCTAAAAGTTAAAAAAATGATACCCTATAAAATGGGTAATGAAAATGGCTTAGCTATACAATATGCAGAGGACGGAAGAATCATACAATTGTTTAATTATAAGAATGGATTTTTAACATCAAAGGAGAAAATCAACGAAAAAGATGAAAATGGATTAAAGCAAGGGTTGTGGAAGATATATTTTCCAAATATGCGTTTAAACGTAGAAAAAAGATACAAAGACGATAAATTAAACGGTTACTATAAGGAATACAATAAAAATGGTGAATTGCTGAGTGCAGTGCTCTATATAAATGGTATTGAACAAGAAAATGAATCGAACCTAGCCGACTTTGACATTAAATATGAATATTTCAAAAATGGTCAAATAAAATCTGCTTCAACATTTAATAAAGGAGGGAAAAAAGATGGTGTTTCTAATTATTACAATGAGGATGGAAAAATAGTTGAGAGTAAGTTATATAGAAATGGATATTTATTGGCAGAAGGAATTATTGATATTAAAGGCTTGTATCAAGGAAAATGGAAGCATTATTATTTGGATGGAAAAATAAAATCAGAAGGAAGTTATAAAGATGGTAATAAGACAGGAAAATGGAATTTTTACTTTGCAAATGGAAAGATAGAGCAGACTGGTAATTTTGATAAAAATGGGAAATTTTCAGGTGAATGGAAATGGTATTATGAAAATGGTAATATTCTTAGAACAGAGGAATTTAGAAGGGGTGTAGAAGATGGATACCTAGAAGAATTTGACATTGATGGAAGTATAATAACAAAAGGCGAATATTATGAGGGTGAAAAGGAAGGAGAATGGTTCTATCAATTAAATGATCATTTGGAGGAAGGAAAATATAGGTATGGACAAAGAAATGGATATTGGGTATTTAAACATCCAAATGGGAAATTAGCTTTTGAAGGAAATTACATTGAGGGTTTGCCTGATGGAAAACATAAATATTTCAATAAGGATGGGGTATTGGTAAGGGAAGAAAACTACAGTTATGGGAGTAAAGAAGGGAAATGGAAATGGTTTGATGATAGTGGTTTTGAACGCATGACTATTACTTATAAAGACGATAAAGAAAAGAAAATAAACGGTCAAAAAGTAAAGTACGATAAGGAAGAGTTATAATTTTCATTTACCTAAAGGCATTGATTACATTTGAATCAATGCCAAGAGTTTTCTCCACATCATCGATATTCAATTCGAAAATTGGATTAATTCGTTTAGAGATCATCTTTGCGATCATCTTCGAGCAATTTTTTGCTCAATTTTTTTTCTTCTTTAAAGAAGTAGATTTTAGCTTTAAGATTATTACAGCTTCCTGCATAGTGTATGGAGCAATTTTTATATTAACTTTTGTTTTCGAATGGTTTAAAAGGAACATTCGAACCCTAACAAATCTCATTTACCTTTCAGCAATCTTTTATGTTTTTTATGTTGGTTATGAGAATGAATATAACAAAGAGACTTTTTATGCAGTACTTCTGATTTTTTCGTTTATAAGTTTTACCTTTTCAAATCTTAAACCTTTTTGGAGGTTTAACGGGCTAGTATTTTCAATACTAATTATTTCTATAATCGCCCTAGAGTTTAAGTTAAAAACTCCAATAAATATTCTTATTCCTTCATTTTTATTGATTGGATTTGCAGGTTTTTCTTTGACAAAAGCGAGAATATATTTTAGAGAAAAGATTAAAGAAAAAGATGTGTTGGTAGAACACATCTTTAATCAATCAAGAAATGGATTATTGTTGGTTCATCCTATCAATGGAAAAATTTATGAAGCCAATACAACTGCGGCTAAAATATTTGATTTAAATCATGGAACTGAATTAAGAAATAGATTTATTCAAGAATTGATTATCAATGGAAAATTGGTATTCAAAACAGTGGATGAGCTTACAAAAAAAAGCATACAACTCAATGATCAAAGAATATTAACCATTTCCAATAAACCATTTCAATACAGAAATATTGAAATGTGGTTGGTGCATATAGATGTTTATAAAAACCTTAAGGATTTAAACTTATCTGCAGAATTTGATCAACTTAAAATATCCTCTGAAGAGAATTATGAAACTTTATTTAAAAAGAGTGCATTTGCAATTTGTATAATGAATAAGGAAGGAATTATAATTGATGTAAACGACAGCATATGTCAACTTTTTGGATATAATAAGAGTGAGATATTAGGAAAAAAGTATTCGACTTTTGATTATGAAAATTATGATGACGAAAGGGAAGATATAAATAAAAAAGCATGGAATGGAGAGAATATTACTTTTCAAAAAAAAATAATCACAAAAAGTAAAAAAATTCTTGATTTAGAAATAATCATTCAGAAAGGGAAGCACTTTGGAGAAGAAGTATTAATTACCAATTCTAAAGACATTACTAAGAGTGTTGAATTAGAAAAAGCACTTAAATATAACTATTACCAATATTCTGTATTGTACGAACAGTCGCCAATTAGTTTAATTATATCTGATTTAAATGGTGTCATTAGCAAAACAAACAATTCATTTGAAAAACTTTTAGGATATTCAAAAGAGGAGTTACTAAATAAGAACGTGAGTTACTTCTCTTTTAAAGAAGATATGAGAATAAATCTGGAGTTAAGAAAGAAATTACTTAATGGAGAAATTCCTTTTTTAGAAATGCGAAAAAGATATTTAAGGAAGGATAAAAGTATAGTAAGTACATTGTTGAAAATAGTTTTGCAAAGGAATGAAAAAGGGGAACCAATTAATCAGCTTGCTCAGATAGTGGATATTTCAGACATTACAGATGCAGAGAACAAGCTAATAGAATCAGAGAAAAGCTATAGAGATATATTTAACAACTCTCACGAACTACTCTATATTTTAAGTAAAAAAAGTCAATTTATTGATGTCAATCAAACTGTATTGAACAAATATGGATTCACAAAGGAGGAAATTATTGGCCAATCTCCTGAAATATTTTCCGCAGAAGGCTTGAACGATTTAAATTTGGTGATGAATCAAATTGATTTGGCTTGGAAAGGAAAAAGCCAAAACCTTTTATGGTGGAGTAAAACAAGAAAAGGAGAAATATTTCCTAAACAACTCA